>JAFAPR010000233.1 GCA_019247075.1 Solirubrobacterales bacterium
CCTAGGTGTAAGACCCGAGGGGGTTGTTCAGCTCGTTGAGGCGAGCGATGGGCGGCTTGTGGCTGAGGGCGCCGTGTGGTCGTCGGGTGTTGTACCAGTCGAGCCAGCCGGCGAGGGCAGCGTTTCGTTGGGTGCTCGAGCGATAGATCGCGCCGTAGGCCCAGCCGCCGAGGAGGGTGCGGATGAACCGTTCGGCTTTGCCGTTGGTCTGGGGCCGGTAGGGCCGTGTGCGGAGGTGGCGGATCCCGAGGGTGCGGCAAGCGATCGCGTGGATCGTGGAGATGTAGGCGGAGCCGTTATCCGGAGATGAAACTTCCCGTCCGGGCCTGCCGGGACGATGCGTGTCCCGGAACCAGGGGCTCGTTTGGGAGACGCGGTCGGGCAGGCCGATATTCCACTGATGAGCTGCGAGCTCGGCGTTGTTCATGGCCGCCCCTGCGATTTGCTCGGGGTGTGCTGAGAGCACGAATCCGTCTTTGTCGTGTGTCCCGTCGCGCTCCCGCCCACTTCGAGGAAAGGACGGTGGTTGTGCGCGGGATTGGACTGGATGTGCATCGCGACTTTTGCGAGATCGCGGTTGCTGAGCGCGGTCGGGTTCGCTCGGCGGGTCGGATCCGGACGCGGGTGCGAGCGCTGGAGGCGCTGGCGCGGAGCCTGATGCCCGCTGACGTCGTCGCGCTTGAGGCGACCACCGGGACTGATCGGATCGTCTCTGTGCTCGAGCGCCACGGCGTGCGGGTGGTGGTGGCTAACACGCGCAAGCTGCGGTCGATCAGCGAGGCGAAGGCGAAGACCGACCGGCTGGACGCGCGTACGCTGGCGCGGTTGTTGATGGCCGGGCTGCTCGATGAGGTGTGGACCCCTGATGAGCGCACCAGGACGCTGCGGCGGCTAACGCACCGGCGCGAGAAGCTTGTGCGCGCGAGGACGCGCGTCAAGAACGAGGCGCACGCGGTGCTGGGTCGCAATTTGATCGACCGCCCACCGGTCACCGACGCGTTCGGGAAGGCGGGGCGCGCGTGGCTGGCGCAGCTCAAGCTGCCGGTCGACGAGCAGCTCACGCTCGAGGGCTGCTTGCGCCAAATTGACTTCCTGGACCAGGAAGTCGGCGCGCTTGATCGCGAGATCGCCAAGGCCGCCTTGGAGTGGCCGGAGGTCCAGCGGCTGATGAGCGTTGCCGGTGTCAACGTAAACACCGCGGCGACGTTCATGGCCTCCGTCGGCGATATTCGCCGGTTCTCCTCGCCGCGCAAGCTCGTCAGCTACCTCGGTCTGGACCCGCGCGTCAGGCAATCGGGCAATGCCCCTGCCCGCCACGGCCGGATATCGAAGGCCGG
This sequence comes from Solirubrobacterales bacterium, assembly GCA_019247075.1. Lineage (GTDB taxonomy): Bacteria > Actinomycetota > Thermoleophilia > Solirubrobacterales > Solirubrobacteraceae > Palsa-465. Next base: position 1,338 of record JAFAPR010000233.1, read on the forward strand.
GGCCGCAGAAGCCAGGCACATGCTCGGCGAGGCCGCGTGGAAGGTCACGCTGACCGCGGGTCCGCTGCGCGCGTTCTTTCACCGCGTCCGGGCTCGGCGCGGCCCGCAGATCGCCGCCACAGCGACCTCGCGCAAGCTGGTCGTGCTCTTCTGGCACCTGCTCACCCGCGAGCAGGACTATGCCTTCGCGCGTCCCGCGATGACGCGCAACAAGATCCGCCAGCTGGAGCTGGCAGCCGGCGCGGCGCCGCAAAAAGGCCGCCGCGGCGTCGCCGGCAATAAGTCAAAGGCCGTCTTTGAAGCCGAACGGGCGCTCTCGCGCCAAGCCGAAGCCGCGTACCGGCGGCTGATCAGCGACTGGAGAGCCACCGGGCCGGCGAAGGATGGTGCGGGCGTGACAAGGGGGCGCGCATCTCAAAAGGCCCTCGAAGGGCAAAGCCGCGCGGCAGGCTAAAAGCCCCAGAACCTGCTCTTCGCTCGGTCAATCACCCGCACCACCACGAGAAAGGATCCCACCTAAAGATCGCTCCCGCCACTTGATGTCATGAAGGGCCCGGTGGGCTTCTGTGGTTCGAAGTGTTGCGCTCGGGCAGGTGGTCGGCCCTCCGTCCCGAAACGCAGTCTGGTGACGGCGCGGAATTGGGCCGCGCGGTCGGACAATTCGAGAGGAGGACCAACCGTGGATAACGGTACGCGTTGGGTCGGCATTGACCTGCATCGCCGGCGTTCTTTCGTGACCGCGATCACCGAAGAGGGCGAGGTCTTGCTGCGGCGGCGGATCGTCAATGACCGTGAGGCTTTCTTGGAGCTGCTGGGCGAGCCGGAAGGCACGCGGGTGGCGCTTGAGGCCACCTATGGCTGGGAGTGGCTGGCGGACGTGCTCGAGGACGCCGGCTTTGAGCTGCACCTCGCGCACCCGCTGCGCACCCGCGCGATCGCGGCGGCGAGAGTGAAAACAGACGCCGTCGACGCGACCACGCTGGCGCAGCTGTTGCGCGCTGGGCTGTTGCCCGAGGCGTATATCGCGCCACGGGAGCTGCGTGACGTGCGCGAGCTGCTTCGACACCGGGTCACGCTGGTCGCGATGCGCTCGGCGATCAAGAACCGCGTGCACGCGATCCTCGCTAGACACGGCGTCACACACCAGCACTCAGACCTGTTCGGCAAAGCCGGCCGACAGTTTTTGGCGACGGTCCAGCTGCGCCAGGCGCCGCGCCAACGGCTAGACAGCCTGCTGGCGCTGCTCGATGACTTCGACCGCGAGATCGACGCCTCGGCTAAAGAGATCGACCTGCAAGCGAAGGCCGACGAGCGGGTCAAGTTGCTGTGCCAGATCCACGGCATCGGCCGCTACACCGCGATGCTGATCATCACCGAGATCGGCGACGTGCGCCGCTTCCCGACCGCCCGGCATCTCTGCGCGTGGGCCGGACTCACCCCCACAGTGCGCAGCTCCGACGGCAAGGCACGCCTCGGCAACATCTCCCACCAAGGATCCTCGATCCTGCGCTGGGCCGTGGTCGAGGCCGCCACCCACATCCCCACCCGTGGTGGACCGCTGCGCGAGCAGTTCGAGCGGATCGCCAAACGCCGCGGGCGCAAGGTCGCGCGCGTCGCCGTCGCCCGACAGATCCTCACCCTCTGCTACTACGGCCTGCGCGACGGCGAGATCCGCTGCCTACAGAACTCCCGGCCCGGCGAGCCCCATGAAAGTCTTGGCG
>JAFAPR010000299.1 GCA_019247075.1 Solirubrobacterales bacterium
TCGCGATCACACCGATCCCGTCGGCGTTGTAAGTACTCGGCCACTCGGTTCCGCCGGCCGAGCTCGTGTCGAGCCGATCCAACGAGAACCGGCCCTTCATGTCAGACGCACTCACGTCTCCCCAGTTGCCATTCAACCCCACGAGCAAGCGCGTTGCTCGTGCCGGTCTGGTGCTCGGCCGCGCCGGATAGTGAACGGCGACAGAATTGCTCGACGGCGCTCCAAGCACGAGTGCACGCACGTAATAGGTAACTGTTCGCCCGGGCCGGGTCGGCGGCCGGAAGCTCATCCCTGCAACCACTCGGTAGGTCGTCGGCGACCGACGCTCCGAGGTGGCAAGCACGTAGCGTGATACGCCCGCCGCGCGCGTCCATCTCAATGTGTAACGGTCAAGCCGAAGCACGATACGCGCCGCCGTCCGTCGGACGTTCCCGATAGCGTGGTTCTGATGATGGCCGGAGCGTGGCGGCATGGCTGCGACTGCAATCGCCACGGAGGTGTGAAGTATCGTGAGCGCAATGCCCACCACAGTGAGAAGCCGGGACGGCAGCACCGGGAAGCGGGAGATGTCTTTACGGGCCAGCACCGGCAGCGGGTCGGACGTCGTTCGTGCCTGCTCTTGTTCACGGCTGTCGCCGACTCTTCCGGTCCATCGGCGTTTCGCTAGACGACTTGAGAGTCGCCCACGTCCATGGACGAACGGCTGATCGACTGGTGCGGTTGCTGCGAGTCGAGCGGCGGCTTGACGAGGTTCAAGGGGCGGCCGACGCTCTGAGCTCGTCCGGGACGCCGCCGAGCCTTCGAGCTCAGGTTTTGCCTCTGGCATGATCTGAAGCTGGATGGACGAAACCGGTCACTCATCGGTACAGCCGCGGGCTCTTAGCGCCTGGACTCGTCGACTCACGCGCTGGTCCGTCGCGGGTGTCGTCGGGCTGAGCATCCTCATCTTCGCCATCACCGCTGCTACATCCCTCCACCGCCACGGCAAGGGTTCACCTCAGGCCCCTCCCGGTCCGCCTAACGCCGGATGCAGCATTGCGGAGCTGAACTCGATTCGTGCCGGGCCTCAGCGCCCGTCGCTGCTGCTCGGTGTTACCGCCAGCGCTACCCGGTTTGAGGGTCAGCAGCGCTGCGTCTACGCCCGCCTGGCCGCGGCGACAGGAGTGCGGGCGGTGCGAGAGGACTTCACCTGGGCGCGCGCCGAACCCCGTCCGGGCCGGTTCAATTGGACCAGCTTCGACCACGCCGTGCGCAGCGCGACCACGGCCGGCTTAGTCGTATTGCCGGTCCTGTATGGATCACCCGGATGGGCGGCACCAGCGCCATCCGACCTGCCTGTCCATTCGTCGGCCTACGCCGCGTTCGTCGCCGCAACCGTGCGGCGGTATGCCACCGGGGGCGCGTTCTGGCGGGCAAACCCGAAGCTCCCTGTCCGCGCGGTCGGCTGGTATCAGCTCTGGAACGATCACCCGGTTCATCCGGCAGCCTATGCGCGCCTTGCTGCGGCTGCGGTCATTGCCGCGCGACAAGCGAATCCAACAGCCCATTTCGTGATCGAGGGCGGCACCTACTACCTTCCCGGAAGCCGGACCGAAGCTGACTGGATCGAGAGCATGTACGCGGAGGTGCCGCATCTAGGCAAGTACTTCGACGCACTAGCCGTGCAGCCCACGGCCGGTGGCGAGGCGCGATATACATCTCGGCCGCCAGATCCGCTAGAGCAGATTCACCTACAGCTCGTCGCGCACGGTGATGGACACAAACCGCTGTGGGTGACCGATATTGGCCGGCAATCGTGTCGGGCGTTCGGGCGGTGCGGGACAGAGGCACAAGAGGCGGCCTCGGTGGCGAGCTACCTCAAGTCCCTCGAAACCAACAAGCGCTCCCTTCTAGCCGCCGTATTCGTCCAGAATCTTCACGATCTGGCTCCAAACCAGTACCGATATTCGGCGCTGGTCGGCTTGAACGGTGACTGGGGAATCTTCAGCGCCTCCGACATGGAAGGGGTCTTTCCGACTGACCGGCTGGATGCCAGCACCGCCAGGGGTACTGAATATCCCAGCACCTACAACCGCGATGGGATCGACGTGATCGTCACCATGCCGGGCGTATGCCCGACGTGCGGCTACAGCAAGACTGGCGTCAGCGCGATAGACCCGATAGCGTGGTCCAGCCAAGCCGTGAGCTGGTATCGGACATACTGCGCTTCATCCAGCATCAACTGCCCGGCGATCGAGGTGCTCAACGAGCCGGACGGTTCGTGGTTCTGGGGCGCGCACGCTGTCAGGCAGGCGAATGCGAACGCTTACGCGAAGCTTCTACAAGACGTCTACACGGCATTCCATGATGTATATGGATCCGATGCTCCCAAGATCCTCGGTGCGTATGACAGCGCCCGATGGGGCTTGGAAGTCTGGTCCAACACGGCTGGCATCCCGGTCAACTCATACGTGGACGGGGTCGTCGTGCATCCTTACGGCGGCGACGCCAACTGCGGCCCCGGCGGGGCGGGCGTCCCGGGAGATGCGAGCTCCGAAGGCAACCGAGGTCAGGTAATTGCTGCGCACGAACAGACGGGGAAGCCTGTATGGGTCACTGAAGTGGGGTGGTCCACCGCCCTTCGGCGCGGCTGTGCGGGCGACTCCGAACAGTGGACCTACCGGCAGCAGGCGCGTTCCATCTATAGCTTCGTCATGTGGGCTCGCGCCACTGGGTATGTCGCCGCGATCACCTACTATGCCTACCGGAACGGTGCCGATACAGGCCAACAGCAGTTCGGTGTGGAAACGTGGGGTGGCACGAAGAAACCGGGTTGGACCGCACTACAAGAGGCCGCGAACGATCAACCGTGCACTGTGTGCTAGTGCTCCGTTGTCGCGTAACACATGCCGCAGCGACGCGACCGCTATCTCCTCCCGGCGGCACGATGGGCGCACGTCATAGGAGCCTCCCCGGAGCGATTAGTGTGCCTTCTCGAAGAACACGATCTCGCCGTAGACGTGGACGGCGGAAGTTGAAGGACGAAAGGGATCTTCGTAACGTTTGAGCGTATGATCTACCCGTTGCTTAATTAGATCTGCTGCAGTGCCCGGCGTTCCGGGTGGGCCGCCGTCCCATCCCGTGTGGTAGGCAACGGCAAGGTCCTCGATGACGTAGAAACCCCCGGGCTTTACCGCGTCCCAGAGCGCGGCGAAAGTAGCAGCTGTATCGCTCGCTTTGTGACTACCATCGTCGATCACGATATCGAAAGGTCCGTGCCTTGTCACAAGCCTGGCAAGGAAGCACGGATCCGCCTGATCTCCCTGCTCAAAAACGATGCGATCCCCGCTGACATCCTTGGCGTAAATGTCAACGCCGACGATCGTAGCTTTGGGGAAGTAGTCGCGCCACATGCGAAGAGATTGACCACCCGCACGAGATTCATACCCTTCCGCTGACGTGAGGCCTCCCACTCCAATTTCCACCAACGCGCGCACGTCACCACGCCTGGACGCGAAATGATGCGCATAGACACGCGTGTACCCGTGTCCAAGGGAGGACTTGTCCGTCCCATAACGGCGTGCAAGTGCCTCGAGGTCGCTGCGACGACGCGCACGAACAGCGAGGACCGGGGCCTCCAGTCTCCTTCTTTGCCGGTTGAGCCAATGCCGTTGATCTTCGCTCAGGCACTGCCGGGCCATCCGCCGGAGGAAGTACGCGGTACGGGACATATCCTGGGTGTCTACGGCAGCGTGTTCACACCGGTCGCGCCGATGGCGCAGGCGGCGGCCAGATTACGTAGGCGATCGTCTGCGGCAACCGCGCTCCCGTCACGAAGATGGTGAGAGGGACCGTAGGTGAAGGCCGATCGTGGCCCACATCGTGCGCTGGTTGAATCGAGCTCGGATTGAGGCCAGCCCCGCGGCCGCGATCCGCTCCCGCCGCTCAGAGTCTTCGACAAGGTCACGGATAGCCTGCCGAAGTGCCTCTCGGTCCCCTGGTGGCGTCAACACGCCAGTCACGCCATCACGGACATAGTGCCGGATGGCGGTCGAATCCGTTGCGATCACGACCTTCCGAGAAGCCATCCCCTCAAGGATCACTGTCTGGCCTGCAGGATAGGCAAGACTTCGCGTCGGCACGACTACGAGCCGCGAATTTGCAAGTGCATGCCGATAATGCAGATGGGACACGCGTTGTGGGATCCATGTCACGTTCGGCGGTATCCGGTCCACGGCAAGCCGGGGACTATATATCCTCGTGGAGATACCAGTCCCCCGGACTGCTTCCACCAGGAGCTCGTGGTCGCGAGACCTGTCTCTGCCAACCGCAACTACGTAGCCCCCGTCGCTGGCCACGCCTACGGGTGCAAAGAAATCGCCATCGATCCCGAAGTCGACGGGGTGCAGCTTCGCGCGATCTGCTCTTAGACATTGCTCGAAGATCTCGGTCTGGTTCGGGGAGAAGTAGAACACCTTGTCGGCGCCGGCGATCACCCGACGGTAACGCTCGAGCTTCCGGTGGCTGGCGTGCTGGGCTCGTTCGGCTAGCCAGCATACGAGGAGCGCCACCTTTGACGGGAACACCGCGCGCAGCGGCGTCGTCTGGACGGCGGCCGCGAACGAGCCATTGTCCTCAAAGATCCCCAGTGTGATGTCGGCGCTCCGTATGAGCTTGCGATTGGCGATCGCGTTTCCCAATCCGTAATAGGCATCACTGCGCCGCTCGACGTGGCCGACCGTACGAGCAACTATGGGCGATGACCAGGGCCGCGCGAACATTCGATCGCTGTACATCAGCTCGAAGCCCGCGGATCGGAGGTGGTTAACCGAATACGGCCCCAGGTCTCCGGCGGCTTCACCCCGCGCGCGGAACTCGAGCCACGCGCGATAGTCCTGCGTCTTTAGAATGGCAACACGTATCGGCCGCATGCTCGTCACAAGCGGGGGCTAATCGGCTCCCCGCTGCGGTCCGAGCGCGGCACCCACCGACACTGCCTTCTCGCGCAGGCGTGGCCGGACTGCAGCCCCGATCTCGGCGAGGCGGATATCCCAGGAGTGTGCCTGTGCAGTAATGCTTCGCGCACGTCGCTTGTTGGCCGAGTCCTCTGCAAGAACTCGTTCAAGAGCCGCAACCGTTTCATCAACCCCTTTGACCAGCAGCACCTCCTGAACTTGCTTGAGAGCGGGCACGCCGGTGGCCACCACCGGCAAACCGGCGGCGAGATATTCATAGACCTTCATCGGAAAGATGCTGGCGGTCAGTCGCGACTGCCGGTAGGGAATGACTCCCACAGCTGCGCCCCTGAGGACGGACGGAAGGTCTGCGTGCGCTCGCGGTCCTAGGAGGTGAACGTTGGGCTGCGCCATCAGCGCCGATACATCGGTCTGCGGATAACCGAGCCCGATGGGCCCGATGAGAGCAAACGTCCAGTGGCGGCGGGCCGAAGCCAGCTCCATAACGAGCTCGAAGTCGACCTTGTTGCTTGCAACCGCACCGACGAACACGATCCGGGGTTCGCTCAGTGTCGCGAGCTGCGGATCGATCGCGCCCGGCTCGAGCGCTGTGGCAAACAAAGCCGTGTCCGCCACGTTAGGCGCGTACAGCACGTCATCCGAGAGCGCTGCCATGCGCTCCGCCAGTGCGGGCGCGCTTGCGATGATGAGGTCGGCCCGCGGCGCAAAGCTGCGTTCGGCGGCTGTGAAGCTAGGAGCATCGACCCCGTCGTGGGCGGCGATGTCGTCGACGCAATGGTAGATCACCAGCTCGGGATCAAGTGCATCCACCAGGGCATCAGCTTGGGGAACGTACGCCCATAGGATGGGACGGTCAAAATGAAGCTTCTGTGCGATGCGGCGGACACGATGGCGAAGGATCCAAGCGTTCAGACTTCGCACTGTTGCGTGCGAGTGTAAAGGGAGCACCAGCGGCGAAAGTACCGTCACGCCATCCCGCTGGCGCGGTGACCCGAGCCCGCGTCGGAGGCGGCGACCCATCCGTCGAAGATCACGACCGGAGCCTAGGCTGGGCCGTCGCAGACCCAGCGACTCGATGAACAGCACGCCGCTGCCCTTGGCCGCCAGGCGTGACATCAGGTGCTGCTGGTTCGTCCATTCCTCTCCGTCCCAGTCGTTGAATCCCATGCACACAACGTCGCGGCCCTCGAGCGGATTCTGGACGGCGGTCATGGTCATGCAGGCGCTCTCACGGTTGTCGCGGACCGGGGTTCCATGCAGGCAGTAACTTCGCGTCAAACACCCTGCCGCAGTATCGCATAGGCTGCGCGCAACTGGTGGTGCGTCGGCGACAGTCGCAGGCAGCTAGCGCCGCGCACGGCTGTGTTTTGTCCAATTAAGCACGGGCGGCCCTTCCGGTTGGAAGGGCCGCCGGCGCTCTTGCTTGTGGTTCTAGCAGGCTGTGCAGGGCTGGTTGTTGGCTGCTTCTACGAGCGCGGTCCAGCCGGGCTTCTTAGTACCGGACCACGTCTCCACACCGTACTCCTGTTGACCGGTGTCGGCACTGTTGCGATAGTTGTAG
>JAFAPR010000017.1 GCA_019247075.1 Solirubrobacterales bacterium
CCGATACGGTCTCTTTCACGGCGGTTCCTCCTTAGATCTTTGGTCGGATCACCGCGAACGCTCCCAACAGCAGCCGACGCGGCCGGAGGACCGCCGTCACCTTAAAGTTCTACGAGCCCCGGGACAACCCCTCTGGGCACGGCGATAAAGGGCCCCGGAGCGCCGAAGGCGATGCCGAGCCCAGGGCCTGGCGAGGGGGGCGAGCTCGTGGGTTCCGGGAAGCTCGGCAGGCCGTGCTCGCGCATGCACCGAGCGAGCCTCAGCATCTCGAGCTTTTGACTCTCCGAGGCCGCTCTTTTGCCTGGGCCGCCCGGGAGCAGCTTCGAGCATGCGCTCTGCGCGGATTTGAACGCGGGTGAGAAGGGGTTTACCCCCGGAGGGGATCTGGATGCCGCCGCCGCCCGGAGAGTCGGGTCGGGGAAGCTCGGGACCCCATGCGAGCGAATGCAATCCGCGAACTTGATGCCCTCGTGGGAGGCGTCGTGTGACCTCGCCGCCGACCCACAGGCGGCCACCGCCACGGCACATCCCAGGACTGCCAGGGCGAGGGGAGGGAGGCGGCGTGCTTCGGTGCGTTTCAGATTGCGCATGACGATCAGTCCGAGCCGTCGGCGCAGTTCTAGGCCAGTGTCCGTAACGGCGGCGTAACGACGTTATGCCGCCGTTATGTGTCCGGGATGGGGTCGTGCCCGTCCCGTGGATCCACCGGACGCCCGCGACGTTCCGGGCGCTAGCCGTCCACCAGTTGGTGGACCGCGCTATGCACAACCTGCGGCGTGACGGTCAGCGAGTCTCCGTAACCAGGCAGGTACTCCGCGCCGGTGGGCTCCAACACCTTCACCGGGGCGGAGCCGCCGATCTCCGAGGCGGCGAACAGGGTCATCAGCGTGGGTCCGCCCATGTCGCTCTCGAGCACCTGGGGCGCGTCCCACGACGCCCACGGCAGCCTGAAGAACGTTCCGACCGAGAGCAGCTTCGACTTGATCGCGTTCAGGATGTCCTGCTGGTGCTGCACCCGCGTGAGATCGCTGTCGGCCGGGTTGCAGGGGTTCTCTCGGATGCGGGCGTACAGCAGCGCCTCCAGGCCGTTGAGGTGGTGGACCCCCGGCTTGAGGTTGAGCGTGAAACCGCCGTTCCTGGTGCCGCCGGCGATGTTGGCGCACACGCGCTCGGTGCGCACGTCGATGCCGCCGATCGCGTCGATGAAGGGCGGGAAGCGCGCCAGGTTTACCACGATCACGTGGTTGATCTTGATGCCGGTGAAGTGCTCGACGGTCTTGATCGCCAGCGCCGGGCCACCGATCGCGAACCCCGCGTTGATCTTGCCAACTCCGTGGCCCGGGATCTGGGCGACGGTGTCGCGCGGGATCGACAACCGCCGCGAGACGCCCCCGCCCACGCGCCACAGCATGATCGTGTCCGAGTGGCTGCCGGCGACGTTGTAGTTCGCCCCCGGCTCCTTGGATCCGGGGCCCGTCCGGGGACGCTGGTCGGTGCCGAGGATAAGGATCGTGTTGGCCGAGGTGAGCATGTTGCCGCCCGGCGTGAGCGCGGCCGAAGCCGAGGACGGCAGCGGCACCTGCTGCGTCTGCGCACTGATGATGAAAAGCACCACCGAAAGCAGCAGCCACCCGACCACCGCGAGCGCGAGATACTTGAGCACCCGGCCCGGAGTGAGCTTCTTGCGCGGGCGGACCCTTGCGCCTTCACGCCGGCGCCACGGCGGGCGAGTGCGCCGCGGCCTGGTCTCGGCGGGCAACTCGTGCTCCTCCCCGGGCCCGAGCAGCGCGTTCAGAATGCGCCGGCGACCGCGATAGACGCGATACGGAGGAGCAGTGCCGCGCGCTCGCGAGCCGCCGGCTCCCCGCGCGCCGCCACCTGCCGCGCGGCCGCCATCGCCCGCAGGGCGTTGCTCCGGCGGGGGTATTTCATAGTCGGTGGAGCGCCCGCCGGCCCGGTAGACCCGATACGGGGGATCGTCCACCGACGACCGGCTGTGCCGTTCGTCGGGCATGGGGGTCTGAATATAGTGACGGCCATGCCGGCCCGACGCACAATCGGCGTCGACATCGGCGGAACGAAGCTGCTCGCGGGCGTCGTCGGAAGGGGGCTGGAAGTCCACCACCGCACCCAGCGAACGGTCGCCGGTCTCGACCAATCCTCGCTGCTGGATGTGACGGTGGACGCTGTCGAGGAGTTGCGCCAAGCCGCTGCGCCCGAGCCGCTCGCGGTCGGGTTCGGCATCCCGTGCCTGCTGGACCATCGCTCGGGCCGGGCGCTGATGTCCGTGAACCTCCAGCTCGGCAACATCGCGTTCGCGGACGTGATGACGGAGCGGCTCGGCGTGCCGGTGTTCGTCGACAACGACGGGAACGCCACCGCGCTGGCGGAGCACCGAGCCGGGGCGGCCAGGGGGGCGCAGGACGCGCTCGTGCTGACGGTCGGGACGGGTATCGGCGGCGGACTGGTCTTGCGCGGCGAGCTCTACCGGGGGGCGATCGGGTTCGGGGCCGAGCTCGGCCACACCGTGATCGACCTGGACGGCCCGCCCTGCCAGGGCAACTGCCCGAACAGGGGGTGCGTCGAGGCGCTCGCGTCAGGGACCGCCCTGGCGCGCGAGGCTACGCGGATCGCCGGCGAGCGGCCCGACTCGGGCCTCGGGGCGGCGCTTGCGGCCGGCCACCCGGTCGCCGGGCCGCTTGTGACGGAATTGGCCCACGACGGCGACGAAGCCGCCTTGGAAGCTTTGGCCTTGATCGGCGCGCGTCTGGGCGTGGCCATCTCGAGCTTCGTCAACATCTTCAACCCCCAGGTGGTGGTCATCGGCGGGGGCGTGATCGGGGCGGGAGAACTGCTACTCGCGCCAGTGCGCGCAGAGGTCGCCGCACGCGCCCTGCCGCCTCCGCGGGATGAGGTGCGCATCGCCGGCGCGGCCTTCGGGGTCGAGGCGGGCATGATCGGCGCCGCGGTGCTCGCCTTCGACGGTCTGGCTGCGCGGGAGTCATGACCGCCCAATCATCCGGCGATCTCCGTTTGAGCGCGCGGCTCGTGCGAGCGTGCCAGCACCCACTATGAGCGGACGGCTTGTCATCTGCCCGACTCCGATCGGGAACCTCGAGGACGTCACGCTGCGAGTGCTGGCCGCATTGCGGGAGGCGGATGTGGTCGCCTGTGAGGACACGCGTCGCACCCGCGTCCTCCTCGACCGCTACGGCGTCAAGGCCAGGCTCGTCTCCTACCACGAGCACAACGAGCGTCAACGGACTGGAGAACTCGTCTCCCAGATGCGCGACGGCGCCGTGGTCGCGCTCGTCTCGGACGCCGGCATGCCACTGATCTCCGACCCCGGGCTGCTGCTGGTGCAGGCCTCGGTCGCTGCGGGGCTCGCGATCGAGGTGCTTCCCGGTCCCTCGGCGGCGCTCGCGGCGCTGGTCGCCAGCGCGCTGCCCGCCGAGCGCTGGCGGTTCGAAGGTTTTCTGCCGCGCAAGCGCTCGGAGCTGATCGCGGCCTTCGGCTCGCCCGAAACGGTTGTGGCGTTCGAGTCGCCGAGGCGGCTCGCGCGGACGCTCGCTGCGCTGGCGGAGCTCGATCCGACCCGCCCCGTGGCCGTCTGCCGCGAGCTCACCAAGGTGCACGAGGAGGTGGTGCGCGGCACCGCCGCGCAGCTCGCCGCGCGTTACGCGCAGTCCCCGCCGCGCGGGGAGGTCGCGCTCGTCATCGGCGGCGCCGGCGATGGATCAGAGGGCGACCTCGGTTCGGCGGTCGAGGCGGTGCGCCGCCTGGTGGCGGCCGGGGCGCGAGCGCGTCCCGCCGCGAGCGTCGTCGCCGAGCTGACCGGGACCAGCGCCAACGCCATCTATCGCGCGCTCAAGGCAGATAGCGCGCCCGGATAGCCTTCACCGTCCCGACGCGCAATCACGCCGCCGATGTCCTTCTTCATCACCACCGCGATCAACTACGTCAACGCCGAGCCCCACATGGGGCACGCGTATGAGGCGATCACCACCGACGTGATCGCGCGCCACATGCGCCAGCGCGGCGAGGATGTGTTCTTCCTCACCGGCACGGACGAACACGGCGAGCCCGTCGCCGACGCGGCCGCGGCGCAGGGCCTCGACCCGAAAGTGCTGGCCGATCGCAACGCCGAGCGCTTCAAGGCGCTGCTGCCGTCGTTGACGATCTCCAATGACTTCTTCATCCGTACCAGCGATCCGCAGCACGAGCACCGCGTCCAGGAGATCCTGCAAGCGGTCCACGACCATGGCTACACGTACAAGGGCCTGTACGAAGGCTGGTACTGCCCCCGCTGCGCCGACTTCAAGGTCGAGAACGAGATCCTCGAGGGCAACCTCTGTCCGATCCACGAGATTGCCCTCGAGCGCCATCAGGAGGAGAACTGGTTCTTTCGCCTTTCCGCCTTCCAGGAGCCGCTCGAGCGCCTCTACGCGCAGCGCCCCGACTTCGTCCTGCCCCGTGTTCGCTTCAACGAGGCGCGCGCGTTCATCGCGCAGGGCCTGGCCGACGTCTCGCTGAGCCGCGCGCACTTGCGCTGGGGCATCCCGGTCACGTGGGATCCCTCGCAGGTCTTCTACGTGTGGTTTGACGCGCTGCTCAACTACGTAACCGCGCTCTCGTATGCGCCCCCTCCGGCGAGGCCGGGGGAGCGCGACCTGTTCGCACGTTACTGGCCGGCGACAGTGCACATGATCGGAAAGGACATCCTCAAGTTCCACACCGTCTACTGGCCCGCGCTGTTGATCGCGGCCGGGCTGGAGGTCCCCAAGCACGTGCTGATCCACGGCTTCCTGCTGATGGACGACAAGAAGATGTCCAAGTCGCTGGGCAACGTGCTCAACCCCTTCGAGGTGCTCGAGGGCTTCGGTGCCGACGCGCTGCGCTACTACTGCCTGCGAGAGGTTTCCTTCGGCCAGGACGGCAACGTGTCGGCGAAGGGGTTCGAGGACCGCTACGAGAACGAGCTCGCCAACGAGTACGGCAACCTCGCCAGCCGCACGCTGGCGATGGTAGAGCGCTACCGGGAGGGCACGGTGCCGTCAGCTGAAACCGACGCAACCCTGGCGCAAGAGCTCGATGGGCTGGCTGACCAGGTAGCCGGATTGCTGGACCGCTTCGAGCTGACTCCGGCGCTCGAGCTGATCTGGCAGCGCGTGCGGCGGCTGAACCGCTACGTGGAGGAGCGCGCCCCGTGGCAGCTGGCGCGCGATTCCTCCTTGGCGGCAGAGCTCGAGCAGACGCTCGCCTCGCTGGCCGAAGGCCTGCGGGTCGTGAGCGTCCTCCTTCACCCCTACATGCCAACCGCCACGGAGCGCTTGCTGGAGGCTTTCGGGACGCCGGAGCCGGCCTACTCCGAAGCTCACTTCAAACGACGGGGTTCGGGGCAGCGGGTGCGAGCCCTCGAGCCGCTGTTCCCCAAGCGGGCTTGATCGACAGCCACACCCACCTTGACTTCTGCGAACCGCCGACGAGGGAGTTGGTCGACGCCGCGCTGAAAGCCGGTGTCGAGCAAATCGTCACCGTGGGCACCAACGGCGAGTCGTGCCGCGCGGCGCTTGCCGCCGCCGAGCGGTTCCCGTCGGTGTATGCGGCGATCGGCAGGCACCCGAACGAGGCCGGCGGGTTCGACGACCACTCGCTCGAGGAGCTGCGATCGCTGGCAGCGCACGAGAAGTGCGTGGCGATCGGCGAAACGGGACTCGACTACTACAGAGACCACGCACCGCGCGAGGACCAGCGAAGAGCCTTCGCCGCCCAGATAGAGCTCGCCACGGAGCTAGACAAGCCGGTTGTGATCCACACCCGCGCGGCCGAGGACGACACGCTTGACACGCTGACTGAACTAGCCGGCAACGTGCGCGTGATACTGCACTGCTTCACGATGGCCGCACGCTTACGCGAGTGCCTCGAGCACGGCAACTGGTGGATTTCCTTTGCCGGCAACGCCACGTACCCCAAGGCGCAGGCTCTGCGGGAAGCGGCGCGGCTCATGCCCGCCGACCGTCTGCTGGTGGAAACCGACGCGCCCTTTCTCGCGCCCCAGCCGGTGCGGGGAAAACCCAACCAGCCGGCTTACGTTGTTCACACCGCCCGTGCGCTCGCGGAGGAACGGGGGGTCGGATATGCGGAGCTCGAGGCCGCAGTAAAACGGAGCGCCGCGGCCGTGTTCGGATGGTGAGCACCCGGCGCCGGCGCCAGCTCGGGCAGAACTTCCTCGTCGACCAGAACATCCTCGACGTGATCGAGCGCGTGGCCGCGGTGCAGGCGGATGATGTGGTGCTTGAGATCGGAGCGGGTCTCGGCGTCCTCTCCGTCCGCCTCGCCGCACTCGCGAGCCACCTCCACCTGGTGGAGGTCGACCGCGGGCTCGAGCAACGACTCCGAGAGGCCCTCGCGCCGTTTCAGACCGTCACGGTCCACATCGCCGACGCGCTGGAGCTTGACCTCGGAGCGCTGCGCCCGGTGCCGAACAAGGTCGTCGCGAACCTGCCGTACTCGATCGCGGCGACGACGATCCTGCGCACCATCGATGAGCTGCCGGAGGTCGTCCGCTGGGTGGTGATGGTGCAGCGCGAGGTCGGAGAACGGCTCGCGGCCCATCCAGGATCGCCGGCCTACGGGGCGCCCTCCGTGCTCGCCCAGCTGGCGTGTGACGTCGAGGTTCTGCGTCACGTCTCGCGCACCGTCTTTCGCCCGGTGCCGAACGTGGATTCGGCGCTTCTGGGGCTTGCGCGACGGGGCGCCGCAGCGCCTGCGGCTGTGCGGCAACTCGTCCGCGACGGTTTCGCGCACCGCCGCAAGGCGCTTGCATCCTCGCTCGCGCTCGCGCCGAGCGCGAGCGCTGGAATCCGTGAACGGACGCGTGCTGCGCTCGAGGTCTCGGGTCATCCCCCCGACGAGCGGGCGGAGCGGCTCTCGCCGGAGGAGTTCCGCGAGCTCGCCGCACGCCTGGTGCAGCGGTGAAACTGCTCGTGCGGGCGCCGGGGAAGGTGAACGTGTGCCTGTTCGTGGGACCCCGACGCGAGCACGGCCGCCATGAGGTCGTGACCGTGCTCGAATCGGTTTCGCTTGCGGATGAGCTTTCGGTCTGCACCCGCGCACAGCTACCGGACGTGGTGGAATGCGATGAGGTCATCGAGTGCAACCTCGCCTCGGTGGCCCTGGAACGGCTGAGGTCGCGGACCTGGGACGGCCCGCCGGTCCGCATCCACATCTCCAAGCGAATCCCGGTGGCCGGGGGGATGGGCGGCGGCTCGGCGGACGCGGCCGCCGTCTTGCGCCTCGCGCAGCGCCTGCGACCGGCTCCCGAGCAGATCTTGGCGCAGCTCGCCGCCGAACTCGGCGCGGACGTCCCCAGCCAGCTCACTCCGGGCCTCTCGTTGGGCACCGGCGCTGGCGATCGGGTGCGCGCCTATCCGCCCCTCGCGTCGCACGCGCTCGTCCTCTTGCCCCAGCCGTACGGGCTCTCGGCGCGCGAGGTATACCGCGAGGCGGACAGGCTCGGACTGCCGCGCGACTTCGCCGCGCTCGAGCAAAAACGCGTCGAGCTCGAGGGTGCGCTCTTGCCAGGCGCTCGCTTTCCCGCGCAGCTGCTCGTCAACGACCTCGAGCCGGCGGCGACATCGCTGTCGCCCCAGGTCGCGGAGGCGTTGGACGCTGTGCGCGAGGCCGGCGCCGATCAGGCGCTTGTATCCGGGTCCGGCCCAACAGTTCTCGGCTTGTTCTGGGACGATGACGGCGCCGAGCGGGCGCGACAGAGCGCGGCTGCCCTGTGCCCCCGCTTTCCCGAAGTCCAAACCGCGACGCCTGTCGACGCGGAATTTGCGCGCCCCGTCGCCGCCGACTGATCGCTGGCCTTCCCGCCGTCACCGCGTTCCGGCACAATCACCCCACCGTGAGCAACACCGATGTCACCTATCTTGTTGGCATCTGCCTCGGGGTGCTGGGGCTGGCCGCCTTCGGCGCCCTCGTGCTCGTGCCCGCGATCACCGCCTACCGGCGGCCGCTCGAACGCGCGGCCGCTGCGATTCTCTCCCTCTACGTGCTCGCCGCGCTTGTGGGCATCGGAGTGGTGATCGGGGCGTTAGTCGTGCTGGAGTGGCCCCGGGTCTTCTAGTGGTCAGCGGCGCCGGTCACCGCAATCGGCACTAGTGGTCGTCTCCGCAAATACGTTCGCATTCGAGCGGCCCCCGACGGCGCCGAGCTTCGTCCTCGTCGGCTCGCGTAGCGCTGCTACGCGTCGCCTCCTGCGTCCTCGCCCGGCAGTCGCCGGTGACCGCTCTCGGTACGACCGTACTTACGGAGACAACCACCAGTGACTGCCGGCGCCGCGGACCTTGGGGCGCTCGCCGCGATCACCGACGCGGTCGAGGCCGGCGCCGGGCTGCCCGAGATTCTGCGCACGGCGGCGCGGGCGCTCAACGCCAGCCTGATCCTGATCGACCGCTCCGGCGTGGTGCTCGCCGTGGCGGCGCGGTCGAGTGCCGATGAGCGCGCGCTGATGCGGGCCACCGAGGGCGTGCGCACGATCGAGCTGCGAGTGGCCGACACACCGGTGGGTCAACTGCGGCTGCGCGCGCGCGAGCGCGCTCCCGACGCAACCCTGTTGCGCCTAATAACCGCGCTGGTCGCGTCGGAGGTCGACCGCGTCAGGGCCCCCGAACGGGCCTCCGAGCGGGCGGCGATCGGCTTCCAGCGCGCCGTGCTCGCTCGCCAGATCGACCAGCGCGACGACCTGCTCGCGCGCGGCAAGGAGTTTGGCATCGACCTCTCGGCGGGCGCCAGCGTGGTGGTCATCCGCGCCCACCCCCGCGCCCCCACGGCTGACTGGCGCCGGCGGATGTTGGCGCTGGCGAGGCGTGCCGCGCGGTCGGTCGCGCCGGGCGCGATCGTCGCGCCGGCTGACGACGACGGGGGGGAGGTGATCGCGCTGGTGCCGCAGAGCTCGCGGGATGCCGGGCGGCGCGTCGCGGCCGCGGTGCTGCGCGAGATCGAGTCGGGGCTGCCGGGCTTCGCGTACGCCATCGGTCGGAGCCGCCACGCCGCGGATCCGCTCGACCTCCGTCGCGCCAGAAACGAAGCCCTGCTCGCCGCCAACGTGGTCGAAGGCGACCCCGACCGCTCCGAGCTGGCTTTCGACGAAACCGGCACCTACCAGCTCCTGCTTCCGCATATGGATGACCCGGCGGAACTGCGCCGCTTCTACGAGCACACCGTGCGTCCGCTGCTCCTCTACGACGAGCAGTACGAGACCGACCTGTTGGGGACCCTGCAGACCTTTCTGGAATGCGACGCCAACGTCAACGCCAGCGCCGCGCGACTGACCACGCACCGCCACACGGTCCGTTACCGGTTCGAGCGCGTGCGCGAGCTGACCGGACTAGACGTCTCATCCAGCGACGGACGCGAGAAGCTGTCGCTGGGGCTCAAGGCAATGCGGGTGCTCGGGATCGCCGTGCCGCGCGGGCCAGCCACGGAGCCGGGCGCCGAGGGCGGGAGGGTCAGGCGGTGAGCGGCTACGGGCCGCGCGAAGCCGTAAGACACGCGGCGTTGGCCGACCCCACTGCGGCGTTGTGCTCGAAGGTGACTTTGCAGCGTCAGGCTGGGCTGCGCGCCGAGGGGGCCTGATCGGGATGGCGATCGGGATCATCACCGGCTCAGGCACCCATGCGCTGCCGGGCTTCGAAGGCGCCGAGCGGCTCACAGTGGCGACGCCTTTTGGCGAGGCCTTGCTCAGCCGCGGCGAGTATCTCGGCGCCGACGTGTTACATGTCTCGCGTCACGGGGCCAATCACGTGCGGCTTTCAAACCACGTCACGCACCGCGCCAACATCTGGGCGCTCAAGCAGCTCGGCGCGACCGCCGTCGTCGCCTGCACCGCCTGCGGCGCCGTGGACCCGTCGCTGAACCTCGGCTCACTGGTCGTGTTCGACGACCTTCATTTCATCTCCAACCGCCTTCCCGACGGCTCGCTGTGCACCTTCTTCGTCGAGCCCGGCGACTCGGCGCGCGCCCACTGGATCCTGCACGGCGGTCCCTTCTCGCCCGACATCCGGTCGGCGCTGCGCGCCGCGGCGGTGGCGGCGGGCCACGAGCCCCGCGACCATGGCGTCTACGGCCACGTGGACGGCCCGCGATTCAATACGCCGGTCGAGATCGCCGAGCTGCGCAACTCCGGCGTGACGGCCGTGAGCCAGACCGGCGGTCCGGAGACCGTGCTGTGCGGTGAGCTCGAGCTGCCCTTCGCGCTAGTGGGCTTTGTGACCGATTACGCCAATGAGGTGCAAGCAGGAGCGCCGACGCCCGTGGCGACACTGATCGAGCTGATGGGCCGCAGCGGCCAGGTCTTCGCCGACGTGCTGAAAGGCGCCCTCCCCTGGCTGTCGCAAGACCCCCCGTCAGTGGCGGGGACTGTCTACCGCTTGGAGCAGTCATGACAGCCGCCGACACCGCCGTGGTGATCATGGCCCGTGCTCCCCGAAGAGGTCAGGTCCGGCGCGCGCTCGAACCGCTGCTCGGACCCGACCGTTGCGTCGCCCTGCAGGCGACGCTGATCAAGACGACGGTGGCGTGGGGGCGTGAGGTCGCGCCAAAGGCAGTTCACATCGCTCACGACCCGCCCGACTCCGGCGCCGAGCTACGGCTGCTGGCACCGGACACGGTCCTCTTTCCGCAGAACGGCGACGGAATCGCCGGCCGGCTTGCGGACGCCGCCGCCCGCGTGTTTGCGCGCCATGCCGGTCCGTTGCTGATCGCATGGCCCGATCTCTCGCGGCTGCATGTGGATCACGCGCGCGCGGCACTGGGCGACCTGCGCGCCGGCTGCGACGTCGTGCTCGGCCCCGCGCTCGAGGGGGGCTTCTACCTGATCGGCATCAACCGTCCGCTGCCGAAGCTGTTCGCGCTGCCCGAGCAGGCCTGGCGGAGTCCCAACGCGATGGCGCTCGCCGTCGCGGCCGTGCGCGCAGCCGGCCTCCACGTGGGCCTTCTCCGCGCCGAGCGACCGCTTCACCGCCCCGCCGACGTCCGCGCGGCGCTGGCGGATCCGCTGCTGCCGGGGGAGGTGGGGCGGGTGCTCTCCGGCGCCAAGTCGCCCATCGGCTAACGTAGCCCGGACTTCACTCCCCTGGGGAGTGGTGTAATGGAAAGACACGCCGGCCTTTGGAGCCGTGAGGTCCAGGTTCGAATCCTGGCTCCCCAGTTCCTTTCCGTCCCTGACCGTCTGCCAGTTCAAGGGTGGCGCGCCCGCGCACACTTGGATATTTACCGCGCATATCGCAGCTTTCATCCAAGAGTGCGGGTACCATCGCCGCGTGACGGCACCGCTCGTCGTGATCATCGCCGCGGGCGAGGGCACGCGGATGCGCTCGCAGATGCCGAAGCTGCTGCACCCGCTGTGCGGCCGGCCACTGATCCGCTGGACGGTCGCTGCCGCGCAGGGGGCCGGGGCCGGCAACGTCGTCGTCGTCGACGGGCCGGCGCGCCGGCTCAGCGAAGCCCTTCACGCCGGGCCGGAGGAGGACGCCGCAGACGACGGACGCGTGGCCAGCGGCCGGATCGAGTTCGCGGTCCAAGAGCGACCCCTCGGGACCGCCGATGCCGTCAGGGCCGCGAGCGACCACTTCCGGTGCACCCAGACCGTGATCGTGCTGAATGGGGACAACCCGCTCTTCACGTCAGAGACGATCCGCAGGCTCCTCGAGGCGCATCAGCGGTCCGGCGCGGGCGCGACCATCGCGTCCGCCGTCCTCGAGGACCCGAGCGGTTTTGGCCGGGTGGTGCGCGCTCCCGACGGGACGGTCGAACGGGTGGTCGAGACCAAGCGCGCTGGGGACGCCAGTCCGCTTGAGCTCGAGATCCAGGAGGTCAACGCCGGCCTGTACGCGTTCGACGGTGACCTGCTCGCGACGACGCTTGCGGAGGTCCGCGCTGACAACGCCCAGGGCGAGCTCTACCTCCCCGACGTGCTCCCCCTGATCCGCCGGCACGAGCGGACCGTCGATGCCCACGAAATCGACGATCCGCAGGAGACCCTGGGCGTCAACGATCGCAGAGAGCTCGCCCGCGTGCGCGCCGTCGCCCAGCGACGGATTCACGAACGGCACATGCTCGCTGGGGTCACGATCGTGAACCCGGACGCGACCGTGATCGACGCGGACGTCGAAATCGCAGCCGACGCGACCATCGAACCCTTCTCGAGCCTCCACGGCAGGACGCGCGTCGGCGGCCACTGCACCGTGGGGCCCCTCTCGACCGTCATCGACACGCGCCTCGGCGAGCGAAGCGCCATCATCCACTCGTACCTCAGGGAAGTCGAGATCGGCGACGGAGTTACGGTGGGGCCGTTCGCCTACCTCCGCCCCGGGACGGTCCTCCGCGAAGGCGCCAAGGCGGGCACGTTCGTCGAGATCAAGAACTCCGACATCGGACCCGGGACCAAGGTGCCCCACCTGTCGTACGTAGGCGACACGGAGATCGGGGAGCGGACAAACATCGGCGCCGGCACGATCACCGCCAATTACGACGGCTATCGCAAGCACCGCACCACCATCGGCGCGCGCGTGAAGGGCGGCGTACACACCTCGCTGGTCGCCCCCGTCAGCGTCGGCGACGATGCGTACACCGCGGCCGGGTCCGTGATCACCAAAGACGTCCCGCCGGGGGCGCTCGGAGTCGCGCGCGAGCGTCAGCAGAACGTTGAGGGGTATGCCGAGCGTCGTGCGGAGCGAGAACGGTCACGCTCTCGGAAAGACGGCGGTGATAGCGGCTAACCGGTCCGGTCCTGTCGAGGTCCCGGCGTACACTCGCGGCCCATGAGCGCGGTGCAGACCCAACCCCGGGCGGGCGATATGCAGCTCGAGTACAACAAGCGGTTGATGCTGGTCTCCGGCCGCGCGCACCCCGAGCTGGCGGCCCGCATCGCGGACAAGCTCGGGGTGGCCGTGGGAGCGGTCGAGCGCCGAACGTTCTCAAACGGCGAGGTCTATTGCCGGTTCGAGGAATCGGTACGCGGCGCCGACGTCTTCATCGTCCAGCCCACGTGCGGCAACCCGGTCGCGGGACTCAGCCCGAACGACTCCCTGATGGAGCTGTTGGCGATGATCGACGCGGCGGTCGGGGGCTCGGCTCACCGCGTGATCGCGGTCACGCCGTGGTATGGCTATTCCCGCCAGGAGAAGAAGTCGGCGCCGCGTGAGCCGATAACGGCTCGACTGGTGGCGCGGATGCTCGAGACCGCCGGCATCGACCGCATCGTGACGATGGATCTGCACTCCGGCCAGATCCAGGGCTTCTTCCAGAAGCCCTGCGACCACATGACGGCGATGTTCATGCTCACCCAGTACTTCGCCGACCTCGCGCTCGAGGACCTGGTGGTGGTCGCGCCCGACGCCGGCCGCGTGAAGCTGAACAAGCGGTTCGCCAGCAGGATCGGCGCCGACCTCGCGATCCTCAACAAGGAGCGGCCCGCCCAGCAGGTGGCAGAGATCGGGTATGTGATCGGCGAGGTCGAGAACAAGACCGCGGTGCTGGTCGACGACATCATCGACACGGCGGGCACGCTGAAGGCGGCGGCCCAGGCGGTCCACGACGCGGGCGCCCGGCGGGTCTATGCGGCCGCCACGCACGGCGTGTTCTCGGGTCAGGCGTGGAAGAACCTGACAGCAGCCAATTTCGAGCAGGTGGTGGTCACTGACACGAT
>JAFAPR010000170.1 GCA_019247075.1 Solirubrobacterales bacterium
CCGCGCCGATCACTCCGATCTTCATGCTCAGACCCCCAATGCCTCGATGACCATCTGGGCGACACGGCGGGCTGAGTACTGCTGCTGCCCGGTGATCAGCCGCCCGTCGCGGACCGCGAATGCTTTGAACAAGCCGCCATTGATGTAATTGGCGCCGTGCTCTTTGAGCACGTCCTCGACGCGCCAGGGCATCACCTTCTGGCCGACGAACGTGTCGCTGAACTCTTCCTCGACATTCGAAAATCCGGTCACCGTCTTGCCGTCGACGAGGTACGATCCGTCCGAGAGCTTCAGGTCGACCAGCGCGGCGGTGCCGTGGCAGTAGATCGCGGTCGGCTTCTCGGACTCGTAGAAGTGGCGGATTGCGGCCTCGAGGTCCGTGTTGTCGCGGAAGGTGAACATCGGCGACTGCCCGCCGGCGACCATAATCGCGTCGAACTCATCGAGATCGAGGTCCGACAGCCTGGGCGTGTCCTCCAGCAGCGCCATCAGCTCGGGCGTGTTGACAAAGCCCATCGTGATCAGATCCTCCGCCGACCACTTCGACTCGTCCCGCGGGTCGCTGAGAGAGTCCATCTCGACCTTGCCGCCATCGGGGCTGGCGATCGTGACCTCCGCGCCTCGCTCCGTGAGCTCGTAGTACGGGTGCGTCAACTCGGCGCCCCAAAACCCGACCGGCCACCCCATGGTCGTCGAGGTCGACGGGTTCGCGACCACGATCAGCACCTTCTTCGGCGTCGATGAGACCGCGTCGACGCGCATGTGATGGTCGGCGACAACCTGAGCTTGTTCCTCGCTCATCATGTCCTCCTCGTGCGGTAGTAGTTGGGGCTGGCCCCACGATGGCGCCAGCCATATGCTCCACTCATTTAGTTTGAGATCAAACTAATATCAGACTCGACATCATCCTTGGGTAATGACGCCGCAACGGCGCGAGTCCTTCCAAGCGAATCCCGACGACAGTGATGCTGTGGTCGAGGACTCGATCGCGCGCGTGATCGCGGGCTGGCGGGCGACCCGGCCCGAACTTGAGGTCGGGCCGATCGCGATCACTGCGCGGCTCGCGCGACTTCAGGCCCTGCTGAGCCCGCGCCTGGAGATGGTGTTCGCGCGCTACGGGACGCGGGGCGCCGACTTCGCGGTCATCGCGACCCTCGTCCGACTCGCCGCCGAGAGCGTCTCGCAACGACGGCTCGCGTCAGAGCTCGGTCTCTCTGCAGGGACCGTGAGCCTACGGATAGACCGCCTCGTCCAACGGGGGCTCGCCGAGCGCCGCCCCGACCCAGACGACGGCCGCGGCGCCCTGGTGTCCCTAACAGATCGTGGACGAGAGCTGTTTGAAGCGTGCGCTCCCGAGCACCTCGCCAACGCGCACGAGCTACTCGCCGGGCTCAGCGAGTCTGAGCGCGACGACCTCGCCCAGTTGCTGGGCACGCTCCTGTACACGCTCGAGGACCCTGGTCCAAACGACGCTTTCACTGCAGACCTCGGCCTTGTGGTCGACGATGCGCCGGTCGCGCTCCAGCAGCGGCGAGCGGTCGGCCTGCCGCCTCTCACGGGCATCCTCGTCCGTCACGTCGATCCCACCGGTCCGGCCGCAGCAGCCGGAATACAGCCGGGCGACCTGCTCACAACAGCAAACCGCCGCTCGCTCCGAAACCGCCACGATCTCCACCTAGCAATGAACGACTCACGCCGACAAAGCCGCGCCATCTCGATCGAGGCCACCCGCGGCGCCGAGCCGCTGCGATTTCGGCTCACGGCAACACACCCCCCGCGACCAGGTACTACGTGACGAGACGGACCACGGCGTCCCGGCTAAGGACGGTTGAAAAAGCGGATTCGAGCTCCCGCAGCATGCCATCCGGCGGCGCGGGCCAGCGGGCCGCGACGTATCCATCAGGGCGAACGAGGACGGCCCCTGACCCCCCGGCTCCGTACAGGTGCCCGTCGTCGATGCTGGACAGTCGTCGCACGCGAAGCGGGATGCCAGGATCGCCGACTCCCTCGGAGGCCACTTGCCACAGAGTTGGGTCGCGCGTGAGGAGCACGAACTCGTGCCCGAACAGGTCCAGCGTCGAGCTGGTGTTGGCATCGTCGAGCCATAGGTGAGGCGCGCGATGACCTGGGCGCGCGCACGGAACGTAGTCGGCGATCGGGTCTCCTGCGCGTGGGGGCGGTGTTCCGTCGGGGACGACCGCGCCATACTCGTAGTGGGCGCCAAGGACGATGCCCAGCGTGCGGCCCGAGGCGCGGCCTCGCGCCCGCAACATCGCGATCGACAGGCTCGTGGTGAGTTCCGCCAGCGGCCGGCGCTCGGCCTCGTAGGTGTCGAGCAACCCGTCCCCGGCGTAGTGTCCCAGTACAGCGGCGAGCTTCCAGGCAAGATTGTGCGCGGCTTGGACCGCCGAGTTCATGCCGAAGCCGCCGCCGGGCGTGTGCTGGTGTGCCGCGTCTCCGAGCAAGAGCACCGGCCCGTCGCGAAATGATTCGGCAACCCGGGCAGAAGCCTCCCAGACGCCGGCGGCGATGATCTCGACCGGGAGCCGACAGTCGCCGGCCGCGTCGCGGATCGTGCGGACAAGTTGCGCTTCGTTCACGTCGGGCCTGTCAGTGGTGCCGAACAGCCAGCGCCCGGGCCGGCCGGTGGGGCGCACGACGCCGTTCGCGTGCTCACCAGTAGTCCGGTACATGCAGAACCGTCGCCCTTCGAGCAGCGGCTCGAGCTCCGCCTCGAAGAGGATGTTCAGCTCGCTCGAGAACCCCGCCTGACCCCGCATCGCGATCCCCAGGCAATCACGGACGCGGCTGCTCGCTCCGTCGGCGCCAATGAGATATCGGGCTTGGACCGGTCGCGTCAAACCGCTATCGCGGTCGCGGACCTGGGCGGTGACGCCGCCGTCGGCGCGGAACGACATGAGCTCGTTGGCGAAGCGCAGCCGCGCGCAAGGCTCCTCCGTTAGCGCCTCGAGCAGCACCGCCTCGAGTTGGTCCTGTGCGCACCAGTTCGCATGGCTCGGGCTGGGCCATGCAGGATCGCTGCTCGGCCCCCAGTGATTGGACTCGATCACCTCACGCGGGGGGCCCGCGAGCGTCTCTCCGACGAGCATGAACGGCACGTCGCTGGACATTGATACGGCGTCAATCGCAGCTTGAAGACCAAGGCCGCGGTAGATCTCCATGCTGCGCAAATTGACCCCGGTCGCGCGCGGCAGGATCGACAGCCCGCGTCGCTGCTCGACAATCATCGACTCGACCCCGGACCGAGCCAGCAGCAAACTCAACGTCAACCCCGCAGGGCCGGCGCCGACAATCAGCACTGGAACCGACTCGCTCCTATCCAACGCGGAGCGGTCGCGGGCTGTCTGTGCGCACATCCTCCCCGTGCTCGTGATCGCTCGCTGGCGTATGCTACCCCGCCACTTCCGTGGGAACCGGGATGAGTCCGAGCTGCTCGAGCATCAGCAGCCGGTCGAATACGAGGTTAAACGAGGCATGCAAGCCGTCCCGGTAGCGCAGCACGTGGATGTAGGGCACGCGCGCCGCACGCCCGGTCGGCGGCAAGTCTCCGCTGGGTGTGCGCAGCACACCATCGTGGGTTCCTGAGAATGTGCCTTCCTCGACCGCGACGTCGTCGATGAAGTGAACGTGATGGACCTCGATGTGCGCGTCAGGAAAGGCCTGGAGCCAGCCGCCGTAGAACTCGACGAAAGCCGACTTGCCGTCGCACCGCACTCCGGGCGCCACGACGACGACGTCGTCCGCGACCACCTCGGCAAACCCGTCCATGTCGTGGGCGTTGAAGCTGTCGGTCCCTCGCTCGAACGCCGCTCGCGTAGTCATGGTCATGTGAAGCTCCCTTCGCTCGCTGAATTACGCGTCGAAGGGTCGCTCCTAGGCCGATCGTTCGCTAGAGGGTCGCCTCCCTGGTCTTTTCTTCCTTGAGCACCCCTGGCAGCTCCGCGCGACCCTTGATCCCGAGCTTGCTGTAGGCGCGCGACAGGTGCCCCTCCACCGTCTTCAGCGTCACATAGAGCTCGTGAGCGATCTCGCGGTTGGCACGTCCCTCGGCCGCGAGTCGCACGATCCGCAGCTCGCTCGGGGTGAGCGCCTCGACCCCGGTTCGCCACGCGCGTCGCGGGCGAGCCCCAGTCGCCCGCAGCTCCTCGCGCGCCCTGGCGGCTATCCGGCGAGCCCCACACATGACGGCAAGCTCTAGCGCCTCAGCAAGCGGCTCCCTCGCCGCAGCGCGCTCGCCGGCGCGGCGCAGCGCCGCCCCCAGCTCGGCCAGGGAATGCGCAAGCTCGAGCAGCGCCGGCGAGCCCCTGAGGCTGGCCACCGACTCGAGCAGCAGCTCGAGCCCGCGCTCGCCTCCCTCCGCCAGGCCCGCCGCGCGCGACGCGACCCCCAGCGCACGCGGGGCGCCGAACGCGCGCACATCAGCCAGTTCTGCTCGCGCCATCTGGCGTGCGGATTTGCGCTCACCTAGCCGCAACAGCGCCTGAGCTGCGCCCGCGCGCGCGTGCAGGTACCCGCAATCGCGCATCTCCGTGCCCCAAGCATCCGGACCGAACATCCTCGTGCACGTCTCGAAGTCCGCCAGCGCCTCGGCCGGCCGGCCCTGGGCCAGCCGCAGGCGGCCCCGAGCGGCAGGAATCAACACCGTGCCGACACCGGCCGGCCAGCCCTCTTGGGGAAGAAGACTGATCAGCTCCTGCGCTTCGTCGAGCTCGCCCGCCTCGACTGCGACATCGGCCAGCACCGTCGCCGCGAACGCCAGGCCCGGCGCAAAGTCGCCCTCCTGCAATACCCGCAGCGCGACCCCCGCGGCCGCATCGGCCTCGGGAAGCGCCCCCAGGCGTAGCTTCAGCAGGCCGCGCGTGCTGTAGACCGCGACCAATCCGCGCGCGCTCCCGGAGCGGTGGACCTCGGCGACCATCGGCCCCAGCGCCCGCTCAACCGACTCGAAGCGCTCGGCTGTCACCAGACTCCACAAGAGCGCGGCGCGGGTGTCCCAGTTCTCCGCCCGCGGCGACGCACGCACGAGCGCTTCCTCGAGCGGCCGCGCGGCCTCCTCCGCGGGTCGACCCGCGAGCAGCGCCGACATCCCCCGCGCGACCGCGACCGCCTCCACCGCGGTGCCCGACAGCGACCGTCCAGACAGCTGCTCAAGGACTGGGGCGACCCGCGAGGCCCGTCGCGCGTCATGCAGACCGCACACCACAAGCTCCCCCTCGAGCTGAGCTGCGAGGTCGCCGTTCGCCTCGCCGAGTTCCCGAAGCGCGCGCTCGATGACATCCACGCCCTCGACCCACCGAAACAGTCCCGCGTAGGTCTCGGCGACCTCGAGCGCGATCTCCGCTCGCTCCCGCGGATCGGACTCCAGCCGCAGCGCCTCTTCCAGCAGCGCGCACGCCGCTTCACGCCCGGCGCCCGCCTCCGCCCGCGCAGCCTCCCGTAGAACCACCACCCGCCGCTCGCGCGACGGCGGCTCGGACAGCGCCCGCCCCAACAACTCAGCGGCGGCACTCGGTGCGCCACTGCGCATCGCCACCTGCGCCGCCTGTCGCAAGCGGTCCACCACCCAACCATCGCCCACCGGCCTCACGCCGACTAGGTGCGCCGCTACCTGACCCGGCGCGACAGCATTCGCATCCAGCAGCCGGGCCGCGGAGCGGTGCAGCGCGTCGCGCGCCCCGCTCGCCAACGCGGCCTCGACCGCCTCGCGAACAAGGGGATGAATGAACCGCGGCGGATCATCGGCGGCCAGCACCTCCAGACGCACGAGCTGCGCCGCTAGCGAGATCGCCTCGGCCACCTCCACGCCCGCGGTCGCCGCCGCGTGACGCAACTCGCAGCCATCCCCCAGCACGGCGAGGGCCTGGACGAGCGGCAGCGCCGCTGGATGCAGCCCCCGGACCCCGGCCAGCACCCGCCGCGCCACCCTCTCACGCCCGCCGGCCACCAGCTCAGCTCGGTCGAGCGCCTCCGGCACCACTTCCCCCAGCCGCGCCGTTCGTAGCAGCTCGGTCAGGTACAGCGGATTCCCGCCGCTCGCCGCCCACACCGCCCTACACAGCTCCGCGGTCGCCCCCGACCCAAGCGAGTCGTGAGCAATCGCGCCGACCGCGCCCTCGCTCAACAGCTGCGGCCGCAGCACCGTCGGCGCCGGATCCAGCAGCGCCTCAAGCCACGCCTCCGACTGCTCGGCCGGCCGGTAGGCGATCAGCAGCGCCACCGCCGCACCCTCAAGCCGCGGGGCAAGATGAGCCAACCAGCGCAGCGACGGGCTATCCGCCCAGTGCGCGTCATCGACGGCGATCAGCAACTGATGCGTGTCCGCCAGGTTGATAGTCAGCCAGTAGAGCCCATGCAAGACCGAAAACGACGTATCGAACGCCGAAGTCTCCACGAGTTCTCCCAGCAGCATCGCCCGCACCGCCCCAGCCGACCCAGCCAGCAGCGCATCGCGCTCACGCTCCCCGGCGCTCGCCAAACGCCGTTCGAACACTTGGCGCACGACCCCGAACGCGAACCCAGCCTCGAGCTCCGAGCCCCGCGCGCGCAGGACCTGACGGCCCAGACCGACAGCGCGCTGGCACGCCGCTTGTATCAGGGCAGTCTTGCCAATACCCGCCCTGCCCTCAACGAGGACCACACCGCCACGCGCCACCAGTTCATCCATCGCCGCTAACTCGCGGTGGCGTTCGAATAGCGTCTCCACGACCACACTCTATGTCGGGCAACCCCGAGGCCGGGCTCGATCCCTAATCGAAGCGCTTCTCCTCGCGTGGGGGATGCCGAGGCGGGGGCACGCGGTAGCCTCGGTGGGTGGCAACGACGCGGATGGTGCGGAGCGATCGCTTTCCCGATCTGAATGACCAAGTGCTGTTCCCGCGGCTCTCGGACGGCAAGCTCCAGTGGCTGGCAAAGCGCGGGCAAAAGCTCAGCTTCGAGCCCGGGGACGTCCTCTATGAGCATGCCGAGCGAGATGCGCCGTTCTATGTGATCGAACGTGGTCTCGTTGAGTTCGTAGATCGAAAACCCGGGAAAGACGTCTACATCGCGAACGCGGACAGCCGCACCTACATCGGCGATATCGCAGCATTTACCGGGGAGCCGACGATCAGCGCATGCGTGGCGGTCGAGCCGACGGAGGTGATCGCGTTTGACCGTGATGGGCTGCGTGACATGGTCGCCCGCTGGCCGGAGTTCGGCGACCAGGTGTTTGCGACGCTACTGGCGCGGCGTGAATGGCACCAGGCCGCGGGACAGGGGGTCATGCGGCTAATTGCGCCTCGCGGCTCGCGCCGCGCGTTCGAGGTCCGTGACCTGCTCGAGCGCAATCTGTTGCCGGTGCGTTGGTATGACGTTGATGCTGACGAGGAGAGTGCTGCGCTGCTCGACTGGCTCGGCATCCCGCGCTCGGAGACCCCGGTGCTCGTGCATGCCACCGAGGTGATGCGGAACCCATCGGCGGCACAGGTGGCCCGCGCGCTTCAATTGCGCGCCGAGGTCGACGCGGAGCGATTCGACCTCGTTGTGCTGGGCGCGGGACCCGCGGGGCTAGCCGCGGCGGTATACGGTGGCTCTGAAGGTTTACGGACGCTCGTGGCCGAGGCTTGGGCGCCCGGCGGCCAAGCGGGTACGAGCACGCGCATCGAGAACTATCTTGGGTTTCGGACGGGGATCAGCGGGACCGAGTTGACGCGTTCGGCGACCCTGCAGGCTCGCCGCTTTAACGCAATCCTTTCGAGCTTCCATCGAGCGGTCGAACTGGCCGACGGTCCCGAGGGCATGCTGAGGGTGGATCTCGACGATGGGCAGTACGTGCTCGCTCGTTCCGTCGTGGTGGCGACAGGCGCTCGTTGGCGGGAGCTGCAGGCCGAGGGTGTCGATCGCTTCCGTGGCGCCGGCGTCTACCACGCGGCGCTGGGCATCGATGCCGAGCGGTGCCGAGGCGAAGATGTGGTCGTCGTCGGTGGCGGCAACTCAGCGGGCCAAGCCGCGGCGTACCTCGCGCTGAGGGCTCGTAGCGTCCGTGTCGTGGCCCGCGGTCCCACCCTGAAGTCCACGATGTCCCAGTACCTCGTCGATCGCATCAAGCGCTCGCCCCGGATCGAGGTCATGACCGAGGCCGAGGTCGTGGCGGTTAACGGCTCGGCGACAGTGGAGTCCGTAACGGTTCTTGACCGGCGCGATGGCAGCACGAGCGAGGTGCCGACGACGGCCGTATTCGTGATGATCGGCGCGGACCCGCGCACCGAAGCGACTACGGGCAT
>JAFAPR010000180.1 GCA_019247075.1 Solirubrobacterales bacterium
GTCGTCATGCTCTGACCCTCGGCCATCGTGGTGTCCTCCTCTCATCGACTGCGGAACAGCCGACGAGTTCGGCGCCACGGTGGCCGAACCCTCGTGAGGGCTCCGACCTACCCGACGCTCGCTACACCACTTCTACCGCTACGACCCCGGAAGCCGTCGGTGGCGCGCTGGGTGCGCCGCAAGAGCCGGTCGCCGGCGCCATTGGCAAGCGGCACGCTCATCCTCCTTCGCGGGCCCTCCAAGTGGGGTGCCCGGGTTATTTCATGCGCGCGGACCGGCGTCGCCCTCCGTGGCGTGAATCGCCTCCGCGGTCGCTGCCTGCCACCACAGCCTGATCGCTGCGCATCCGGCGGGCGGCCAATCCGCGGCTGCGAAGGTCACATCTCGATCCGCGACCTCACGCACGTGCGTGAGGTCACGCTCTACTCGCGCCCGTCGTCGGGGTCGGAGGGAACGCCGTGACACGCGTTACCGGCATCGCCTCTCGGACTATCGGGCGGCGTGGTGAGAGTTTATTGGCAGCGGTTGGCGCACGATGAGGCGGCGCGCTGAAAACTTCATTGGCAGCGCCTGTCGCACGATGGGGAGGCGCGCTGGGAACTCCGTGAGCCGGGCCGAGACGATGCCCGTGATTCGGAACGCTGCCGACCCGGTCGAGTCGGTGGAGAGGGGGGACCCTCTCCCCCTCTCCTCTGCCTCCTTCGCGGGGCACCGGCATTAAGCGGCCCGCCAAGGTTCCCTTCTGGTCTTGATCGTGTCTCCGGCGGGCGCCCGGTCCGGGCGACCGGCAGGATGCCCGCCATACAATGGCCTGTGCCGGCCCCCATGGTCTAGCGGTTAGGACGCCTGCCTTTCACGCAGGAGATCACCGGTTCGAATCCGGTTGGGGGTACTCGCGGATGTCCTGCATCCGCAGGCTTTTGAGGGGTCGGTGCCGCCTCTCGGGGCGGGCGCCGCGCGTGGCTGGAAGCACTATGGAAGCGTTTGTGGGAACCGCTCGCTGCCCGGCGGCTAGCGGCACGGCAGCCGTGCTCGCCGCCGCCACTCTGATCGCCGTCGAGTTCACCTCGTCGTTGATGTGCGAAACCGATCCAGCGAGACCCTCCGACCCGTAGATCCCCCACCTCCGATTTGGTGACGGCCCGGAAGGGCGTCGCCAAATCGGAGGTACCCCCGCGGGAGGCGGAGCTGGAACCGCGAGTGGCCCCGCGAACCGCCCCAGCCTTCGGCCCGCCTCGCAGCCGGATGAGGCCCTCGCAGCCAAATCGAGGACAACCACGCGCGCGGCGATGCGGCCGCGTCAGCCGCGGCGGCGATGACCACCGCGTTGCGCACGAACGGACTCGGACGAAGACGATCCCGGTGTTGAATTTTGCTTGCCCGCGTGGGCGACGGTTCGCGTAGGGTCGAGGCTGAACCGAGGTCTGGCTCCGAATGCGATTGACCTCGGCGAGAGTGTTCTTGCGGACGAAGTGTCGGCCTCGGTTCTTGCCTTCGAGGATCGGCCTGACCTAATAGGAGCGTTCGCCTCATGGGGCGTCCACCGGGATGTTGTCGGCCGGTCCGCCAACACCATACCGCTGGAGGTCAGGTCGATGGGGACAGTCAAGAAGCGTGGTCCGGGACCGTCGCACTTGTTGATGACGCCCGATCATGCGGGCAATGTGGTCGGGATCGATCCGCACAAGCGAACGGTGACCGCGTCGGTCGCCGATGCGCGCGGCGGGATCCTGGGTTCGGCTCATTTCCGCGTCTCTGGTGAGGGACACCGCGAGCTCGAGGTGTGGGCGCGGCAGTTTGGGCAGATCGCTCGCTGGGGGATTGAGGGCGCCGCGAGCTGGGGGCGGCACACGGCGATGTTCCTGTCCGGCCGCGGCCATGACGTCCGTGATGTGTGCGCGAATCGCACACCGCGGTCTGATCGCGCCCGCCAGCGCGGCAAGTCCGACGCGCTGGACTCACAGCGGATCGCGCGCGAGACGTTGGCACACCCGCTGCTGCCCAAGGCGTTCAAGCGCGCGGGAGCTGACAGCGGCCCGGACGAGCAGCATCAGTTGCTGGCCTTGTGGAACAACCGGCGCCGGTCGATCCTGACCGGTCGCCAGCACCTGGTCGGCGAGGCCGAATATCTCCTCTGCGAGCTGCCGCTCGAGCTGCGCGAGCAGCTGCCCGACATCAAGGCGATCCGTCCGCGCCTCGCGGCGCTCGCGCGCCGCAACCGCCGCCGGCGTTACGACGCGCCGACGAAGCTGCGCCTGCAGCTGCTCGACGGCTACCGCGCGCAGATCAACGCCCTCGATCGCGAGGAGAGGCAGGTGGTCGCACAGCTCAAGGCGATCGTTGACCAGAGCGGATCGACGCTAAGCGAGCTCTGCGGCCTGAACACCCGGTCGGTCGCCGAGCTGCTGGTCGAGGTCGGCGACCCACGCCGCTTCACCGAGGGCGGGTTCGCCCGCTTCAACGGCTCAGCGCCGCTGCCCGCCTCGACCGCGGAGGGGCCCGGCGAGCCGATCCGCCACCGCTACAACCCCGGTGGCAACCGGCGCATTAACGCGATCCTGTACCGGATGGCCATCACCCAGCTGCGCTGCGAGCCACGCGCTCAGCGGATCTTCGCCAACGCGCGCGCCGGCGGACATAGCAAGAGGGAAGCCCGCCGAATCCTCAAGCGACACCTCTCCGACGTCATCTACCGGCGCATGATCCGCGACCTGCAGACCCAGCTCACCGATCAACCCGCCCTCCTGGCTGCATAACCGTGCGCGGTCGCCGCGCAGTCAAGGACTGCCCGACAGGGCCGAGCGCAGCGAGCCGCGCAACGGAGTCCTTGACGGCGATCGGTGACTGCGCGCCACCCTCCCGCCAAGGAGGGTGCCCTTGACATAGTAGCCTTCCCGGCCAGCGACTTTGCCCGCGTGATCGGAAACGTGGCAAGGGAGTCGTCTCGCGCCGGCGTGCGGGACGAGCGCTTCGCTGCAGATGCCGACCGGGTCGACCGGAACCGCGGCGATCGCTTCGGCGATTGCGCTAGCCGCTCGAGGGCGAGCCAGCTAACGAGCGCCACCGCTGCAAT
>JAFAPR010000314.1 GCA_019247075.1 Solirubrobacterales bacterium
CGCGACGCGGGCCACTTCAGGCTCGGTCCGGCGGGGGTCCACGTTCCCGCGTCCCGAGCGTACGTGCCCGGGACGATGGTGCTGGAGACGACATGGGATGCGCCGGGCGGCTGGCTGCTGGTCCAAGACGCACTCCTGATGGGTCCCTGGCGACACGAGGACGAGCGCTCGGGGACCCACGCCCGAGCGGCCACCGACTACGACGCAGAACACATGCTCCTGCGCGTCGTCGAGTGCATCGCGGGCGAGGTTCAGCTCGTGCTCGACTGCGAGCCGATGTTCGACTACGGACGCCAGCCTGCCCGGTGGGGGTTCACTGGGCCCGGCTATCACCAGGGCGTGGCGCGCGCGGCGGGCCAAGAGATCGAGCTGCGGCTGACCACCGACCTCCGGCTCGGCTTCGAGGGCCCCCGCGCCACGGCGCGCCACCGGATGAAGGAGAACGATCAGCTGTTCTGCGCGCTCAGCTGGAGCGAGCACGGCGGTCCCAGGACGCGCGAAGAGGCGTACGAGCGGCTCGTGTGGACCGCTCACCACTGGCAACACTGGCTCGACCGCGGCGA
Source organism: Solirubrobacterales bacterium (assembly GCA_019247075.1). Classification (GTDB taxonomy): domain Bacteria; phylum Actinomycetota; class Thermoleophilia; order Solirubrobacterales; family Solirubrobacteraceae; genus Palsa-465. The sequence continues at coordinate 564 of JAFAPR010000314.1, forward strand.
CTTCCCCGACCACCCCTGGCGCGCATACCTTCAGCGCAGCGCGCTGACGCTCAAGGGTCTCACCTACGCTCCCACCGGCGCCCTGGTGGCGGCTGCCACCACCTCGCTGCCCGAGACCCCATGCGGCGAGCGCAACTGGGACTACCGCTACAGCTGGATCAGGGACTCCACCTTCATGCTGTGGGCGCTCGACATCCTAGGCTTCGACTGGGAGGCCAGCGATTTCTTCTACTTCATCGCCGACGTGGCGGAGGGGGAGCACACCCTTCAAGTCATGTACGGCGTGGGCGGCGAGCGCAGGCTGGAGGAGCGCATCTTGGACCACCTCCAGGGGTACGAGGGCGCCCGGCCGGTGCGCATCGGCAACGGCGCCTACAACCAGCGCCAGCACGACGTCTGGGGCTCGCTGCTCGACTCGGTATACATCCACACGCGGTCCCGCGACGCGCTCGACGACCGCGTGTGGCCGATCCTCGAGTACCAGGTCGAATGCGCGATCAAGAACTGGCGCGATCCCGACCGCGGCATCTGGGAAGTGCGCGGCGAGCCCAAGCACTTCACCTCCTCGAAGATGTCCTGCTGGGTCGCGTGCGACCGCGGCTCGCGGCTGGCGGAGCTGCGCGAGGACACCGAGCGCGCCGTGCGCTGGCGGGCCGTCGCCGAGGAGATTCACGCGGACATGTGCGCGCACGGCGTCGACGAGCGCGGGGTGTTCGTCCAGCACTACGGCTCCACGGCGCTGGACGCGTCGCTCCTGCTGCTGCCGCTGGTCCGCTTCCTCCCCCCCACCGACGAGCGCATCCGCCGCACCGTGTTCGCGATCGCCGACGAGTTGACCGAGTACGGGCTCGTGCTCCGCTACCGGCCCGAGGAGACCGACGACGGGCTCGCGGGCCAAGAGGGCACGTTCACGACTTGCTCGTTCTGGCTGGTGTCGGCCCTTTGCGAGATCGGCGAGCTCGAGCGCGCCCACGAGCTGTGTGAGCGGCTGCTTGCCCACTCCAGCCCGCTGGGGCTGTATGCAGAGGAGATCGATCCCCGGACCGGACGGCACCTGGGCAACTTCCCCCAGGCCTTCACCCACCTGGCGCTGATTAACGCGGTGATGCACGTGATCCGGGGGGAGCAGCGGGTGGCCATGGCGCAGTCGCCCTGGGCCGCCGGGTTCGATGCGCCCTGACGCGCCCGGTCGGCGTCCGGCCCGAGGGTGCGGTTAGCGCCGGCGCGCGGAGGGCGCGAGCGCCGGGTTCTGCCAGCCGGAGTCCTCGGGGTTGAGGTTGACCCCGGGCGCAACGATCTCGTCGATGCGGTCGAGGAGGTCGTCGCCCAGCAGGACCTCGGCCGCCGGCAGCTGTGACTCGAGGTGCTCCATCGTGCGCGGCCCGATGATCGCCGCCGTCACCGCAGGATGGCGGATCACGAACGCGAGCGCGAGCTCGACCAGCGACATCCCTGCCTCCTGCGCCGCGGTCGCAAGGGCGTCGGCGGCCTCGAGCTTGCGCTGGTTGGCGGGCAGCGACATGTCGAAGCGGCCTGGGATCCGGTCCGCCCGGTGGCTTGAGGGAATTTCGGCGCCCAGACGGTAGCGCCCCGACAGCCAGCCGCCGGCGAGCGGGCTCCAGGGGATGACCCCCATGCCGTAGCGAAGGCAGGTGGGCAGCACGTCCTGCTCGATCCCGCGCACGAGGATCGAGTAAGGCGGTTGCTCGCAGACGAACCGCTCCCGCCCCCGCGTCTCGGCGACCCACTGCGCCTCGACGATCCGGCTCGCGGGGAACGTGGAGGAGCCTATGTAGCGGACCTTGCCGGCGCGCACCAGGTCGGTGAGTGCGCCGAGCGTCTCGTCGATGTCGGTGCGCGTCTCGGGGCGGTGGATCTGATAGAGGTCGATCCAGTCGGTGCCCAGCCGCCTCAGGCTGTTCTCCACCTCCAGCGCGATCCAGCGGCGGGAGTTCCCTTGCTCGTTGGGGTCCTCGCCCATCGTGCCGTGGACCTTGGTCGCCAGCACCACGTGGTCGCGACGGCCGCCCCGCAGCGCACGCCCGACGATCTCCTCCGACTCCCCTTGCGAGTAGACGTCGGCGGTGTCGATGAAGTTGACACCGGCGTCGAGCGCCCGGTGGATGATCCGGATCGACTCCTCGTGGTCGGCGTTGCCCCAGGCGCCGAACATCATCGCGCCGAGGCACAGGGGACTCACCTGCACGCCTGTGCGCCCGAGCGCCCGCAGCTCCATGGGCCAACCGTAAACCATGGGCGGGGCGCGGCGTGTTTGGAAGCACATGTGCGTGAATGACAGGTATGGCCGCGCAGCGCTCTGGCCACCCGGGCCGTATTCACGGCTTTCGGGCACGGTCGTGTTCCTCGTGTTCGCGGCCGCGACGGCGGGTCAGCTCGCACTCGAGGTCGTGGCCGCGGGGACCGCCCCACCGCCGGGCGCTCGTGAGGCTTTTCAGCACCCTCACCCGGCGGGCGCTCGGGAGGGCGTCTGACCTAGGATCCATGCATGGCAGTCGTCCGCTTGCGCGAGCCCCTCAAGCGGCTCGCCAATAACCGGTCCGAGCACGAGGTGTCCGCGACCACCGTGATCGAGGTGTTGCGCGCGCTCGAGGCAACCGAGCCCGCGCTGTCCGGCTGGATCCTCGACGAGCGTGGGATCGTGCGGCCACATATCAACGTGTTCGTCAACGGCGAGCTCAGCAACTCGGCGAGCGCGCTGGAAGAGGGAGACCGCGTGGACGTGATCCCGGCGATCTCAGGAGGCACATGACGGAGCTTTTGTTGGGCACCCGCAAGGGGCTGCTCGCGCTCGAGGGCGAGCCGGGCGGCCCGTTCGAGGTCCGCGCGCGGGCCTTCCCCGGCGAGACGATCGACTACACGACGCGCGACCCGCGCTCGGGGCGCGTGTTCGCGACGGTCACCTCGCCCTTCTACGGACCGAAGATCTTCTACACCGATCTGCCGGTGGCGGACTGGCCGGAGCCTGACGGCCCGAGCTTTCCGCCCCCGCAGGAGGTCGAGGGCTGGCAGCAGGCCAGCGGCGTCGTGCTGCCCGAGGGCGGCAAGCTGGCGCTCAAGCGCATCTGGGTGATCGAGCCCGGCGAGGCCGACCGCCTCGTGTACGCGGGAGGGGACCCGGGTGTGCTATTTGCAAGCCGCGACGGCGGGGCGAGCTTCGAGCTCAACCAGGCGCT
>JAFAPR010000272.1 GCA_019247075.1 Solirubrobacterales bacterium
AATACGCAGGGGCGGTCGAGGCCATCCCGATCGCCACATTGGAGCCGAACCCGATCGCGTTCGCCTTCAGGCCGCGCTTGCCCGGCGCCGCCGCCGCATCTCGATCCGATTCCGCCGCTACAGTCGCGCCCATCTCGCTCCTCTCTCCGAAGTCGTGCACGCAGCTATTATAGTCGTTCTAAGTGCTTAATGCAACTGCTTTAGTTACCTGCCTGCTCGCAATCGTCTGTTCTAGTGCCAAAGCCCCGCGAACATACGAACAAGCTCGACCCCATCGACGAGCAGATCGTCGTCCAGTTGCAGGCTGACGGCCGGCGCTCCTACGGCGAGATCGGCAACGCGGTGGGGCTCTCGGAAGCCGCCGCGCGCCAGCGGGTGAACCGCCTGCGTGACTCCGGCGTGATGCGCATCGCGGCGATCGTCGACCCGATCCAGCTCGGGTTCGGCGTGGTCGCGACAATCGGCCTGCGCGTCAGCGGCGACACCCGATCGGTCGCCGCCAAACTCGCCGCGGTCCCCGAGATCGAATACGTCGTGATCACCGCCGGCTCATTCGACCTAATCGCCGAGGTCGTCTGCGCAACCGAAGAAGAGCTGCTTCGCATCATCAACGACAGCATCCGCTCAATCAACGAGGTGCGCGAGACCGAAACCTTCATGCATCTGCGAACGGAGAAGAACGTGTTCGCCTGGGGCCGCGGCAGCGCGCGAGCGCAACCATGAGCCTCGTCTCGGCGACTCCCCCGTCCCGGTCTGGTCGCGCCGCGCAACTCAGGGCCGGCTAGGCCAAGTGCCCACCTGCGCGGGACCCGCGACTCGCGTCCGGGCCTGGGCGCCGCGGTAGGCGGGCCGACCGGCGACGTGCGCGAGTTCCGCGCAACGGATCTCAACCTGTTGAGGCCCTGGGGTGCGGATGTACCCCCATTTGGGATCAAGCCTGGCGGCGTCTAGTACATGACGATCGGAGCGGCGATATCGAACGCCAGGCGCGCCAGGGCAAGCTTTGTCCCACTCACGCTACGAGTCGTGGTTGCTTGCATGAACGGAAAATAGCTTAGCTAAGCAATGCTGTCAATTCGTGTGGTTCGACAAGCCGGACTCTCCCACGCGTCACGCGCGTCTATTTGCGCTCAATCGGCGGCAGTCCGGCGAGTCCTGCGCGGGCGCTCACCCGAGCAACCGGGTGCGCGCTCGCCTGGTTTTCCGCTGCGGGTCGCGCGGTCAAACAGCGCTGACAGTTCCCGCGCGTTGGTCTTGAGGTCCAGATTCGGGTCTGCACCGAGCTGGTAGCCGACGGCGTCGATGGCGGCGCGAATCGTGACCGCCATCACCCGTGTCGAGAAGCTCGCGAACTCGCCCGCGCGCTGTCCCTGGCGGAGGAGGTCCTGAAGTTGCGCGATCCCCCGCTCATGCCAAACCCCGTAGGGGGCAGGCTGGCCTCCGCGTTCGCGAGGAAGCGCGTTGAAGATCTCGGCCACCGCAACGATATGTGCGCGATGGGACGCCATGAATTCGAGATTGGACTCAAGGTAGGCCCGCAGCTTGGCGCGTGCCCCCACAGCAGCTTCGATCCTCGGGCCCATGAACGCCTGGCCCGCGGTGACGACCTCGTCGACGAGCTGCTCGATCAATTCGTCTTTGCTCGCGAAGTGGTAGGAAATCAGCCCGGTGCTCGACAGCCCCGCCCTTTGGGCGATCTGCGCGAACGACGCCTGCCCGTATCCCATCTCGGCGATCGTCTCGATTGCCGCGGCAACGATCTGCGCCCGCCTGGCCAGCTCTGTAAACGTGCGCTTTCGCCCCCGTTTATTTGCTGACATAAGCTAACTGTAGTGCACATAAGCAACTAGTGGTCGAGCGCTCGCCGCTGACGTAGTCACCCGCGAGCGCCGGCCCCGGCACCCGGGGCAGGAGGGGCTGGTAGGTCGAGCGGTCGCCATCGATCAAGTCGCTAAGGTCGCGTTGCCGGCACCTGGGCCGTGGGCGTCAGCTCGGCGCGTGGAACTTAACCCGGGCGGCCCGGCGCATGGCCTCTTGCGCCTCATCCATTTCCAGAAGCAGGGTCGTCTCGGTGCTGATCTGCCCGCTCGCCCCGACCGCCATTGCCAGGGCCACCACGCTCACGTTATCGGGCGCCTCGAGGATGAACACTCCATCGTGATCCCCGAGACCCCACCACAAACCGTGCAACTTGCACCCCAGGGACTCGGCCGCTTGCGCTGCGGCCGCGCCGCGGTCCTGGGGATTGTCGACCATCGCCTTCATCGCCTCAGCGGAGTATTTGAAACGACCGAGATAGAGCGGCATGTGAGCCTCCAATCGAGCGAGTGCTAGGGGGTCATCCTCTTCGATGGGGGCGGCGAGAGCAAGAGCATGTGTGCCGAGGCCACAGCGGGCCGCCCCGGATAGGCTCGGCCCCGAGGTACGTGAACACGGAGCCGCGACGCGTGCGGTCGAGCTGTCGTCATCTCTGGCCCAGCTGGCGCGTGAAGACGACGATTTGGCAGCGCTTCGCGAGCAGGCAGGTTTGCGGAGATCGTCGGCCGCTGGCCCCTCCAGCTTGCGGCTTGGTTGCGTTTCCGCGGCTCAACCGGGTAGCGGTATCACTACAGCGGTTCTTTTCAAGAGGAGACACGATGGCGACACCCTTGCAACAGCTGCGCGAACGTGGGCAGAGCCCTTGGATTGACTATCTCTCGCGGTCGTTCGTCCGGGACGGCGACCTCCGCGGATTGGTCGACGAGGGCATTGTCGGCGTGACCTCCAACCCGACGATCTTCCAGGGCGCGATCGCTCAAGGCGACGCCTACGACGAGCAGTTGCGCGAGGTGCTCGAACGCGAGCGTGATCCCAAGCAGGTGTTCTTGGCGCTGGCGCGAGATGACATTCGGGGCGCGTGCGACACGCTGCGGCCGGTGTTTGACCGCGGCGACTCCACTCGCGATGGGTGGGTATCGCTGGAGGTCGATCCGGACCTGGCCTATGACACGCGGGGCACCGTGGAGGAGGCGCGACGACTTCACGGCATGGTCGACCGGCCCAACCTGTTCGTGAAGGTCCCCGGCACAGAGCCGGGGCTGAGCGCGATCGAGGCGTCGATCGCTGCCGGTATTCCGATCAACGTGACACTGTTGTTCTCGCTGGAGCGCCATCGCGAGGCGGCCGAGGCGTACGTGCGGGGATTAGGACGCCTGCGCGAGGACGGTGGCGACCTGCGACGGGTCGCCTCGGTGGCCTCTTTCTTCGTCTCACGCGTGGATACGGAGGCCGATCGGCGGCTCGAGGAGATCGGGGGTCATGATGCGCTGAAGGGCACGCTCGCGATCGCCAACGCCAGGCTCGCCTACCAGAGCTACAAGCAGATCTTCAGCGGCCCTGAGTGGGAAGAGCTTGAGCGTGCGGGGGCTTCGCCCCAGCGCTGCCTGTGGGCATCCACTTCGACCAAAAACCCCGCCTACCGGGATGTGCTCTACGTCGAGGAACTGATCGGCCCGCGTACGGTCAACACGATGCCGCGCGAGACGATCGAAGCCTTCCAAGACCACGGCCGGGTCGAGCCGACGCTGGAGCGCGACGTCGACGGCGCCAGGCACACGCTAGAAGCTTTCGCGGACGCTGGGGTCGACTACGACGACGTCGTGGCGGTCCTCGAACGGGAGGGCGTGGAGAAGTTCGCCGCTTCCTTCAGGGAGCTGTTCGACGGCGTGGCGGCCAAGCGAGAGCAGCTCGTGGCGGCTTGAACGCACCCGTGCTGATGCGGGTGAGCGGCCCTTGATCGCCCACCGGGGGATCTGCGCTCGCCGGCTCGATCATGTAAAACCTGCCAGAGTGAGGCTTCCCGAGCGCAATGGGGGGGGTTATCGGGCAGGTCGCCTGCTGGTGCCCGCGTTAGGCTCGCTCCTCGTTGAGGGCGCTGCCACTTGGGCGAGGAGCAATCGGGTTGGCGGCAACCTCGTGGTCCGCTGCCGCCAGGGTCACCTTTTCACGACGATCTGGATTCCCGCCGCTTCCATCAAGTCGCTGCGGCTCGGCTGGTGGAGGGCCCAGTATTGCCCGGTCGGGCGCCATTGGAGCCTGGTCACACCGGTTCGAGAAGCGGAGCTCAGCAAACGCGAGCGTCGCTTCGCGTCGCAGCATCAGGACATCCGCATTCCGTAAGCGGCGCTGTTTAGGTCGCGGTCCGGTCCGCCCCGGGCGCTCCAAAAAGCAGTGTGCGAGGCTCACCGAGGCCACTGTGCGCCCTGTGTATCCTGGGGCGGAGACGTAGTTCGAGTCCGAAGAGGCGCCCGCTATCCGAGCCGTGAGGCGCTTGGCGTGAGGGTGTCGGCGCCGAGATGCCGTGGCGTGGAGCGCCCTAGAACATCGCTAGGAGGCGATCGATTGCTGAAGGTCACGCGTTGGTGTGTTGAGCGTCGCAAGACGGTGGTGTTGGTGTGGATCGCGGTGGCGGTTGTGTTGTCGGTGTTTGCGCAGGTGGCTGGTCGCAATTATGCGACTAATTTCACGTTGCCGGGGACGGAGTCCCAGCAGGCGTTGAA
>JAFAPR010000278.1 GCA_019247075.1 Solirubrobacterales bacterium
CCGGCCGACTCCGAACCCCCGCCGGCCTGCGCCTCGCCGCCTAACCCGACATCGCACACCCCGGCGACACTCGCGTCGCTTGACACGATCACCCGCATAATGTCCCAGCTGACGCTGGATGACCACGAGCGGGACGCTTCGTGCGCCATTTCCACCGCGTGGGCGTGCCGGAGCTGGTGCGGCGCGAAGCGGCGTCTCACGCCGCCGCGGGCGGCGGCATCGCGCAGCTGCACCCGCCCCCGCAGCCTCACCCTCTCGAGGTCATCGCCGGCGGCGCGCATGACCGCGATGATCTCCTCGACGGATGGCGGGTCCGGCGGGTAGCGCAGGCCCTTGTTAGGGGGCGCGCGGCCCCGGTGATACCCCGGCAAGGTCGCCGGTGAGCGCCGCCGACCGGCGCAATCCAACAGCGATACAGATTCCATCGCGTCCTCCTCTGGACGATGTTTAACACGCGCATCGTCTCCGCGACCGAGCAAACCAGCGGCCGAGCTCCGTGCGTCAGCTCGACTCGGCGTCGGCCGGCGGCTCACAGAGGGCAAAGGCGAAAGCGTTTGGCTGTAATTGCGGTCAGGACCCGGACGACCGCAATGTGGCGATAGGAGGTGCGAGGTCACATCCGGTCGAGCACACGGACCCCGTTGGTAGAGAGCGTCTGGTGCTACGAGAGAAGCGAGCGTGTGGAGGGGAAGGCGGGCGGCGGTCCACCGGCCCGCGGACGCCTGCAGCAGGGTGGACGCTGTGCCTCTGCATGCGGACTGCAGAGCGTGCTGCCGGGCGGTTGCGGAGCGCGCTGTGTGGCAGCGTGGAACGCCGCGTCTACGTCGTTAGGCGGGCGTGAGCCGCTTTGCCAGCCGCGCCGCGGCCACGCGCTCGGGCGCGGCGAGAGCCTCAAGCGCCGACTCGGCGTCCGGCAGCGCGTACACCGTCCCGTCGTGCGCGAGCAGCAAGAAGCGATCGAGTCGGCGCAGGAACGCGCGGTCGTGCGAGGCGGCGATAACAGTGCCGACGAACGACTCCAGCGCCGCCTCGATCGCCTCGGAGGAGTCGATGTCAAGGTTGTCGGTGGGCTCGTCGAGCAGCAGCAGATTATGGCCCTCGAGCTCGAGACAGAGAATCTCCAGCCGTGCCTTTTGACCGCCGGAGAGCGTGTCGGTCGTACGGTGGGAAGCGTCCTGAAGGCGATAGCGCGCGAGCGCGCGCATCGACGGCTCGACAGCGCCGAGCCGCTCTTGCGCGACGTCGAGGACCACACGGCCCTCGAGGTCGGCGCGCGCGTTGAGTTGGGTGAACAGGCCGGCCGACACGCGGTTGCCGATCCGCACCTCGCCCTCGTACGCGACGGCCTCGCCTACAAGCAGCCGAAGCAGGTACGTCTTGCCCGAGCCGTTGGGACCGATCAGCCCGATGCGCTCGCCGAAGTGGATCTCGTCCTCGAACGGCCGCAGGAGGCCGTCAATCGCGACGTCGCGCAGCGCGACTACGATCCGGGCGGAGTCGCCGCCGGGGATGCGGACCTTGATCTGCTGGTCGGTGACCGGAGCCGGCGGGGGCCCGGCGTCGAGGAAGCGGCGCCAACGCGTCTCCGCGGCGTCAGCGCGGTTGGCCAGCACATCGGAGATCGCGGCCCGCTGCTTCATCGTCTTGTAGAAGCGAAATAGTCGGCGCTCCTCGCGCTTCCACTGCTCCAGCCGGTCCTCCAGCAGCTCCTGGCGCCGCGCCCGCGCCTCCGGGTAGGTCCTGTACGAGCCGCCGTGCATCCACGTACCGTTGGCCTCGAGCGTGAGGATCGCGTTCGTGGCCGCGCCGAGCAGGTCGCGGTCATGGCTGATCAGCACGATCGTCTTCTTCGAGGCGGCGATTCGCGCCTCCAGGTCGAGCTTCGCTGGAACGTCGAGGAAGTTGTCGGGTTCGTCGAGCAGCAACACCGCGGCGTCGCCCTCGAACAGCACGTCGAGCACCAGCCGCTTGCGCTCGCCGCCGGAAAGGTGCGTGGTGGCGCGCGGACCGACCTCGTCGAGCCCCGCGCGGACGATCCGCCGACACGACGCGTCCCACCGGCCCTCCAGCTCGTAGCCGCCAAGCTCAGACCAGTCGCCGATCGCCTCGCCCAGCCTCACGCCGGCCGCGGCCGGGTCGGCACCGGCGGCCAGCTCGCGCTCGGCCGCGAGCATCCGCCGGCCCGCGTCGCGCAACCGCGTGGGCGCCGCGGTCAAAAGCAGCTCGCGCACCGTGCGGCCATCGGCGCGGACGCCCACGTCCTGCGGCATGTAAGCGTACGTGCCGATGTCGACGTAGCCCTCGTCGGCGGGCAGCTCGCCCGCGAGCACGCGAAACAGCGTCGACTTGCCCACCCCGTTCGCGCCGACGAGCCCCACATGCTGCCCCGACGTGACCTTGAACGACACCCCCGTAAACAGCAACGCGCCACCGGGATGCGCGTACGCGAGATTGGAGACGACCACGTGCGACATCGCCGCCCCAGCGTAACCGGGCGCTTGGACTAGGCGCGGCACGCCCAGAGCTGGCACACCCACTCCGTGTGCCCCATGCTTGATAGCGAACGCCTTAGTCCGCTCGGCGGCTCTCAGGGCGGCTGGCGCGGCACGCTTGCTTTTCAATCATTCGGCACCCCAGCGCCGACGCACGGTTCGCGACGGATGCGCGGAGCTCCGGCGCCTGGCCCAGGACGGCATGGTCATAGAGGCGACCGCCGAGGATGCCAGGCCGAGAGGTGATCGAGCTTACGATGAATCGGTTCTTCTGCTCACGCTGTTTCAGCCGCAAATTGGTGCGCTCGCCCGCAAGCCGGTGCATCCACTCTTGCGCGAGTTCGGCCACTGCGCGCGTCTGCACGCGGGCGCTGCCTAAGGCCAAACGTCACGCCACCCCTCGCTCTTGCTCTCACCAACGCGATCGCGCGCGCTCGCGCGCTCGCTTAGCGACGGGCGCATTCGTGACCAGCAACCGGGCGCTGATCATTCGACCGCGCCGATGGAGCTGAGAAGCGGGACTTAACTCTGGGTGTTTCCGGTGCGCAGACTGAGCGTGGCGATCGCCGTGACATCCCCGAGGTGCTGGGCCTCGATGTACCGCTCAAGCGGATACCCCTCGACAGGTCGAGGCATCTCCAGCAGCCGCTGCCGGCGAGCGATCAGATCCTTTGCGCTGTAACGGACCACTGCGTCCCCGGAAGGGATCTCGCTGCCGCTACAAGACTCAGAGCTTGACATTGGGCTTAAGCCTCTAGGGCGTAATGGTCCCACTCCAACCATCCGCGCGCAACAGATTTGATCGGGCCAGCGCGCGCTCGCTTTCATTGCGCTAACAACTGATCGTTCGGCACCTGCATTGCGACGTTTGCAGTCGCTCGCGAAGCTCCCGCCGTGGCCTCCTCGTTCCTGGTCACGTTTGTCAAGCCGTCGGTCGATGACCGCCCGATCGGGCAGAACAACAGGGATGGCTGCGTATCCAGCAGTTCTGCTGGCTTCTCCGAATCGATCAAGGCGAACTCCGTGGCGAGCCGGTAGCCCTGCGGCCATCCGGACGGGCGGTTTGGGCCGCTGCTACTCGATCATCGCAAGAGTCTTTAAAAGGCGCACCGCGTTAGGTTGCTTGCCTAACGCGGTGTGGATGAGGTAGGTTCACCGGTCGTATGAGGGCGGCTGCGGGCGGCGACCGGCCGTCTGGATCGGAGGGGGTGGTCGTGTTCTTTCGTGGATGTGTGGGCTTGGCTTGTTCTTGGCGAGCCGGTGTCGTGTACCGCTTGGACGCGGATCAGCCAGCGGGCGTAGGCGATCGGGCGGTGGGGGTGCGTTCGAACTTCAGGGGGATACCGTGAACAGGCTGTCGAGCGTTCGTTCGCCGTGGTTGGTTCACCGGTTCAGGGTCGCGCTCGGCCTCGTGGCCGCCGTGCTGATCTGTGCCGGGGCTACCCGCGCCGCCGCCACCGCCTGGCCCAGCTCCAACGCCTGGTTTGACGGCGTGGCCGCGACCTCCGCCACCAACGCCTGGGCGGTAGGCACCTACGTTACGGGCAGCGGAGCGGCGGACCAGACCCTGATCGAACACTGGAACGGCAAGAGATGGAAGGTCCAACCCAGCTCGAACCCAAGCGGCTTCAACAACAACTGGCTTTACGGTGTGGCCGCCACGTCTCCCACCAACGCCTGGGCAGTGGGCTACGTTGCCAACTTCGCAGGCGGCCCGGTCCACACTCTGGTCGAGCACTGGAACGGCAAGGCCTGGAAGGCGCAGCCCAGCCCCAACCCCGGAGGCTCGACTGCCAACGACGTGCTCTACGCCGTGGCCGCCACCTCCGCCACCAACGCCTGGGCGGTGGGCCGCGACCACAGCGGCCACACGCTCAAGACCCTGATCGAGCACTGGAACGGCAAGGCGTGGAAGGTCCAGCCCAGCCCCAACGCTGGCGGTTCTTCCCCCCGGAGCGTCCTATTGGGCGTTGCCGCCACCTCCGCCACCAACGCCTGGGCGGTAGGCCGTTACCAAAAGGCCCCCACGGCCAAGACCCTGATCGAGCACTGGAACGGCAAGGGATGGAAGGTCCAGCCGAGCGTCAACCCCGGCCACTACGACAACGAGCTCTGGAGCGCGACCGCGACCTCCTCGACCAACGCCTGGGCGGTCTATTACACCGGCACCTCACAAACAACCGACAAGACACTGATCGAGCACTGGAACGGCAAGGCGTGGAAGGCGCAGCCCAGCTCCAACCCCGGAGGCTCGACTGCCAACGACGTGCTCTACGGCGTTGCCGCCACCTCTGCGACCAACGCCTGGGCGGTAGGCCGTGAACAGACGGCTCCCACGGCCAAGACCCTGATCGAGCACTGGAATGGCAAGGCCTGGAACGTCCAGCGCAGCGCCAACCCTGGCGGCTCCTCCCGCGATGACCTAGAAGCCGTGGCCGCCACCTCCGCCACCAACGCCTGGGCCGTGGGCCACGACTACATCGGCCCAACCGAGCAAACCCTAATTGAGCACTGGAACGGCAAGACCTGGAAGGTCCAGCCCAGCGTCAACCCCAATCATTAATACAACCAGCGCTACGGCTCCCACGCTGCTGGTTTGGGCTAAACGGGTCGGCGCTGCGCTCGCTGGCGGAATCCCAGAATCCAGCAGTGCGGCGTACCGACCTACCGACCGAATCCCGAAACTCATTTTTCATTCGCGCGTCTTGTCCATGCTGACGCTCGCATTGCGCTGCCTGCAAGCGCCGGCTACCCGCCTCGCCGCGCGGCCATGATGCAGCTCGGACAGGTTGATGAGCCAGTCCGCGTACCACGACGCCCAGTCCGGGTCTTCACCGTCAACGATCCGATACACGAGGTGATGAGTCTCGCCCGACTCGTGGAGAAGGGCGGCTATCTGGGTCGTTTGTTCGCTCATGGCCGTAGTCTCGCCTTTCCGGTGGCTGGGTGCCGTTTGCATCACGAATCCGGCGCTTCTACATCGCTCGGCTAATCCCGCAGCGCGCACTTGCGCTTTCGTCGCCGTGCGCACTCCTAATCTGACGCTCGGATTGCGACGGAACCAGCACTATCGACCGCCGGAGCAAGGGTGCTCGGCTTCGATCTATGGAGCGGTGCGTGTGTGGGTCGGCAGCTTTTGTGCTGTCAGCGATCCGTTTGCCGCCGGTCTGCCAGCACGAGACGGCGGCGCCGTCTTATGTGCTGGAGCGCATCCGGGAGCCGGCACGTCCGCTTGGGCCGGCGCTATTTTCCGCCGAGCGCGTCACCGGGTACTGTTTTCTCTGCCGTGGCGGCAGTGCCGTTTCAGAGAACGAGCCAGGTGCGACAGAACGCCAGACGTCCTCGCCGCCGAAGCCGCCCGGCCGCCCGGGTCGCGGTCTTCTTAGTGCTGCTTGCGGGGGCAGGGGGCGGTGCGGCGGCAGCGCTGATTGGGGCAGGCGGGGCAGGCCCGTCGGTTGCTCGCACGCACCTCGCTGCGCCTGCGCGCCTGCACAGGGGCCGATCGCCCAGCATGGCAGCCGTGATGGCGGCGGGTAACGCCCGAATTCGCCAGCTCATCCCGCTGGGCCTCCCGGTCTACTGCGGCGGACCCCACGGCGACGAGGTGGCGTTCACGTTCGACGACGGCCCCGGCGTGTACACCCACTATGCGGTCAAGAAGCTGGCCCAGTGGCACGAACGCGCCACCTTCTTCGTCGTGGGTAAGGTCATCAACCTTTGGCCTGGCTGGCTGCCCCGCGAGCTCAAAGTGGCGGCGATCGGCGACCACACATACAGCCACGTTGACCTGATGGCCCTGAGCCGGAGCGAGGTGGAGTTTCAGCTCGCAAGCGTGGCCCGGATGATCCACTCGCAGATCGGCGAGCGAGTCGACCTCTGGCGCCCGCCGTACCTAGCCTATGACTCGACCGTGGTAAATATCGCCCGGAAGCTGGGGCTACTGGAGATTCTCGGAGACGTGGACTCGCGCGACTGGGCTGGGGCTCGGTGGTACCAGATCATCAAGATCGTAGAGGCGGGGTTACGCCCCGGCGCGATCGTGATGATGCACGAGAATCGCGGCCAGACGATCCGCGCGCTGACTACTCTGCTTCCGTACCTGCACCGCCACCATCTTCGGTCGGTAAGCATCCCCGAGCTCATGGCCGCCGACCCGCCGTCGCTGGCTCAGCTGCGGCGTGGCCTGTACGGCTGTGGCCACGGCGGCAGCCCGCTGCCAGGCGGCGCTTGAAAGGCCACCTACGCGGGTAGCGATCGCCGCCGCCCACCCTAGACCCAGCCCAGCCCGAACGCTCGCTTTCCCCATGCTGTCGGCCGGGGTCCGACGCCTCCTTCGCGGCGGATCCGACCGGTGCCAGGCTCGGACGGGACCGCGCCTTCTCGCGCAAGGTCGGAGGCGGATCCTGTGGAACTGAGCCGCGAATATGGGACGGTGGCAAGGCGTCTTGGCTACGCGATTTGGTTCGTCAGCGATCTGGATCGGGCGGTCAGCTTCTACCGTGATGTGATTGGCATCCGTTGCGCTTCCGTGCCGAGGCATATGCGGAATTCGCCACCGAGGGAGCGAAGTTCGCGCTCGTTCCGCGCAGCGAGCTTCCCGGTTTGATCGGGATCGACGTGCCGTCTAATCGTGTGCTGGGGCCGCAGGCCGAGGTGGCCTTCTTCGTCGAGGACGCCAGCGGTCGCTTCGGGCCTCGCTTCTGGTTTCAGATCTGAACTCGTAGGCCCGGCCGCTCAGCGAGAACGCTGTCACGGTCGTCCGGAGCAAGCGTCCGGCACGGAGCAAGCGTCCGGCACGAGGGAGATTCCCTTGCGGGGCGAACGCGACAGCGCGCCGTTCGCCCGGCCATTACGGTCGCGGCGACCGGCTTTGACAGGAGCCGGTACGCAACCCCTCCGTGGCCGCCTCGTCGCCGCGCGCTCAGACAGCCCATCAGTCCACCACGGTCCTCTCGAGCGCGGCGATCGCCTCACGCTCCAGGTTGGGAATCCCCTTGTGGTGGGCGTAGACGGCGAGCGTCGCGCTCAAGAACACCGCCAGCACGCGTGCGCGCAGCAGCTGCGCGTGGGTGACGGTCCCGTATGTGTCCAGGAACTCGTCCCGCCCGGCGACCGGCAGCAGGCTCCAGAACAGCGGCAGGTCGATCGCAGGGTCGCCCCGGCAGATGTCGGTCCAGTCGATGACCCCGGCCGCGCCGCAGTCATCGTCGACCAGCAGATGTCGGATGTGCAGGTCGCCGTGGACGAGCGCCGAGGGGTCGGGCGTGCCCAGCCCGCCCGCGGCGTCAAGCACATCGTGGACGCTTTGGGGCGCGCGCCACATCCCCAGCCGCTCAACCTCCGCCAGCCGCTCGGCAGTGCGCGGGACGCGCAGCTTCATGTCTCCGCGTCCCATCGGGTCACTGGGGAGCTCGCCGGCCGGGTCGACGGCCGCGGCGGTGCCGCCATCGTGCAGCGCTCGCAGGAAGGCGGCCAGCGGACGCGCCAGCCGGCAACGGTCGGCATCGCTGCACGCGGAGTCTGCCGTCTCCGTTCCCGGGATCAGCGCCGCACCGAGGAACGGCCACCGGAAGCCATCGGCCGGCCGGCCCAAGAACACAGGCCTGGGAATCGGCAGCGGGAGCAGCGAAGCGAGCCGCGGCAGCAGCGTCATCTCGCGCTCGATACCGGGGATAACCACCTCCCGGCGCGGGAACCGGAACACCCAGCAGCGGTCGACAAGCCACACGGTGTTGTCCCAACCCTCCGGCAACAGGCGCAGCTCCGCCGGCTGCAGCGCCTCGAACTGCCCCGCGATCAACCGGTACGCCAGGTCCCGGTCCACGGTAACCTCGGCGCTCCACTCGGCCACCGCGCCAGCGTATCGGCGCGAACCGTCGATCAACGCTCGCCGCGATTCCCGAGCGCACGAAGCCCGGTCTCGTGCCCACAACCGACCTGGCTTCTGGACCAGATCGAAAAACCAGAAGCGAGGCTCGCGCCGACCAGACCGGCGAGCTGATCGAAAACCACCAGTGTCGGTGACGCTGCTGCATCTGAGCAGCTGCGAGCGCTCCGTGGCGGCGCCGACATGCTCCTGCAAACCGGCAGAGCGGCTGTCCGCCCGACGCTTTGTCCGATCAACGACGCCCGAGCGCATGAGCGCAATGCGACGCGAGCAGTCACACTGTGGTCGGCGCGGCGGGTCCTATCGTTCGTCTGTCCTCCACCCGAGCGCTTGCTGGTGGAACAGCGGAAGCTGGCTGACGACGAGATCGTAGGAGTCCTCGATCATGTCTTTGATTACTTGCTCGGGAAGGGATCCGTCAAGGATCACGGTGTTCCAGTGCCTCTTGTTCAGGTGATACCCCGGGCCGATTGCGGCGTGAGCTTCGCGCAGCTGTTCGGCAAGCTGCGGCTCACATTTCAGGCTGACTCGCAGAGGGCGCTGAGCAAGCGCAGATAGGGCGAACATCTTTCCTGCAACTTTGAAGACGGACGTCGCGGGGCCAAACGGAAACGCCTCCACCGATCCGGGGAAAGAGAGGCAGTGATGACGGAGCTTCGCGGGGCACATCGGATCAATCGTGACGCCCTGGCCGCGCGCCTGCTTTTCTGAATTCGCTCGGCAGAACCCGGGCGGATGCTTAGCGACGTCTGCGGGCGTGACGGCGCTGGCGTGTTGTTAATCGATGAGACCGCGGAAAAAGCCCTTGCCGAGCGAAATCAGCAGGTCTACCGCATCCGCCTGCCGTCGATTTGGTCGAAGTCGCCGTAGCCGTTGAGCACGCCACCGCCGCCGGAGAACTGCCACATCAGCGCGTATCGCGAAGCGCTGTTGACGCCGCCGAAGAACCGCGCGCAGCGGGAGCCCTTGACCCTGAGGCACCAGCCGGCAGCCGCGTGGCGGAGGTCTGCGGTCTCAGGCCTGTAGGTCCACTCGTAGGTGCGCGAGATCACACTGTCGGCGCCGGTGCCGAAGATCTTGTGCCAGTTGCCCGGCGAGGAGTAGACGCCGGGCAGGAAGCGCGAGTGCGCGCGCAGGTACCGCGAGAAGCCGTTGACCTCGGCGCGGTTGACGCTCGGTGTGATCCCGTGCTTGCGCACAGCGCCGCTGCATGGCGAGGTGTACACCGCGGTCCAGCCGTTGTCGGGCGCCGGCGCGATCTTTGGCAGCTCGATGTCCATCCACACCACCGCATAGGTGACTCGCTGCCCAGCCGGCAGGCCGCGGATGTCGCTCAGCACCCTAGCCGCTTGTCTGGAGCCCCACGCTCGCGCCTCGCGCGCGCTCCCGTCGTAGCGCGGATCGACACCGGGCCCACCCATGAACCAATACGCGCCGGTCCCGACCCCCTTTCCGTAGCCGCTGCGGTTGATGTTCGCCGCGACCGCGTCGGAGCGGGACCATGCCAGGAAGCTCGCGCAGCCCAGCCACCGCTCCCAGCTGCCGGCCATGCCCATGTAGCCGCCGTAGCTGCCGCCGAGCACCGGCTCCCGATACGGCGCCGAACCGCCCACGGTCGGGTAGTAGCTGTCGCTGCCATACCAAAAGCCCCGCGGGGTGTCGCCCAACGATGCCGCCTGGGGAGCCGGCGTCGCCCAGACCGCGACGCCTCGCCCCAACACCCCCAGTGACAACGCCACGGCCGTGCCGAGCAGCGCCGTCAGCGACGTTCTCCATCGCACCACCGTGCAGCATACGCCGCGCCCGGGTGTCCGAGTCGCAAGGCTAGTTCCGCCAAACGACGCCATCGAGGCTTGCGACCGCCACCCCGCTGCCTCCCCGGCGCCCTCGTCACCGTACCTGCCGTGGCCTCACCGCCACCGCCTCTTCCTAAAGAAGGTTGGACATCGCGCGAACTCGACGGCATGGCTCGTGACGATCTATTGGCAGAGATTCTCGACCATCTCGTTGGCACGCGACCATTGATCGGGCGAGACGACCAGGTAGACATCGCCACGACCGAAGCGATCAAGCGGCCGCTCGGCCCTCGCTGCGCGCTGACTTGTGCAACGCGACGCGAGGATGCGTCTTCCTCCTGGCGAACAGAGGGGCGCGATCAGCTGCAGCGTCAGACCTGCTCTTCTGAGTTCGCGGTACCTCTGCTGCGCCAGTTAGGTTGAGTCTGGGAACCAGCACGATCCAGTGCTGAGACCTGTCCAACTCGGATGCTTTCCAGGCTGGTGGTTCGGGTGTACGATCGCCTCGACATGTTCCGACGGGCGAGGATGGCCTCGTAGCTTTGTCGGTCATCGAGGGCACTGGCGATGGGCCGCTCGCAGCGTCGCGCGTCGATAGTTCCCTCGGGGCAAGTGCTGCTGACACTGTGATCGAGGTCTCGGGCCTGCGGATGTCGTACGACGGCTTTGAGGCCGTGCAAGGCGTTGACCTGCGGGTGTCGCGCGGCGAAATTTTCACTTTCCTTGGCCCCAACGGCGCGGGGAAGACGACGACGGTCGAGATCCTCGAGGGCCATCGCAAGCGAACGGCCGGCGATGTGCGGGTACTCGGTGAAGACCCGGAGCGTGCCGACCGGTGGTGGCGGTCCAGGGTTGGCGTGGTTCTTCAATCCTCGCGAGTCGAGCCGCAGCTGACAGTCCGAGAGTGCCTTGAGCTCTACGCCGGCTATTACTCGGCGCCGCGATCGGTCCAAGAGGTGATCGAGCTAGTCGGCTTGAAGAAGCGCTCGGAGGTGCGCTGCGGACACCTGTCGGGCGGCCAGCAGCGGCGAGTGGATGTCGCGCTTGCGTTGATCGGCGATCCCGAGCTGGTGTTCCTCGATGAGCCGACGACGGGGTTTGACCCGGCTGCGCGGCGGTCTGCGTGGGAGATGATCGACGGGCTCAGGCAGCTCGGCAAGACGGTCTTCCTGACCACCCACTACATGGATGAGGCCGAGGCGCTCGCGGACCGGATCGTGGTGATCAAGGCTGGGGTGATAGTCGCCGAGGGGACGCCGACCACGTTGGGCGGCCGCGACCGCGCCGCGTACCAAATCACGTTCAGCTTGCCGGAGGGGGTCGAGATCGATGAGCTGCCCGTCGCTTCGGCCCGAGAGCTCGATCAGTCGGGGAAGGTCCTGATCGAGAGCGGGCAGGTGATGCCGACGCTGCGATCACTGTCCGATTGGGCGATCGGGCACCAGTACAACATCTCAGACTTGCTGGTACGCCGGCCCGCGCTCGAGGATGTCTATCTCGCCTTGACGGAGGCGCCCAAGTGAGTACCTCTGAGGTCGCCCGGCACCAACCGCCCCCATCAGCCCGGATGAGCGATGTGCGCTTGGTCGCTCACCAGCTGCGCTATGACCTGTTGCTCGTCTTGCGTGATCCGCAGAGCCGGTTTTTCACGTTCGCGCTGCCGGTGATCTTCCTGATCCTGCTCACGTCCCTGTTCGGCAACGGAACCCATTTCGTCAACGGCCACGCGATCAAGAACTCGACCTACTACGTCCCGGGAATTTGCACGTTGGGCGTAGTCGCCACATCATTCGTGAATCTCGTGATCACCATCACGGTGCAGCGCGAGAGCGGCATTTTGAAGCGGCGCCGCTCTACCCCGGTGCCGGCCTGGGTGCTGATCGCGAGCCGCGTTTTGACGTCGGCGATCCTCGCAATCGTGCTGGTGGCCGTGATCGTGGTGCTCGGTCGGATCATCTACGGCGTGCACCTGCCCGGCTCCACGCTGCCGGCCTTTGTGCTCGGGGTCGTTGTCGGCGCGGCGGCCTTTTGCTGCCTGGCGTTCGCCGCCGCGAGCTTCATTCGTAACGAGGACTCGGCACAGCCGATCATCCAGGCGATCATCCTGCCGCTCTATTTCATCTCCGGTGTGTTCGTCCCCAAGGACCAGCTGTCGACCACACTGCAGGACATCGGGAACGTTTTCCCGGTCGCCCATCTCAACAGCGCGCTGTTCAAGGCGTTTGATCCGGCCACGACCGGCTCGGGCCTCGCCGGCACGGACCTTTTGATCCTCGCGGCGTGGGGCATGGGCGGCCTGATCATCGCGCTGTGGCGCTTCTCGTGGTCTCCCCAATCCAGCTAACGAAAGGAGCGGACATGGCGAGCCCATTCACCGTCGAGCTCACGATGAGCGAAGCTCCTGGCGACGCGCAAGCGCGCGCTGCGAGCGCCCTGGAGGAGCCCGCCCGGCTTGTCGGGCTGCGGTTGACGAAACGTGGCGCGGGCGAGCTTCATTACAAACCGCGCGTGCAGTTCCCGTTTTTGATCATGCTCTGGCACAACCTCAAGGGGGAGAGGATGACCGTCAAGTTCGAGCCGGGCGAGAGTGCTGGGACCCGTGTCACGCTCAAGGGCGCGGTGGCGCGCAGCAAGCACCCGCTGGCCATTGACCCCGAGCACTGGACGGAATCACTCGGCGGTGCGACCACCGCTGTTGGCTAACGGCGCCCACAGACCACCCGCCTTTCCCGCGCCGCGCTACTCCCAGCTGTGCGGAGGCCCGTTCCGCCATGCGCGGAAACCGAGGCTCGCGACGTCCCTTGATAAGTTGGCCAACACGCGCTCGGAAGCAGTTGCATTCTGCGACGCCGCCTTCGGGGTCACATCGAGCGCCTCTTCCAGCTGCTCATTGGTCAGGCCACAGAGGCAGGCTGCTGAATCCGTCCGGCCGTGCAGCAGTCAGGGCCAAGCGGGAGCCGGCCCTGGGCGACTCCTCGAGCGAGAGCGTCGCTCTCCACGCAAGCATCAGTCAGGCGTCAGCGCTCGTTCTCGACTAAGGAGGCGGATCCTGCCTAGTCACGCCGGCGCCTGCTGATCGACACTTCCACTCTAATCAATCCCTTGAGTACCGAGCCCGTCCGAACTTCGGTCCCAACAGCCGCGCTTCCCTGTTTGGGATCGGTCCTTGCGGGCCTGAATTGCTCGGTTGAGTTCCTGCGCGCTCGGTAGGCGGCTTGCCGGCAGGCGTCCCCGCAGTAGCAAGCATCAGGGCGCTTGTTGCGAGCGGTTGGCGAGCGGCCGCCATCCGCCGCGCGTTGAACGTCGCGTCCGCAATGCGCGCACCACCGGCTGCCCCAAAGGCTCTTGTCGCTCCAACCTTTGAGGATGTTGGCGGGATGTGAGTCGAATTCACGGCGGCGATCGGGATTGCCGAGAATCTCGTACGCGGCCGTGACCCGTGCCGTGACATCGGATGCCTGAGGGTCATCGCAAACGTCCGGATGCAACTCGCGCATGATCCGCCTGTAGGTGCGCCTGATCGCCTGAGCATCGGCGCTGGGATGCAGCCCAAGGACCGCGTAGGGGCTCTCGCTGGCGTTAGGCGGTTCGACATCCCTTGCCTTGCCCACGCGGACCGCCCGCTCAAGCCGCCCGCGGCATGGATCTGCGCGAGCAGTTGTCGCCCTCAGCTATCGCGGCCAGTCCGCGCGCTTCCAGCCGGTCGACGAGTCGGAAAGCCGTCTCGATCTCGGCATCCGTCCGGCCTGCAGTCCCTTCGCGGAGCTGGCGCAACTTCTCGCGTAGTCGCAACGCGCCGCCGAGCTGGTCGAGGCCGTGCCGGAGCTCAAGACGAGCAACTCCATCTTCTCGATCTCCGCGAGCATAGTCTCAAGCCGGGCGTCGCATGCAGGGTCGTTGAGGTCGGAGCCCCGGAGCGCATCGCACCAGCGGCGGCCGTAGGCCCGTCGTGCTGTGCGTATCCGGCTGAGGGCTTCATCACGATCTTCCCAGCCCAAGTGCCGCGAGGATCGACTCAATCCCCGTCTCCGACGAAGTAGATGGGGCGGACCTGCCCGATCACCTGACCCGCCGGAGGGCGCGGCGGCGAGGCGAGGCTTTCGGGCTCGTGCGCCGGGGCGCGCCCGGGAACGATGTACGGACGGTCCGCCGCATCCGGCGCGGTGGGGTGCGGGGGGCTGGACCGTGTGGTGGAGGGGATCGAAAGTCCCATGGGGTGACTTTGGGAAGCGAAGATCAGACTGCTGAGACCAAACTGAGAATTCGCGCGGCATTCACGGTGCGGCGCTGGGCCGTACGCAAAGTCGCACGTTTGATCAACGAGTGGCGTCGAGGCTCGGGGCCATCGACGCTCCCGGCTGCCCGTCGTGACATCGACTGGAAGCGCGAAGCCCGGAGATTACGGCGGACTTTCGCGCAGTGCGAGCATGGTGCTCAAGGCGCGTCGGCTCGGCGCGTTGGCCGATGAGGCGATGCGTTCTGCGATTATGCGAGAGGGCGCCGTGGTAGCCGTATTTGCCAACAGCGAACGAGGGTAGGTGCGTGAGAATGGCGGCAGATAAGCGGGACGACTCCACCAAGCAGTCAGACGAGGGGAAGCGCGAACGCCCTCGTGCGTCCGAGAGGTTGGAGCAGTATGGCTTCGGGGAGAACCTTCCCGACGGCGACGAGACGGTTGCCGAGCGCGAATACGAGGACTACGTCCTCGCTGAGCGTGACTCCGACAGCGAAGAACCCGACGTCTTGCTGGACGTGCCAGTCGTCAAGGTCGACGAGATCAATTTCAACGTCGAGCAGCTGCGCGCTCGGGTTTCGCTTCAGGCCGAGGTGCTGGACTTGGTGAGACTGAACGTTGGCGCAGACGTCTTCATCGGCCATGTGGAGCTCGAGATCAAGGGCGTGGAGGCGCAGGCGCTGCTGAAGGTGCGCCTCGACAACATCGCCAGGATCCTGGATCGCGTGCTGACCACAATCGATCGAAATCCACAGATCATCGAGCAGATAAGCGCGGGCGTCCGGTCTGCAGTCGAGGACGTCGGCGGGGGCGCCGGGAAGGCTGTAGGTGAGTTGGGCGAGGGCGCCGGCTCGGCCGTCGAAGACGTCGGCAAAGGCGCCGGCTCGGCCGTCGAGGACGTCGGCGAAGGCGCCGGCTCGGCCGTCGAAGACGTCGGCGAGGGCGCCGGCTCGGCCGTCGAAGACGTCGGCGAAGGCGCCGGCTCGGCCGTCGAAGACGTCGGCGAGGGCGCGGGCTCGGCCGTCGAGGACGTCGGCGAAGGCGCCGGCTCGACCGTCGAAGAGACGGGCGAGACCGCGCGGCGGACAGCTCAGGGCGCCCGCAAGACGGCTAGCCAGGCTACCAGCCGCGGCGGCAAGCTAGCCAAGGATGCGAAGGGTACGGCGCAGAAGGACGCAGAGAGGCATGCAGCCAAGCGGCCGGGGGCGAGCGGGGGAAGGCGGCGTGTCAAGCGGTCGAGTGGGGGGACGGGAGCGTCCGATGACCGACCGCCGAGGTCCTGACCAACGCCAGATGAGCAGCGTGAAGCGGCCAAGCCGTCCGAGGTCGCCGGACATCGAGTTCGCAGCATCGGTGCGCGCGGACGAGCTTGGCTTCGTCGAGCCACCTGAGACAGACGTCCGCTTCACTGGCGAGCCCGGCCACGAATCGGCATCCGGCAGCGACCGGACGAACCTCCCCGAGCGGGTCGAGTCTGGCGTGACTTACCGGTACGTTGGCGTCGACTACCGGCTCGCGAGCCGCCTCTCCAGTCTGGGTCGCAATCCGCCCAGCAGGAATGCCGCCCGTGGCGGAACAACGGACACCCGGGGCCCGGCGACTCGTGACCCCGCCGGCGGCTAGCGGGTGAACCGCGGGCCGACGCCCCGACGGCGCAGGGGACGATAAGGAGCGGTCTCGCGAGGGCGCCCGGCTCGCCCTCGTTAAGGGCGACGGCGAGGAGCGCTGGCGGCGCCCCGGACATGACCCGGTTTGCTGACACCTGGAGTTGGTGTCGTTGGTGGTGATTGGTGTTGTTGGATTACCTCTGCCTCGATGAGGAAGGCATGGTCTCGCCACCATCCGAAGCCGAGCATGGTGCCCGAGCCTAGCCTCGGGATCATGGGCTGGGAGAGGCGTTCTCGCCGCTGTATGCAGCGCGCTTACGAGGCCCAATGCCCGGTTGGGGCTGAGGACGCGACCCCCGCGTGGTTCAGTCGACTCGCCTCGAAGAGAATGCCACCTCTAGCCGTCGAGC
>JAFAPR010000112.1 GCA_019247075.1 Solirubrobacterales bacterium
GCAGTCGATACCCGCGAGTTCGAGCAGGTCTGAAAGCTCGCGCAGGTGCTCGGCGCGCAGCTCCTTTTCGACGCAGTCGGCACCGAGGCTGGCGACCGAGCCACAGACGTACAGGCGCGCTTCGTAGAGTGAATCCCCGAGCGAGTCGCCGGCGTCCCCACAAACGACCAGGCAGCCCTTCTGCGCCATGAACGCACTCATGTGCCCTACCGATCCTCGCACTACGATGTCCGCCCCCTTCAGCGAGATTCCGCACCGCGCCGAGGCGTCGCCGTGGATCACAAGCAGACCGCCACGCGCCGTAGCGCCCGCTGATTGGCTGGCGCTGCCCTCGATGATCACGGTGCCGGACATCATGTTCTCGGCCACGCCGACGCCGCAGTTGCCGCGCACACGCACGGTCGCCAGCTTGTTCATGCCAGCGCAGTAGTAGCCGACGTGACCCTCGATCTCGACCTCGTACGGCGCGTCCAGACCAACAGCGATCGCGTGCTTCCCGCTCGGGTTGTGCACGAGCACGCGGTGGACGAAGCGCTCCGGAGCCGTCGCATGGAGGCGCTGGTTGAGCTCGCGGACGGTGTCACTCGCGAGGTCGAACGCCAACGCGTCTGGGGCGAGCTCTGGAGCGGCCATCAGCCGACCGGTGCCAAGCTCCAGCTATACACCCGGCCAGGCTCCGGCTCCCACGTGTCCGCTGTGGTCGCACCGGGCAGCACCGCGATCGCTCGGTATTCGGATGCCATCGCGACCCAATCGTCGGTCTCGGCCATCACTGCCGGCTTGCAGGCGATCGGGTCGCGCAGCACCGCGAACCCGTCGGCGGTGCCCACGGCGAACGTGTAGAAGCCGTCGAGATCGTCGAAGCAAGCGTCGAGCGCCTCTTCGAGGCTCGCGCCCTCGCGCAGGCGCCATGTCAGATAACCCGCCGCAACCTCGCTGTCGTTGTCAGTCTGAAATCGGATCCCCTCGCGCTCGAGGACCGAGCGCAGGCGGTTGTGGTTCGAAAGCGATCCGTTGTGAACGAGGCACAGATCGAGCCCCGTCGAGAACGGGTGTGAGTGCTCGGTCGTGACTCGACTCTCCGTCGCCATTCGCGTGTGCCCGAGCGCGTGGCTGCCACGAAGCTCGTGCAGTTTGAACCGTCTCACGAACTGAAGCGGTGACCCCTTCTCCTTGTAGATCTCGATCGAGCTGCCCGCGCTCATCAGCGCCAGCTCCGGGTGGTGGTCAGAGAGCCAGGCCTGTGCCTCGTCGGCCTCGGCAGCGATCACGAACGTCGCATGGGTTCCACGAGCATCGTGCGGCGCCGGCGCGGCGAACGCGCGCTCGAGCTCCGCGCCCAGCTCCCACCATCGAGGATCCGCAGCCTGCGAATGCAGCGAAACCTTGCACGAACCAGGCGGGGCCGGCTCGCGATAGAACGCGACTCCGGCACTGTCCGGGCCGCGGTCCGAGAGCTGCTCGAGCATCCGCGCCAGATGTACGCCCAGCTGCTCGTGGAGAACCGAGGATTTCGCGTACAAGCCCGCTATCCCGCACACGCGGGTCAGGCTAGACACTCGGATCAGGCGCTCCAATGGCGTCCAAGGGCACACTTTTGCCCACGAATGTGGCGCCTGGAGCTACTTCTTACGCCGTCTTAGCGCCCCGACGGCACCCAACCGGCAAGCTGCTTCTGAGCGCGCCGCACAACGTGCAGCGCCTCGCGCAGCTCGGTGCGGGCGATCGGCGGCAATTCGTCCGGATCGATCAGGTTGTCGGGAACTGCGCCCGTTGCGATCAGCGCCGCGTGGTGCTCGAAGCGGATCCGGGTGATCACGGTGAATGCCTCTCGGAGACCGTCTGCCATTGCCCTTTCCATGCCGCCCACGCTCGCTACGGCATCGATCCGGTCGGCCGTCGGAGAGATTGTCACGCCGTTCGCGAGCGCATGGAAGCGGACCAGGTTCACGAGCGGGATGATCGCCCCGCGCTTGATGTCTAGACGGCCTTCTGGGTCGCCCTCTCGACCGGTTGCGAGATGGCCGCGGAATCCAAGCGCCACGGGGAAGCCCGCGGCGGCTCGGGCCATCAGGCGCATGAAGCCCGGATATCGACGTGCAGCGCGGATCCGCTCCGTGAGCTCGCCCGCGACATCGAGCCCACCGGTGGCAGGGCGGAAGTCAAACGCGACCGTCGCCCTGATCAGGTGCGACTCATCAGGCTCCCTCAGGGCCTCGTCGAACGTGTAAAGCCAGCCTGCCTTGGACATCCGCCACAACCGCTTGCTCGCAAGCACGCCGTTGTTGTCGAGCCCGATTCCACACCGGACGAGGCCTTCGTTGACGTCGGCGCCGAGACGCGCGAAGTATCGGTCCATCTCGGTCTCGTGGCCTGGATCCGGGACGGAGTAGGCGAGCGCGTTGTCCTGGTCCGAGGCGAGAGTGAACTCCCTTCGCGCGGCGCTCCCCAGGTCGAGCCAGGCCCAGGCGATGGGAGCGGATCCGTTGCGCCAGATCGAGAAGTCGACGAGCCGGGCGACCACCGCATCATGCTGCAGGCTGAGCACGCGGCCCAGCTCCCTTGGCGGAACGCCCGCCTGCACGAGCAACTGGAACAGCCGCGGCAGGCGCATGGTCGCCCGAACCAGCTCGTCCTCATCTACCGCGCCGAGGATCCTGTGGCGCAACGCAATCGGGCTGCGCGCCTCCAAACCAAGCAGGTCGATCGCCGACAGCACGCCGCACACGCGGTCGCCGTCCAGCACCACCACATGATCGGTTCCCTCGGCGACCATGTCGACGATCGCCTCGACCGCGAGCTGCTCGATCGGCACCGTGGGAACCGGCGCTCGCGCGAGCTCGCGTACCGGGGCGTCGACGGGTACCCGGTCGCCCGCCACGACCCCGCGTAGGTCGGCATCCGTGACGATCCCGACCCGGTCCTCGTCGAGACGGACCAGCAGCGCGGAGACCCCGTCCCGGCCCAGGCGTCCCGCCGCCTGCCGAACCGGCTCCTCTGGCTTCAAGAAAACCGGCTCACGCATGATCGCCGATACAGGCGTGGTGCCGACGTCGGGCAGACCGTGCACGGTGTGACCCGTCCCTACCAGGCGCTGGCGCATCGTCTTTGCCACGTACGCGACGCCGGCCTCGGTACCCAGCACTCGCCGCCCCGCCTCCGCGCTGAGCAGTGCGCACGTGGAGCGTTCGCGAGCTCGCACCGTGAACGCGGGCGCCATCCCACTCAAGAGCGAGGGATGACCGAAGCACTCGCCCGGCTCCAGCACCTGGATCGCTTCGCTTTCGTGGAGCAGCTCCATCGATCCCGTCAGGAGCACCCACAGGCCCGGCGTGGGAAGTCCGTCCTCGACGAGCGCGGTCTCCCCCGCCCGGTACGTGCGCTCGGCCGCATCCGCAGCCAGCGCGGAGCGCGCCTCCGGGTCGAGCGCGTCAAACGGAGGGTAATGAGCGAGAAATGTGTCCAGGTGCTCCATTCCGCGCTTTACAATTGTGTTCGCATCGAAACTGTGACACGTCCGAGCGACGTGGGAGCCTTCGCCGGTCTCGTAGCTTTCGATACACGAGGAGCTGGATAGCAAATGGCTGACGCGCCGCCAGAGGAGGACGTACTCGTCTACGAATCCGCTGGGCTGCCCAGGACCGGCACCTGGTGGAGCGCGTTCGTAATCGGCCTGGCCGGGACGATCCTGGTCACGGGGATCGCCCCGGTGATGGTGACGGAGCTCGGGGCGGCGTCCATCCCGGTGATCGTCGTGATCACGCTCACCGGCTACATCGTGTGCCTGCTGCTGGCGGAGCTCTCGGCGATGATGCCCGACCGCACCGGCGGGTTGCCCTCCTACGCCTATCCGGCGTACAAGGACCGCTGGCCGCGCACCGCAGAGCACATCAATGGCTTCACGGCGTGGGCGTACTGGCTCGGCTGGTTCCCGGTCGCGCCGCTGAACATGATC
>JAFAPR010000178.1 GCA_019247075.1 Solirubrobacterales bacterium
TAGCCGAACGGGTGCCAGGTGTCCGGCGTCAGCGATTGGGCTCCCCGGAGATACCGAAACGAGTCACTGCCGAGCTCGAGGGCCGGCCAGTAGGCCAGCGAGACCACGATCCGGAGCGCCGCTGCGACCGCGAGGACCACGACAAAGAGGCCGTGGGTAACCCACAGCTCCGACCCAGCCGACGCACGTCTCCTCCGAGCCATCCGTTGTGCCTGCCGCAGCTTACGCTCGTTGAGGACTGCTCTGCCACAATGCCGCCCCCATGCGGCTGTACGCGCTCCGGGGGGCCAACAGCGTGCGCGAGAACGAAGCGCAGGCGATCCTCCACTCGACCGACGAGCTCATGCGCTCGCTGATGGGTCGCAACGACCTGCGGCCCGAGACGATCGTGAGCTGCATCTTCACCATGACACCGGACCTTGACGCCGAGTTTCCGGCGGTGGCGGCCAGACGGTTGGGGTTCGACCGGGTGCCGCTACTGTGCGCGCGCGAAGTCGCCGTGCCCGGCTCGCTGCCGCGTGTGATCCGGGTACTCGTCCACTACTACGCCGCCGACGACCACCGGCCCCAGCACGTCTACCTGCACGAGGCCCGCGTGCTGCGCAGCGACCTCGACGCCGCCCAATAGCCTGTAGAAGCAGATGGCGCTCGAGTTCGCCCAGCGGGTTCACAGGATCCCGGTATATCCCCTCGCCTCGGGGTACGACCTCGGGGACGAGGTGGCTCTGCTGGCCTCCAACGAGTCCGCGTTCGCACCCGTGCCCGAGGTCTTCGAGGCGGTGGAGAAGGCCGTGCTGCGCGCGCACCGCTACCCGGACCCGGCGTACGCGCCACTGCGCCGGGCGCTCTCTGACCGCTACGGCGTAGCTCCCGAGCGGATCGCGCTTGGCAACGGCTCCTGCGACATCCTGCTCGCCGCCGCCGAGGCGTTGCTCGAGCCCGGGGCCGAGGTCGTGTACGCGTGGCCCGCTTTCAGCATCTACCCCCACCTGGCCGCGTCCTCCGGCGCTCGGGCGATCGAGGTCCCGCTGGACGCAGACGACCGTCACGACCTCGACGCGATCGCGCGGGAGATCACGGTGGCCACCCGCCTGGTGCTGGTTTGCAACCCCAACAATCCGACCTCGACCTCGCGCGGGCTCGATGAGATCGTGGCGCTGCTGGATCGATGCCCGCCCCACGCATGCGTGATCCTCGACGAGGCCTACGCGGAGTTCTCGCTCGCGCTGGGCGACACCTACGCCTCCGTGGAGCTCCTGCGGAGGTGGCCCAACCTGGTCGTGTTGAGAAGCTTCTCCAAGGTCTATGGGCTCGCCGGCCTGCGCGCGGGGTATGCGCTGTGCGGCTCCCCCGAGTTCCGGCAGGCGGTCGATCAGGTGCGCCAGCCCTTCCACTTGAACGTCGCCGCACAGGCGGCCGCGACCGAGGCACTGCGGCACCAGGACGCCGTCGAGCAGCGTGTCACGCACACGCTGGCCGCGCGGCTCGAATTGGAGCAGGCGATCGCCGAGCTGAGCCTTCGCGCCGCCCCCTCGGACGCCAACTTCCTTTGGGTGCACATGCCCGACGGCGAGGAGGCGGCCGAGCGGGAGCGCGCGCTCGTGGCGGGCCTCGCGCAGCGGCGCGTGCTGGTTCGAGCGGGCGCCTCGCTCGGCGGACCCGGAGCGGTGCGGGTGACGGTGGGGACGCCGGAGGAGAACCGTCGCTTCATCGCGGCGTTGCGCGAGTTGCTCTAGAACTCCGCGCGCCTGCCCCGCCCGCTGACCGGGCTTTCGTACAGTGTCCAAGCTAGACAAGCATTTCACCGAACATGATCGGAATGACTTCAAGCGAAGATGTGATCCCGCGCGAGTCCGTCCGTGATCAGCGGATCGAGCGCCTGGAGCCGCTGCTGCCTCCGCGCGACCTCCTCGACGAACTCGCGCTCTCGCCCGCGCACGTGGAGGCGGTGATCCGCGGTCGAGCGGCGGCCCAGGCGATCCTGAGCGGCGCCGACGATCGCCTGCTCGCCGTGGTAGGGCCGTGCAGCGTTCACGATGTGGACGCCACGCTTGACTATGCGAGTCGGCTGAGCGAGCAGGGGCGGGCGATCGAGCGAGAGGTGTGCGTGACGATGCGCGTCTACTTCGAGAAGCCGCGCACCACCACCGGGTGGAAGGGGCTGATCAACGATCCCTACATGGACGGCTCGAACGACGTCAACGCCGGCCTGCGGGTGGCCCGCCGCCTGTTGCTGGAGGTGCTCGCGCTGGGGCTGCCCGTGGGGTGTGAGTTCCTCGACCCCATCACCCCCCAGTACATCGCCGATGCGGTCTGCTGGGGAGCGATCGGCGCGCGCACGACCGAGAGCCAGATCCACCGCCAGCTCGGCTCGGGTCTCTCGATGCCGGTCGGCTTCAAGAACCGCACCGACGGGGACGTCCAGGTGGCTGTCGACGCGGTCAGGGCGGCGGCGGTTCCACACGCGTTCGCGGGCATCGACGTCGACGGCACGCCCGCGGTCATGTACACGCGTGGCAATCGCGACTGCCACGTCATCCTGCGCGGCGGGCGCGAGCGGCCCAACTACGACCCCCCGAGCGTCTCGGAGGCGCTCGCGCTGCTGCGCGCCGCGGGCCTGCCCGAGCGGGTAGTGATCGACGTCTCGCACGACAACAGCGCGAAGAACTACGCCCGCCAGCCGCTGGTCGCCGCGGAGGTCGCGCGACAAGTGGGCGACGGTAACCCCGCGATCGTCGGCGTGATGCTCGAGTCGTTCCTGGTCGCAGGCCGGCAGGACCCGGCCGTGGTGAAGGCGCTCACCTACGGGCAGTCGATCACCGACGGGTGCATCGACTGGTCCGCTACGGTCGAGATCCTCGAGCATCTGGCGCGGGCCGTCAGGGAGCGCCGGGCGGCCGCTTAGCGCCCCCCTATGCGGATCGCGGTCATCGGCCTGGGGCTGATCGGCGGCTCGATCGCCCGCGCCGTGCGCGAGCGGGTCGGCGCGCAGGTCGCGGGATTCGATCGCGACACCGCGGTGAGCGAGGCAGCGCTCGCCGCAGGTGTGGTCGACCGAGCCTGCGCCACCGCTGCCGAGGCCGTGGGCAGCGCGCAGGCCGCCTTCCTCGCGGTGCCGGTGGGGGCTCTGTCGCCCGCGGTGGGCGCCGCGCTCGAGGCCGCTCCCGGTGACTGCGTCGTCACGGACGTGGGCTCGACCAAGCGCGCGATCGTCGCCGCCCACACCGACAGCCGCTTCGTTGGCGGTCATCCCATGGCGGGGTCGGAGCACTCGGGTTTGCGCCACGCACGCGCCGATATGTTTGACGCAGCGACCTGGTATCTGACGCCCACCTCCGCCACTTCGCCTGACCTCTGCGAGCGCCTCCGCCGGCTGCTCGAAGCGATCGGCGCGCGTCCACGGGCGATCGACCCCGGTGACCACGACCGGCTGGTGGCGACCGTCTCCCACCTTCCCCACGTGATCGCGAACGTGCTCGTCGCGCAGGCGGTGGCGACGCTGCCGCCTTCAGAGCTACACGGGTCCGCCACGGGCCCGAGCTTCCGCGACGCCACGCGCGTCGCCGGCGCGCCGAGCCCGATCTGGACCGACATCTACCTCACCAACGCGGACCTGCTGGAAGTCGCGCTGCGGGAGACGGTGGCCCGCCTCGAAGAGTTCCACGGAGCGCTGCTTGCGGCTGACAGATCCCGCATCGATGAATTCGTCGCCTCGGCGGGCGCGGCCCACTTACGGCTGGTGGAGGGGCAGCCGTGAACACCCGCTTCGCGCCCCTTCAGAAGCTGCGCGGACGGCTGAGGCCGCCCGGCGACAAGTCGATCTCACACCGTGCGGCTCTGGTGGGGGCGATGGCCTCCACGCCCGTGCGCATCCGAAACTACCTCGACGCGGCGGATACGGGCGCGACGCTGGCCGCCGTCCGGCAACTCGGTGCGATTGTCCAGTGGCGGGAGGCGGAGCTCGTGATCCGTGGCGGCGGACTGCGCAATGTGCAGGCGCCCGCGGGGACGATCGACGTCGGCAACGCCGGCACCTTGATGCGCCTGCTCCCGGGCTGGCTCTCCTTCCAGCAGGGCTGCACCTTCACCCTCGACGGCGACGAGTCGATCCGCCGGCGGCCCATCGACCGGATCGCCACACCGCTCGCCCTGATGGGCGCGAGCATCGAGGCTCGGGAGGGGCGCTACCCCCCCTTCACGATTCACGGGGGAGGGCTTCGGGGGATCGAATACCAGCTGCCCGTGGCGAGCGCGCAGGTGAAGTCATGCGTCTTGCTCGCGGGCCTGACCACCGAGTCCACCACCGTGATAGAGCCGGTGCCGACCCGTGACCACACCGAGCGGCTGCTCGCGCGGGCGGGGGCGCCGATCCGAAGGGGCGGGCTCGACGGAGCGCCGCGCACCACCGTCGGCAACGCCGAGGAGCTCGACTTGGAGCCCGTCGACGTTCCTGCCGATCTGTCGTCGGCCGCCTTCCTGATCGCCGCTGGGGTGCTGGTCCCCGGCTCTCGCCTGCTGCTCGAGGGCGTGGGTGTTAATTGGACCCGCGCCGGGTTCCTGCGCATCCTGGAGCGGATGGGCGCGATCGTGCTCGTCGACAGCGAGCCGCAAGGGTCCTTCGCCGCCCAGGAGCCGATCGCGGAGATCGACGTCAGCCACTGCGCGCTTCAGGGAACCGAGGTCGGTCCCGACGAGGTGCCGTTGGCGATAGACGAGCTCCCCCTTGTCGCGCTGCTCGGCTGCTTCGCCGAGGGAGAGACCATTGTGCGGGGAGCGCAGGAGCTGCGCCTGAAGGAATCGGACCGGATCGCTGCCGTGGCGGGCGGACTGCGTACCCTGGGGGGTGACATCGAGGACACCCCGGACGGGTTCGTCGTGCGCGGCACCGGCGGCCTCGCCG
Organism: Solirubrobacterales bacterium; assembly: GCA_019247075.1. GTDB lineage: Bacteria > Actinomycetota > Thermoleophilia > Solirubrobacterales > Solirubrobacteraceae > Palsa-465. The sequence goes on from JAFAPR010000178.1 coordinate 4,901, forward strand.
GAGGCAGGCTCGACGCTCGCGGCGACCACCGCCTGGCGCTGCTTGGGGCGGTAGCCGGTGTGGCCTCCAGGGACGGGGTGGAGGTTGTCGGCTGGGAGGCGGTCTCCATTTCGTATCCGAGCTTCGCCGAGGACCTTCGGCGATTGGCCGCATAGATGCTCCGCGCCGCCGGCACGGAAAGAAGGATTTGATGGTCGTGGCGATCGATGGGCCCGCGGGCGCCGGCAAGTCGAGCGTCGCCTATGCCGTCGCTCGCGAGCTGTCGTTCACCTACCTCGACTCCGGTGCGATGTACCGGTCGGTGGCGCTTGCCGCGATCGAGCGGGGTGAGCCAGCGGCCGCGATCGCCGGCTCGTTGCGGGTGCAACCCGGCGAGCGGGTTCTGCTCGATGGCCGCGACGTGACCGACGCGATCCGGGCGCCGGCCGTCTCGGAGGCTGCCTCGCGCGCCGCCGCTGACCCCCGCGTGCGTAGCGCGATGGCGGCGCGGCAGCGACAGATGATCTCCCACGGCGACTGGGTGGCCGAGGGACGCGACATCGGCACGGTCGTGGCACCCGACGCGGAGGTCAAGGTGTACCTCACCGCCACTCCGGAGGAGCGTGCCCGGCGCCGCGCGGCGGAGCTCTGCGTTGACGCGGGAACGGTCCTGGCCGAGCAGACCATCCGCGATGAGCGGGACCGCGCGCGCGCCCACTCGCCGCTGAAACCCGCGCCCGGTGCCGTAGTGCTGGATACGACAAACCTGACCCTGGAGCAGGTGGTGGCCAGGGTCATCGAGCTGGTCAAAGCCGTCTGCCACCCCGGGGGCCACCACTAGGCTCTGGGCGCGATGAAGGTCGCGGTCGTCGGCTATCCAAACGTGGGCAAGTCCTCCCTCGTCAACCGGCTCAGCTCGAGCCGCGAGGCGATCGTTCACGAGCGAGCCGGGGTAACGCGCGACCGCAAGGAGGTCCTCACCGATTGGAATGGCCGTGAGGTCGTGTTACTTGACACCGGCGGCGTCGACCTGGAGGACTCCGGCGAGCTCGGCCGCGAGGTGCGCAAGCAGGCGCGGCTGGCGCTGGCGGAAGCCGACGTGGCGGTGCTCGTGGTGGACGCCAAGAGCGGGCTGCGCCCCGGCGACCACGAGCTCGCCGACCTGCTGCGGCGAGCGGCGCTGCCGGTGGTGGTCGCGGCGAACAAGATCGACTCGCCGCGCGAGCTGCCGCTGGCGGCGGAGTTCTACGGACTCGGACTGGGCGAGCCGGTGGCCGTCTCGGCCGTACAAGGGCTCGGAACGGGAGACTTGCTGGACCGGCTGGTCGCGCTAGGACCGGCGACCGACGGCGCCGCCGTGAGCGACGAGCAATCGGTGCGACTGGCGGTCATCGGTCGTCCGAACGTCGGCAAGTCCTCGCTGGTGAACCGCTTCGCTGGACACGAGCGGGTGATCGTCTCGGACCGCCCGGGGACCACCCGTGACGCGATCGATCTCCGCCTCTCGTTCGCCGGTCGGGAGCTGGTCCTGGTCGACACCGCGGGGCTCCGTCCCTCGCGCAAGGTCTCGGAGTCTGTCGAGTACTACACGACGGTCCGCGCCCGGCGCGCCGCGGCGCGAGCCGACGTCGCGCTGGTCGTGTGCGATGCGACCGCGGGCGTGACCACGCAGGACCTGCGCGTGGCAGAGCTGGCGATGCGCTCGGGCGCCGCTACGGCGCTGGTGCTCAACAAATGGGATCTGGCGCCGGAGCTGGATCTCGCCGACGAGCGCGCGCGGGTGACTCGGAAGCTTCGCCTGCGGCCCCGTCTGCTCACCGCCAGCGCAAAGACCGGGCGCAACGTGACGCGACTGCTCATGGAGGCGCTGGCGCTCGCGGACCGCCGCGCCGAGAGGGTCCCCACGCCTCGCCTTAACCGCGCACTGGCCGAGGCGGTCGCCGCCCGCCAGCCGCCGGGGCGTCAGGGCCAGCGGCTGAAGCTGCTCTACATCACCCAGACCGCGGTACGCCCGCCCCGCTTCTCGATCCAGGTCAACTCACGTGCCCGGGTAACCCGCGACTACGCGTACTACCTCGAGAATTACCTGCGCGCCCGCTTTCGGCTCGAGGGCGTGCCGCTGGTGATCGACTTCGTCAGCCGGCGCGAGCGCCGCGCCACCATGGTTTATTCATAGGATGACAGCGAGTGGCTCGCAGGCAAGCGAAGCTCGGCCCGTCACATCGCTAGTCTGATCACGCTTCACATCCCATGACCGCGCTAGGCGACAACGAGCTCCTTTTCACCTCGGAATCGGTGACCGAGGGTCATCCCGACAAGATCGCCGACCAGATCTCCGACGGGGTGCTGGATGCGGTGATGCGCGACGACCCGACGGGGCGGGTGGCGTGCGAGACGCTGGTCAACACGGGGTTGGTGGTGGTGTCGGGTGAGATCACTACCGAGACGTATGTCGACATTCCCGCGGTGGCCCGCGAGACGGTGAAGAGGATCGGCTACACCGATGCGGAGTACGGCTTCGACTACCACACTTGCGCGGTCATCAATGCGATCGACAAGCAGTCGCCGGATATCGCGCAGGGGGTGGAGCGCGCGTACGAGGCGCGCACGGATCCCACCGACGACGATGAGCTCGATCTCGCGGGCGCAGGCGATCAGGGGATGATGTTCGGCTACGCGACGCGCGAGACCGAGGAGCTGATGCCGCTGCCGATATCGCTGGCCCATAAGCTGGCCAGGCGGCTGGCCGACGTCCGCAAGGCCGGGACGCTTTCGTATCTGCGTCCGGACGGCAAGACGCAGGTGACGGTCCGCTACGTCGACGGGTGGCCGGTCGAGGTGGAGAAGCTTTTGATCTCCTGCCAGCACCGCGACGGGGCCGAGTCGCTGCTCAAGGACGACCTGTGGGAGCATGTCGTGGAGCCGGTGCTGCACGAGGCCCCGCACCTGTACGAGCCCGGCAAGCTGCACCGACACTTCCTCGTGAACCCGACCGGGCGGTTCGTGATCGGGGGACCGATGGGCGACTGCGGGCTGACCGGCCGCAAGGTGATCGTCGATACCTACGGCGGCATGGCGCGCCACGGCGGGGGCGCTTTCTCGGGCAAGGACCCGTCCAAGGTGGACCGCTCTGCCGCCTACGCGGCGCGCTACGTGGCTAAGAACGTCGTCGCCGCCGGGCTGGCTGACCGCGTGGAGGTTCAGGTCGCCTACGCCATCGGCGTCGCCCACCCGGTCTCCGTGATGGTCGAGACCTTCGGCACCGAAAAGGTCGGCCGGGGCCGCATCCTCGAGCTGATCGCCGAGCACTTCGACCTGCGGCCGGGCGCGCTGCGCCAGTATCTGCGCCTGCACCGACCGATCTTCCAGAAGACCGCTGCGTATGGACACTTCGGCCGCGAGGACCACGACTTCACGTGGGAGCGCGTCGACAAGGCCCAGACTTTGCGCGCCGCCGCCGGCCTCGACGCCACTGCGCTTCAGGCTTAGCTCTTAGCGCTCTGGCGAGCTCTTGCGCGCAGCCGCCCTACGACCCCGGGTGCGAGCACCAGCAGCCAGAACAGCTTGGCGAGCGTCGTATCCACGAAGGCGATGGGGATCGAGCCGAGGAAGACCGCGGGAGCGAGGGCCCAGTAGCCGGGAGCCCTCAGCTCGCGTGCGCGGGAGGGATCGACGAGTCCGGCCCGGCGGACGTGGAGGCGCATCAACCCGGCAAGCATCCCCAAGATTGCGATCGTGATCGCGTACAGCACGACCGCGGCGGTCGCTTGCCCGTAAACCCCGAGGACACGGGTCGGGAATGGCAGGAAGGCGACAAACGCCAGGTACGCCAGGTTCAGTCCGGTCACCGTCACGTCGATCCGGTTCAGCGTGCGGAAGAGACGATGGTGGCGGGTCCAGAGCAGGGCGATGACCGCAAAGCTGATGGCGTACGAGAAGTACTCCCCGTTTTTGTGGACAAGCCTGTTGCCGAGGACGCCCGTATGTAGTGACCTGACGTGGGGCAAGGTGAGGCTCAAGACCAGGAGCGTCAGCGCGATCGCGAAGACGCCGTCGCTCAGGGCGACCGTCCGGTCGTAGTCGAATGCACGCTCGCCGGCGGATTCGTAGTCGCTGACCGTCGGCTGTTCGGTCACGCGGCGAAGTATTGAGACTGGGGCAGTCGTCAGGGAAGCTCGCAGCGAGCGCCCCACCGAGCTCTCCGGTCGTCATCCTCCGCTCGCTCTACTGTGGCTCGCCGTGCTCGTCGCTCGTGTAGAACCGCTCACGCGCACGCGCGCGATCCGGGGGCCATTCGATTACCTCCTCGCAGAGCAGCATGCGGGCGTCGAGGTCGGCTCGCTGCTACGAGTGCCGTTCGGGCGCGCCCGCGCAGTCGGCGTGGTCGTCGCTCTGGCCGACGGATCCCGGGTCCAGCCCGAGCATCTGGCGCAACCAGAGGCGGTACTCCCGGACGCGGTGCCGCCCGACTTGGTCGAGCTGGCGCGCTGGATGGCGGCCGAGTACTGCTCTACCGTCGCCCGCGCGCTCTCTCTGGTGATCGCCCCCGGTGCGCGCCGGCGGGTGCGCCCCCGCGAAGCGAGACGGCCATCTCTGGCCGCCGCAAATGCGCCCAACCTCGCAGCGCTCTCTCTGAACTCCGCTCAGCGGCGGGCTCTCGGCGAGGTCCTCGCCGCGCTTGCACACGCCGGCGGCGGGCGCCGGCTGCTGCTCCACGGCGTAACCGGCTCTGGCAAAACGGAGGTCTACCTGCAGGCGGTGCAGGCAGCGCTCGCCGCAAGGCGAGGCGCGATCGTGCTGGTCCCGGAGATCGCGCTCACTCCCCAGACCGTGCGGCGATTCAGAGCGCGTTTCGGCGAGAAGGTCGCCGTCCTGCACTCGGGACAGCGCCCGGCAACCCGCCACGACCAATGGTGGCGGCTCAAGGCCGGGCATGCGCGCGTGTGCGTGGGCCCCCGGTCGGCCGTGTTCGCGCCGCTGGCCAACATCGGCCTGATCGTCATCGACGAGGAGCACGAGGCGTCGTTCAAGCACGAGGGTGATCCACGCTATGACGCGCGTGCCGTGGCCGAGCACAGAGCCGAGGCGCACGACGCGCTGCTGCTGCTCGGAAGCGCCACGCCGCGTCCGGAGACCGTCCACCGCGTCCGCCGGCTGCGGCTGCCAGAGCGGATCGACTCCCGGCCGCTGCCGCCGGTCACGCTGCTTGACATGCGCGGAGCCCACCGCCCGCTCCACCCCGAGACCCGCGCGGCGCTGGCCGACCTGCGCCGGAGCGGCGGCAAAGGAATCGTGCTCCTGAACCGCCGCGGGTGGTCCAACTTCCTCTCCTGCCGCTCATGCGGCCGGGTGTGGATGTGCCCGAACTGCGAGGTGGCTCTGGTCCTCCATCGCCCCGGCTACGTCTCCTGCCACCACTGCGGCCACCGCGAACCGGTTCCCGCGCGCTGCCCGCACTGTCGCTGCAGCACCGTTGCCCGCCACGGGACCGGGACCGAAAGACTCGAGCACGAGCTGCAGGAGGCGCTCGGCGGCGGCGACTTCGAGGTGGTGCGCCTCGACGCCGATGCGGCAAGTCCGGCCGGCCGCGAGCGCGCGTTGGAGCGTTTCAGCGCGGCTCCCGCCGGCCTGCTCGTCGGTACTCAGATGGTCGCCAAGGGCCATGACTTCCCGGAGGTCACGCTCGGCGTAGTGCTCGATGCGGACCAGACGCTGCGCTTCCCGGACTTCCGCGCGGAGGAGCGGACATTCAGCTTGATCACGCAGCTCGCCGGCCGGGCCGGTCGAGGTGAGCGCGGCGGCCGTGTGCTCGTGCAGACGCTCGCCCCCGCCGCCCGCGCGATCCAATACGCGGCCCGCCACGACTCCGAGCGCTTCTTGGCGGACGAGCTTCGCCGGCGCCAGGCGCTCGACTATCCGCCCTACGCCTCGCTGATTCGAATCGTCTGCGCCGCCCATCAGCCAAACGCTGGCGCCGCCGCCGCGGCCTGGCTGAGAGCCCGGCTCGAGCCCCCCGATGCGACAGTTCTGGGTCCCGCTCCGCTGTTTGCCCTGCGCGGTCGCGCGCGGCGGCAGCTGCTCGTGAAAGCCCGCGATCGCGCCGGCGCGATCGCGGCCGTGGGAGCGGTGGTGCAAGCGCTTGCGCGCGAGCGGGAGATCGTGCGCGGCGTGAGCGTCTCGGTGGACGTCGACCCGGTCTGAGGCTGCCTAAACTTGGATCGTGAGCGAGGAACAGGCCGTCGCCCAGCCCGAGATCGAAGGGCAGGTCCAACGCAAAGGCGAGCTCGATCCTGAGCTCGAGGCTCGCCGGGCCACGGCATTAGCGCACGTGCGGAAGTTCGGGGACCCGGTGCTGCGCACTCGCGCGGGACGGGTGGATCGGTTCGACGATGCGCTGCGTACCGAGGTTCTCCGTATGGGCGAGCTCATGGAAGGGGCGCTGGGAGTCGGACTAGCGGCTCCGCAGGTGGGCGTGCTCCACCGCCTGCTGGTCTACCGCGTTCCGCCCGCGTCAGGGCCCGCCACGCTCGTCAACCCGGAGATCGAGTGGTCCGGCCGCGAGCAGGAGATCGCCGAGGAGGGGTGTCTCAGCCTGCCGGGGGTGCTGGTCGACGTCGAGCGGGCCGTTCACGTGCGCGTCCGCGCCTCCAACGAGCGGGGCGAGCCGGTCCTGGTCGAGGCGTCGGGGCTCGAGGCGAGGGTGATCCAGCACGAAATCGACCACCTCGACGGCGTCCTCATCATTGACCGCACCACCCGCGAGCAGCGCAAGGAGGCGATGCGCTCGCTGCGCGAAGCGCAGGCAGCGTAGCCACCCCCGGCGTGCGAACGGTCTTCCTCGGCACCTCCGAGTTCGCGGCGGCGGTGCTCGAGCGGCTCGCGGGGTCGGCCCACCGGCCAGAGCTCGTGGTTACCAGGCCCGACCGTCCCGCGGGCCGAGGCCGTCGCCTGACCGCGCCCCCGGTGGCCCGATCCGCGCGCACCCTGGGGATCGAGCTTTTCCAACCCCCATCGGTCAACGATGCATTTGCCCGGGCGCGGATCGCCGCCGCAGATCCTGACGTGGTATGCGTATGCGCCTTCGGCGCGTTGATCAGAGAGCCCCTGCTCTCGGAGCAGACGATGCTGAACGTCCATCCCTCGCTGCTGCCACGCTGGCGCGGCGCCGCGCCGATCGAGCGGGCGATCATGGCCGGCGACCCGGAGACCGGCGTATCGATCCTGCGGCTTGCCACCGCGCTCGACAGCGGCCCGGTCTGCGCGCAGGGGCGAGAGCCGATCGAGGCGGCCGACACCTACGGCACCCTGGCAGCCCGCCTGCAGGAGCTGGGCGCGGCCTTGTTGCTGCGCGCGCTGGATGGCCGCCTCCTCTGTAGAGAGCAGGATGAGTCACAGGCCACCTACGCCGAGAAGATCTCAGCGTCCGACCGGTTCCTGGATCCCAGCAAGTCCGCCGCAACGCTCGAGCGGACCGTACGCGCGCTCACGCCGCACGTAGGCGCGCGCCTTGAGCTTGCCGACGGCACCGCGCTCGGGGTCCGTGCGGCGGCGGTCGTGGGCGACGGTCCGCCCCCCGGGGAGCTGTCGCTGCGCGGCCGCCGGCCCGTGCTCGGGTGCGCCGAGGGAGCGCTCGAGCTCCTCGCCGTCCACCCTCCCGGCCGCCAGCCGATGAGCGGCGAGGAATACCTGCGCGGCCTTCGGAGCAGAGGATGAGCGCTTCCACGAGCCGCACCGCGGCGGCAGCGGCTTCCGTCACGCCCGCCCGCCGGTGCGCGTTCGTGGTCCTGCGCCGGGTGTTCGAGCACGGCGCCTACACGGACCGGGCATTCGCCGCCGAAGCCGCGAACCTGAACGTCCGCGAGCGGGCGCTTGCCATGCGGCTGGCGTATGGCGCCGTGCAGCGGCGCGCGACCCTCGACGCGATCGCCCAGCGACTGACCGACCGCTCGCCGCGCAAGCTCCACCCGGCCGTGCGCGCGGCCCTGCGGTTG
>JAFAPR010000228.1 GCA_019247075.1 Solirubrobacterales bacterium
ATGGCAGCCGTGAAGAGGAGCACGTGACGGCGCGGTTGCCGACCCGCGGCGAGATACAGCGCGGGAGCGACCGTGCTCGGGTTCAGCGAGTCGGCCAGGCCGATAGAGACGACGAGACCGCTCAACCGAACCATGACCGAGTGCTACCTCGGACGCGGTGATTTCAGACGGCCTCGCCGGCGCGCGCCAAGCGCTCGGGGCCCAATCTGCTTGGCGGTGGCGAGCCCGTCGCTAGTGGTCGCGTCCGTAAGTATCGGTGCACCGAGAGTGGTCACCGGCGGATGCCTGGCGAGGACGCAGGAGGCGACGCGTAGCAGCGCTACGCGAGCCTCCGAGGACAAAGCCAGGCGCCGCCGGGGGCCGCTCGAATGCATCGGTACTTACGGACGCGACCACTAGTCCGGTCCGGAACGAGATCGGCCCGGCCCCGCGACGTGCCGCCAGATCCCTCTGAGGGACCGGATGTGGCGATGGTCGGTGGCGCGGCACCGCCGGTACGGGTCGAGATGGCCGTCGAGGAGAAGCCAGCCCCCTGGCTGGGCCGGTCGATCAAACGCAAGGAGGACGACCGCTTCATCCAGGGCCGGGGCAACTACGTCGACGACATCAGCCTGCCCGGCATGCTGCACATGGCCATCCTGCGCAGTCCCTTCGCCCACGCTCGCATCAACTCGATCGACGCCTCGCAGGCGCAGGAGCTCCCCGGCGTGGTCGCGGTCGTCACCGGCGAGCTGCTCGCGCAGCACAACCTTGCGTGGATGCCGACGCTCTCGGGCGACACCCAGGCGGTCCTGGCCACCGACAAGGTGCGCATGCAGGGCCAGGAAATCGCTTGCGTGGTCGCGGAGGACCCCTACGTCGCGCATGACGCGCTCGAGCTGATCGAGGTCGACTACGAGCCGCTCGAGCCGGTGACCACGCCGCAGCAGGCGCTGGCCGAGGGGGCACCGATAATCCGCGACGACAAAGAGGGCAAGACAGACAACCGCGTCTACCACTGGGAGGCCGGAGACAAGGCCGCGACCGATCGGGCCTTCGAGCAGGCGGAGCGGGTGGTCCGCCTCGAGACGTTCTACCCGCGTTGTCACCCCTCGCCGCTCGAGTGCTGCGGGTGCGTCGCAGACGTCAACCCGGCAACCGGCAAGGCCACGATCTACATGACCTCGCAGGCGCCCCACGCGCACCGGACCGTGTTCGCGCTCGTCGCGGGCCTGCCCGAGCAGAACATCCAGATCATCTCCCCCGACATCGGTGGCGGCTTCGGGAACAAGGTCCCCGTGTACCCGGGCTACGTGGTGGCCACCGCCGCGTCGCTGCTGCTCGGCCACCCCGTCAAGTGGATCGAGGATCGCACCGGCAACCTGATCTCGACCGGGTTTGCCCGTGACTTCCACATGGACGGTGAGCTCGCGCTGACCGCCGAGGGCAAGATGGTGGGCCTGCGCGTGCGGATGCTCTCGGACCAGGGGTACACGTACGCTGATGCCCAGCCGACCAAGCTCAGGGCCGGGCTGTTCCACATCGTCACCGGCTCGTACGACATCCCGGCCGCCCACGTCGTCACCGACGGCGCGTACACGAACAAGGCGCCCGGCGGGGTCGCCTACCGCTGCTCGTTCCGCGTGACCGAGGCCTCGTTCTTCATCGAGCGTCTCGTGCAGACGGCGGCCTACGAACTGGGAATCGACCCGGCAGAGCTGCGGCGCATGAACTTCATCCGCCCAGAGCAGTTCCCCTACCTGTCGGCCACGGGCTTCACTTACGACTCGGGCGACTACGAGCCCGCGCTCGACCTCGCCCTCGAAAAGTCCGGCTACCACGAGCTGCGCGAGGAGCAGCGCCGCATGCGCGAGCAGGGCAAGCTGCTGGGGGTGGGCCTGGCGAGCTTCACCGAGGTCGTCGGCGCCGGACCGGGTCGCCACTACGACATCCTCGGGATCCAGATGTTCGACTCGGCCGAGTTGCGCGTGCACCCAACCGGCAAGGCGATCCTCAAGCTGGGCGTGCGCCACCAAGGCCAGGGCCACGAGACCACGTTCGCCCAGATCGTGGCCGACGAGCTCGGCATTCCCCCCGACGACATAACCGTGCAGGAGGGCGACACCGACAACACCCCCTACGGCCTCGGGACCTATGCCTCGCGCAGTACGCCGACCGCGGGGGCGGCCACCGCCGTGATCACGCGCAAGGTGCGCGACAAGGCCAAGCGCATCGCCGCAAACATGCTCGAGGCAGCGCCCGAGGACCTCGAGTGGGAGCGCGGCCGCTTCTACGTCAAGGGCTCGCCCGACCAGGCGAAGACCATCCAGGAGGTCGCGTTTGCCGCGTACACCGACGTGCCCGAAGGCGAGGAGCCCGGTCTCGAGGGCGTCAACTACTACGACCCCCCGAACATGACCTACCCGTTCGGTACCTACGTCGTGGCCGTCGAGGTGGATCGCGGCACAGGCGAGTGGAAGGTGCGCAAGGTGGTCGCGGTCGACGACTGCGGCGTACGCATAAACCCGATGATCGTCGAGGGCCAGATCATGGGCGGCCTGACCGAGGGCTTCGGGATGGCGGCGATGGAGCTCATCACCTTCGACGAGGACGGAAACTGTATCGGCTCGAACTTCATGGACTACCTGCTGCCGACGAGCTGGGAGACCCCCCGCTACGACCTGTTCGAGACCGTGACGCCCTCGCCGCACCACCCGATCGGCGCCAAGGGCGTCGGCGAGTCGGCCACCGTGGGCTCGCCTGCCGCATACGTCAACGCCGTGGTCGACGCGCTCGCACACGCCGGCGTGCGCAACCTCGAGATGCCGATCGGCCCCGACAAGGTGTGGCAGGCCCTGGCTGACGCCGGCCTGGCCGAGTGACCTCCGCCGCCGAGGTGATGGTCGAGGCGGGCCGCCTGGCGGCCGCGGGCAAGCCCTACGCGCTCGCCACCGTCGTCGACGTGCGCCGCCCGGCATCGACCCGCCGCGGCGACCGAGCGCTGATCATGCCCGACGGAGGGCTACGGGGCTGGGTCGGCGGCGCCTGCTCGGAGCCGATCGTGGTCCGCGAAGGCCTGCGCGCACTCGCCGACGGCCGCCCCCGCCTGGTGCGCATCGCTCCGCCCGGGCGCGTCGATCGCGAGGAACTTGCCGCCGGGGTGGTGGTCGCGGAGAGCCACTGCGCCTCGGAGGGGATCGTCGAGGTGCTGGTCGAGCCGCAGCTCCCCAGACCGCTGCTGGCGATTGTGGGCGACAGCCCGGCAGCGCGGACGCTCGCCGAACTGGCCGTCGTGATCGGATGGCGGGTCTCGGACGAGGTGGGTGCCGCCCCGGACGCGGTCGTCGTGGCCACCATGGGGCGGATGGACACAGACATCCTCGAGGCGGCGCTTCTCACCGACGCCCGCTACATCGGCCTGATCGCGAGCTCCAGGCGAGCCGGCGTGGTGCTGGGAGAGCTGGGCGCCCGCGGCCTCTCCGAGGAGCGGCTCGCGCGGGTGCGCAGCCCCGCGGGCCTGGACCTTGGGCCCGGGAGCCAGGAGGAGATCGCGGTCGCGATCCTCGCCGAACTGGTCGCCTGGTCGCACCGCCACAGCGGCGGGGGGCCGGCGCCTGACGGCGGCCTGGCCGAGGCGATCGACCCCGTGTGCGGGATGACGGTCGCAGCCGCCGGTGCGCAGGACACCGTCGTGCACCGGGGCGTCCGCTACTGGTTCTGCTCTTCGGGATGCCGGGCGCGGTTTGAGTCAGACGCCGATCGCTATGCGAGCGCCGCGGCGGAGGCGTAGGAGGCTGTCGACGGGTAGGGCGGCGGGTTCGATGGCCATTCAGTACCACCCCTCGGTAGTGAATCGCCATCGTCTTGGCCCTCGGAAAGGCTGACCGTGGTCGGAGTCGTGCTCGGCGCCGGTTCCTCGCGCCGCCTTGGCCGGCCCAAGCAGACCCTGCCGTTGGGCGACACGACGCTGCTCGGTTGGGTCATGCGCGACGTGGAGGCCTCCTCGCTCGAGCGGGTCGTGCTGGTGCTCGGCGGCGCCGCCGACGAGGCGCTCGCCGGACTGAGGCTGCGCCGTGCGCGGGCCGTCCGCAACGACGCTCACGGCAGCGGCTGTGCCTCCTCCCTCTTGGCGGGCCTCGACGCGGCGGGCCCGTGCGAGGCGATCATGCTGCTGCTCGGCGACATGCCGGGCGTGGATTGCGCCGTGATCGAGGCCCTGCGCGGCGACTTCGAGCGGGACCCGGCCTGGGCATCGGTCACCAGCTACCGCGGGGCGTTGGGCCATCCCCTCGTGTTCTCGGCCGGCGCTTTTGCGGACCTGCGGGCCCTGCACGGCGACAAGGCGGTCTGGAAGCTGGTCGAGCGCCACCCAGAGCGGGTTCGCAAGGTAGAGATCGCGCGACCCCGGCCGCGAGACGTCGATACGTGGGAGGACTACCGGGAGGTGGTGGCCGCCCTTCGCCCGCGCGCGGCGTAGGGTCCGGGCGGCCCTCCACGATCAGTCCGGGTGCTTGCGCCAGGCGCGGGCCTCCACGATCAGTCTGGGTACTCGTCCTTGCGCCAGGCGCGGGCCTCCTCAGGCTCGCCCTTCGGCGTGCGCTTGAGCAGGAATGAGTGGTACGGCGCGACGAACGGGTCCGGGGCCATCACCGTGTAGGTGTGGAAGACGGTCCCGTTGTCACGGGCGAAGGCGATGAAGCTCGGGCCCTCGCGCAGGCCGTCCTCGAGCTTGGCCCCGATCTGCTTCGCCCAGTCCGCAAGCCACGGGGGCGGATTGTCGATCATCTCCTTGACTTGCGGGATGCTCTGCGCCTGCTCGGGCTTGAGGGCGAGCCCGAAGTCGAAGGGAAACTCCGTGCCGTAGGTCGAGACGTAGGGGAAATGCCACCCCATCCGCTCCTTGTAGGAGATCAGCCGATCGATCGGCGCTCGCGAGAAGCAGATCAGGGTCACGTCGCGGTGGCCCAGATGGATGCGCGTGGCGTCAAGCTCGTCTCCTAGGTTCGAGCACCCCGGACACGCGCCACGCTCATAGTCGGGCCCGAACATGATGTTGTAGGCGAGCAGCTGTGAGCGGCCGTCGAACAGCTCGGCGAGCGTCTTGCTTCCGTCCTCGGTGTCGAACCGATACTCCTTCTCCACCGGAACCCAAGGCAGCTCACGGCGCTGCTCGGTGACCTTCTGGCCCAGCTCGGCGTACTGGGCCTCGAGTTTCGAGAGCTCTTGGCGCGCGGCCTGCCATTGCTCACGGGTTCCAACCGTGTGATCTGGCATGGGTTACCTCCTTCGTGCGTTCAGTCGCACTTTAGGACCGGCCCGGTGGGCCGAAATCATCGCTTTCATCGCAGCGGGGGCCGGCGGCGTATCCGGTATCGCTACAGACGCAACGCGAGCAGTCCGGCGGCCAGCAGCACCAGGGCGAGCCACAATGCCGAAAGGGCGCCCTCGAGCGGAGCCGAGAGGCGCTCCTCGGTGAGTTCGAGCTCGCGGCCGTCGATCAGCCGCTGCGATCCGCTAACCGCCACGGTGTGCCGCCGCAGCTCCCGCGCGGGCGTGCTCAACCGCCGCTGCGCGAGGCTCAGGAGAAAGCATGCGGCGGCCACGAGCACCCCGGCCGGGCCGACGGTCAGCGCATTGACGAAATACCCGGTGAAGGCGGGAAACGCGCCCCAGGCGAGCGCGAACCAAACATCGTTGTGGAAGCGCCCCCCAGCCAGCTCGAGGTTGTAGGCGGGGACGAGGGCAGCGCCCACCACGACCAGCGGCGCCAGCAGGGGGGAGACCACTACCAGCCCGATCGCGCCGAGCGCGACCGCTCCACCCAGGCCGATGACGGCGAGCGCGATCAGCGAGGCGCGGCTGAGCCTCGTCTTCAGCGGCCGCCCGTTGAGCTCATCGAGGGCGTGGGCGCTCACCCCGACGGCGAGCAGGAACGCGCCCAGAGCGGCGGCCACCCGAACGGGGTAGACGCTCGGCGCCGCGGCGGCGCCGAGCGCCACGTAGCTCAGGTGCCACGCGGTGTAAGGCGGGTGAAGAAGCGTGATCAGGTCGCGCCAGCCGCCCGGGCGCAACGCGTAGAACGCGGGTCGGTCGAGCTTACGGGGCGCGGTCGCCACTTCGCGTTCCCCACATCACGAGCCCGGCGCCGAAGCTCATGGGCCGCATATGGACCGCGCCGATCCCCGCCCCACACCACAGGCTCACGAGATCGGGCTTGGCTGCGTAGAGCGCCTCGATGCTCGGGCCGAGGAAGCGGCCGACCTCGTACCAGGCCGGCGAGACGAGGCGCCCGATCAGCGGCAATCCCGCCCTCGTGTGCACGCGCCACAGCCCCCGCGCCAGCCTGTCTTCCGGGACCGCGAACTCCACCATCCCGATGCGGCCGCCGGGCTTGACGACGCGGGCGAGCTCGCGCAGCGTGGCGGCCTGGTCGTCCACGTAGCGGAGGAGATAGGTGAACGTAAGCGCGTCGAACTCCGCGTCGGCAAAAGGCAGGCGCTCGGCTTCGCCGCGCACCAAGCTGATTCGCGTCGCCAGCTTCGGAGAGGCCGCGAGGTGCTCGCGCGCGACGCGCAGCATCTCCTCGCTCTGGTCGAGGCCGACCACCTCGCAGCCGCCCGCGCGGGCCAGCGCGCGCGCCACGAGGCCCGTGCCGGTGGCGACATCGAGCACCCGCTGGCCTGGCTCCGGGGCGATCGCGGCGACCAGCGCTCGCCGCCAGCGGGGATCCTGTCCGAAGCTGAGCAAGGACCCCATTCGTTCGTACGCGGGCAGGCCCGCGAACAGCTCAAGCGCGTGGCGCTTGCGCGCGGAGGGCGGGCTGTCGGCGGGGACTGCCACCAGGCGACTCCAAGCGTATCCGCGAATCCCCGGCGAGAGGCGATCTCGTCGGATGCGCGCGCCACCATGTCTTCCTGTGTCGGTCAAGCTTGTAGTGGGCCCCGCGAACTCGGCCAAGGCCGGCGAGGTGCTGGGCGCCTGCGCCGCGAGCGCGGCGCGCGGTGCGGTGCTGGTCGTGCCGACCAGGCAGGACGTCGAGCAGTACGGGCGCGAGCTCGCGGCGCGCGGCGCAGTGCTCGGCGCCTCGGTTGTCACCTTCTCCGGGCTCATGCTGGAGATCGGACGGCGCACCGGATACCGACCGGCCCGCCTGACGCGCCTGCAGCGGGAGCGCCTCCTGCGCCGTGCCCTCGGCCGGGCGCGGTTCAAGGTGATGGATCGCTCGGCTCGCTCACCGGGCTTCGCTCACGCCGCCTGGTTGCTGATCTCCGAGCTTGAGCGCTCCCTCATAACCCCAGACCTGTTCAGGGACGCGCTGCGTGCATGGGCCGCCCAAGACAGCCGCCGGTCTCGGTACACAGGCGACCTCACCACTCTGTACGGCGCGTACGCTCGCGAGCTGCGCCGTGTGGGGCGCGTGGACGGCGAGCTGCATGCCTGGGGGGCGGTGGACGCACTGGCCGCAGCCCCGGAGTTGTGGGGGACAGGGCCAGTTTTCGTGTACGGGTTCGACGATTTGACCCCGGTGCAACGCCACGCGCTCGAGGTTCTATCGGACGCAGCCGGCGCAGACGTCGTGGTCTCGCTCACCTGGGAGCCGCGGCGGATCGCGCTCGCGGCCCGCGGAGATGCCGTGGAGGCGCTGCGGCCGCGCGCGGCCGCCGTCGTCGAGCTGCCCGCCTTGGCCGACTATTACGAGCCGCAGTCGCGCGCGGCGTTGCACCACCTCGAGCGCCACCTGTTCGGGCCGGCGCCGGCCGAACGCCTCGACCCAGGCGCGGCGGTCCGCCTCATGGAATCGGGCGGCGAGCGGGCCGAGGCAGAGCTGGTAGCTGCAGAGGTGCTGGCGTTGCTGCGGGCGGGAGTGCCCGCTTGCGAGATCGCGGTCGTGTACCGGTCGCTGCGGCGGGCCGGCGCGCTGTTGGAGCGTGTTTTCGGCGCTTTCGGGATCCCGGTTGCGATGCGCCGGGAGGTGCCGTTCGCACACGCCCCGCTTGGTCGTGGCGTGCTGGCCCTGGCCAGGTGCGCACTGCTCGGGGAACGCAGAGCAAGCGCCACCGAACTGATTGCGTATCTGCGCACGCCCGGGCTGCTGGCCGAGCCCGGGATCGCGGACCGTGTCGAAGCGGCCGTGCGGAGGTCGGGTCTGCGGTCCGCGGCCGAGGCGCTCGCGCAAAGCGATCTCAGGCTGTCCGAGCTCGAACTCCTGCGCCGCGCGCGCGACCCGCTGCACGAGCTGGGCCGCCAGGCGCGGCGGCTGTTCTCGAGCCGCCGTCGTGGGCTGGCTCCCGTGCTCGGCGTCCGGGAAGAGTTCGACGGGCTGGCACTGGCGGTCCTGCTGCGCGCACTCGAAGATCTCCGGGAGCTGCGGGAGCGACTGACCGGGGAGGAACTGGTGGAAATGCTCGAGCGGCTGACCGTGCCGGTGGAGGCGACGAGGTCCCGCGCAGCGGTGCTGGTGGCCGAGCCGCTCGAGATCCGGGCCACCCGGTTCCGGATGGTCTTCGTTTGCGGCCTCCAGGAGTCGGACTTCCCGCGCGCCGGCGCGCCCGACCCATTACTGGGCGACGAGTTGCGGCGCGAGCTCGCCGCGTTGCCCGCCGCAGACGGCAACGGCGGCGGCCTTCGGCTGCGCCCGCGCGAAAACACGCTCGAGCATGAGCGCTATCTCTTCTACGCCGCCGTCACGCGGGCGACCGAGCAGGTGCTGCTCAGCTACAGGAGCTCGGATGAGGAGGGCGGAATCGAGCTGCCCTCGCCGTTCATCGCCGATGTCGCCGAGCTGTTCGACGAGGGCTGGACGGCCCGCCGCCGCCGGCGCCTGTTGGCCGACGTCGTGTGGTCGGCTGGCGATGCCCCGACCGCGCGGGAGCTGGCACGGTCAGTCGCGGTCGCCGAGCCCCAACGAGCGGTCGAAGCTGACGGCCAAGGGGGATACGTGCTCGGCCAGGCCGCCCTGAGCCACGTCCGCCACCGCACCCTGGTGTCCGCGGGTGCGCTGGAGAACTACGCCGACTGCCCAGTGAAGTGGCTGGTAGAGCGCGAGCTCCAGCCACAGCCGTTCGCGCCCGACGCCGATTCGATCGTGCGCGGCCAGGTGGTCCACCGCGTGCTCGAGGAGCTCTACCGGCGGATCGGCGGGCCGGTGAACGAAGCGACGCTGGCGCAGGCGGAGGCCACCGCCGGCAAACTGCTGTTGGAACACGCCGCGGCCGTCGGCGCCGGCCGGCCGCCGGCGATCCGCGCCGGGCTCGTGAGCGCGATCGAGGCCGACGTCAGGCGTTTTCTCGCCCAGGAGGTGTCCTGCGGCGGCGAGTGGCCGGCCGACAACCTCGAGCTGCGCTTCGGGTTCGACGAGGAGCCGGAGACGTTGCCCGCGCTCGAGTTGCCCGACGGCGTGCGGGTGCGCGGAGTCATCGACCGCGTGGACGTCGAGCCGGGGAGTGACGAGGCCGGTCGGCAGCCAGCGGGCGAGGGCTCTGCCGCCACGAGCGCGACCGTCAACGGGGACCGTCAACGGCGCGCGATCGTGCGCGACTACAAGACCGGCGGGACACGGCCCGAGTTTCAGGGAGCTCGGTGGGAGGCGACCCGCCGGCTCCAGGTTCCGCTGTACATGCTGGCGGTCCGTCAGCTGCTCTCACTCGACCCCGTCGCCGGCTTCTACCAACCGCTGGGCGGGGACGACCTCCGACCGCGTGGGGTATTCGTGGAGGGCGCACCGGTCGGTAGCGAGGTGGTCCGCACCGACGCTCGCGCGGCGCAAGACGTCGAGGCCGCGCTGGCGGCCGCGGCGCAGCTCGCCACCACGCTCGCGGCGGGGCTACGGGCGGGACGGCTCCGTCCATGCCCCGAGACCTGTTCGCGCGGCGGGTGCGCCTACCCGGGGATCTGTCGTGCAGGCTGATCTTCGCGAGGCACCGAGCAGCCCGCCCCCGCTCGCGCTGACCTCCGCGCAGCGCCTGGCGATCGCCACGCGCGATGGCCATCTGCTGCTCGACGCGAGCGCGGGGAGCGGCAAGACCTCCGTCCTCGTGGAGCGGTTTGCACGCGCGGTCGTCGCGGACGGGATCGAGGTCGACGCGATGCTGGCGATCACCTTCACCGAGAAGGCCGCGGCCGAGCTGCGTGACCGCATCCGGGTCAGACTGCGGTCCCTGGGGGCGAGCGACGCGGCGCGCGCGACCGAAGGGGCATTCATCTCCACCATCCACGGGTTCTGCGCCCGGGTCCTCCGCGCGCACGCGCTGGCGGTGGGAATCGACCCGGAGTTCGCCGTTCTCGACGAGCCCGATGCGCGCGGACTCGCTCTGGGCGCCTTCGAGGATGCGCTGGCCGAGCTCGCAGCCGCGCCCGAGGGAACCGAATTGGTCGCCTCCTACAGGCCGGACCAGTTACGCGGGGCGATTCTCGGCACCTATGCCGAGCTCCGCTCGCGTGGGGAGCGCGAGCCTCGCCTCCCGGCTTTTCCCGCGGACTGCGAGGACCGGTACGCACGGCGGGTGTATGGCCTGCTCGACCGCCTGCTGGGCAGCTTCGGCGCCCTTTACGGCGAGCGTAAGTACGAGCGCTCGGGGCTCGACTTCGCAGATCTAGAGCTGATGGTGCGGGACCTGTTTGCCTCCCGCCCCGAGACCCGCGAGCGCTACGCGCGGCGCTTTGCGCGCGTGATGGTCGACGAGCTGCAGGACGTCAACGCGGTGCAGCTGGAGCTGATTCAGGCGGTCGCCCCCGCGAACCTGTTCGCGGTCGGCGATGCCCAGCAGTCGATCTACGGCTTCCGGCATGCCCACGTCGAGCTGTTCGAACGACTCGGTGAGCAGCTCGAGCGCAGCGATCGCCGGATGACGCTCGATACGAATTTCCGCTCCCGTCCGGAGATCCTCGAGGTCGTGAACCGGGCGTTCTCATTCGAGCTGCGCGGCCGCTTCAGAGAGCTCCGCGCTGGGCGCCAGCGAGCCGTAGGCGAGCAAGCCGGGCGCCGGGTGGAGCTGCTGCTCGTGGACAAGGGCGCCGGTTGGGCGCCGGAGGATGGGCTCTACACCCCCTGGCGAGTGGCCGAGGCGCGGGTGCTCGCGGGTCGCATCAGCGAGCTGCTGGCGGCCGGGCTGACGCCGCGCGAGGTCGTGGTGCTGACCCGTGCCACGACCGATCTGCGCTGCTACGAGCGGGCGCTCGAGGACAGAGGCGTCAGCACCTATGTGATCGGCGGACGGGGATATTGGGCTCACCCGCAGGTGGTCGATCTGCTCGCGTACCTGCGCGCGCTTGCCAACCCGCAGGATGCGGAGGCCCTCTACACCACCCTGGCCTCGCCGTTGGTCGGCGCGTCGCTGGACGCGCTCGTGCTGCTGGCCGCTGCCGGGCGCGAGGGAGGCCGCGGACCGTGGTGGGCGCTCGCGCAGGAACTGGAGGGTCTGGCTTCTTCCGATCGCGCGCGGATGAGGGATTTCGCGGGCTGGTTCGCGCAGGAGCGCGAGCTGGCGGCGCGGGCGTCCGTGGAGGAGTTGATCGAGCGCGCGCTCGAGCGCACCGGCTACGACCTCTATATGCTGGGCCTCTCGGGAGGCGTGCGCCGGCTCGCCAACGTGCGCAAGCTGATGCGTCTCGGGCGCGACCACGCCGCCCTTCACGGACCTGACCTGCGTGGCTTTCTCGACTTCGTGCGCGACCGCGCGGTGACGTTCGGGGGGAGCCGGGAGAGCGAGGCGCCCGTGGAGGGCGAAGCGCTCGACGCCGTGCGCCTAATGACGATCCACCGGGCGAAGGGGCTCGAGTTCGAGGTCGTGTGCGTCGCCGACCTCGGCCGGGAGACGCCGCGTGGCCGCTCGGCGCACGTCCTCCGCGTCGGCGCAGACGGCCGGGTCGGATTGAGACTGGCCTGGCCGGGGACGGGAAAGTCGGTCCCGGTCCTGGACCACGAGGCGCTGTGCGAAGAAGGCCAGGCCGCGGAAGCTGCCGAGGAGCGGCGCCTGTTCTACGTCGCGATGACGCGCCCTCGGGAGCGGCTGATCCTCTCGGGCGCGGCCAAGCTCGAGCCTGACGGGGAGACCTTCGCGAACGATCGCGGGGCGCCGATCGGTTGGGTCACGCGGGCGCTGCGGCAAGCGGGCGTGGAGCCGGTGGTGGTCCGCCCGGATACGCAGGAGTCAGCCGCCGGCGGCCCCGGCCGCGGGATTCCCGCGTGGCCGCCGCAGCCGGCAGTCCCACCGCAGGAGAGCCGTCCACTTCCGGCCTCCGAGCCGTTCGAGGGCGAGCCGTTGCCCGCGCTCAGCTACTCCTCCCTCACGGAGTATCTGCGCTGCGGTTACCGCTTCTACCTCCAGCGACTGCTCGGGCTGCCGGACCAGGCGGACGAGGCGCGCCCCGAGTCGGCGCCGCCCGGGCCGCCCGAGATGAGCGCCGCGCAGCGCGGCATCCTCGCGCACGAGCTGCTCGCGGGCCTCGACTTCACGCGCCCGGTCAGGCCTACCCCAGACGATCTTGCCGCGGCCGCGGCGCGCGCGGGACTCGAACAGCCCGCCGACGCCGAGGTCGTCAAACTCGTCGACGCCTTCGCCCGCAGCCCGCTGGCGCGACGTCTTGCCCGCTGCGCCTGGGTGCGCCGCGAAGAGCGGTTTGCGTTCCCGCTAGGAGAGGGACCGCTGATCGCCGGCGTGCTCGACGTGATTGCCGGTGAGGCCGGCGAGCGGATGCTGGTGGTCGACTACAAGAGCGACCGGCTCGAGGACCAGGAGCCGGAGCCCCTCGTCGGAGACACATACGAGATCCAGCGGCTCGTCTATGCGCTGGCGGCGCTGCGCGCTGGGGCAGTCGAAGTGGAGGTCGCCCACGTGTTTCTCGAGCGTCCGGAGCAGCCAGCTGTCGCCTCGTTCACCCACGCCCACCTGGCGCGGCTCGAGCGCGAGCTCGAGGAGCTGGTGAGCGGGGTCAGCCGCAGGGACTTCGCCGTCGCGCGGGAGCCCGGCCGCGCCGTGTGCAGGGGGTGTCCCGCCGAGGGCGGTCTCTGTCCCTGGCCGCTGCAGATGACGCGGCGCTAGCTGTCTTCCTGCCCGCCGCTTGCACCCCCGGTCCGGAACTCGACCTCGATCCGCTCGTACTCCGAGCGCTCCTCGACCTTCGCCAACGCGCGCAGAGCGGACTCGTCGGCCGGCTCCGACGGCGCTCCGAGCAGGCTGCGCGGCCACAGGTCGCGCATCACCACCACGTTGACCTCGGCCGCGTAGAGCGTTGCCAGCGCGCCCAGGTGCAGCCACGCCAGCAGCCCGAGCACGGTCGCGAACACCCCGTAGGCCTCGGTGGCGTGGTTCACGACGTGGGTGACGTAGACGCCTCCCAGCACCTGCAGGATTTCCCAAAGGACGCCGCCGATCAGAGCTCCCATCCAGATCGAGCGCGTGGGCACGGCCGCCGTCGTAAGAAGTCGGAAGACCGCCGTGAAAAGGACGACGTTCAGCAGCACCGAAATCGCGATGCCACCGGTCTTGTAGCCCAAGCTGCCCAAGCCCGCAGAGACCAACCCGGAGATGACTGACGAGATCACGAATAGGGTGCCGAGCACGGCCAGTAGCAGCAGGCCGCGGAGGCGCTTGCGCAGGAAGTCGCGCCGCGCTTTGTATGGCACCGCCCACACCCGGTCGAATGCGTTCTGGGCGGCCTGGGTGACCCCGAGCCCGGCCCACAGCGCGATCACGCCGCCAACCACCACGGCCGCGACGCTGCCGCTGAGCTGGTGGCTGCGGATGCTCGAGCCGATGACCGGGAAGTGCGCGACGACCGAGTCCTCGATGGTCTTCTCGACGCTCTTGTCGCCGTGGAAGACGTAGCCGAGGATAGTCACGAACACGAGCAGCAGCGGGAAGAGCGAGAAGAAGGAGTAGTAGGCGATCAGTGCCGCCAGGCCGCCCGCGCCGTCGTCCGTGAACTTCTTCACGACGGCCAACGGAATCGCCAGCCACGGGTGTAGCTGCTGAGTGCGATCGAACGCGCGAACCGGACGCAGCACGTCCATGTCGCAATTGATACCTGGCCTGGCCCCGATGCGCGCGAAAAACCGCCCGCTGCGAGGCCAGTCCCCTGTCCGCTCCCCAGCGCCTGCGCGTGGAACGGCGGTGCGCCAGGCTTCCCCAAGTCCCGCCGCCCCACGCCGCCCCAGGCGTCCTCTGCCCCACTTCCCTATGGGAAAGCTGAAGACTCGCAGTCGGCTGCGCGGCTGGCCGCCGCCTGGGAGAGCAGCGTCTCTCCGGCGAAGAATCCGCGGCCAATACGGACCGCCGGAAGCCGGCCCACGCCTCGCGCGAGCAGGCCCCGAGCGGTGGCGTCCAGAGATCCATCGAGCGCCTCGTCTCCGGCGGCCGCAAGACACTCCTGGAGCCCAAATCCCGACGCCCCAGCCGCGTCGGCGAGGATCTCGGGATCGTCGAGGTCAAAGCCGCCGGAGAACGCGAGCCGCGCTGCGGCGAGGGTGAACTGCGCCCCGCATTTAAGTTGTATCGCGCGCACAGCAGCGCGAAGGGCACCCCTCCTCGGCGCCGGGAAACTCTCGGGCCAGACCAGCGGCAGCCTCAGCTCGGCCGCGCGCGCTTGCGCAGCAGCACAGAGATCGACCCCACCCGCGTCAGCATCCAGGGGCCCCGCCACTGGTACCCATTCGGCCTCCCCGAGCAGCCGCTCGACTTGCTCGGCGGCGAGGTAGGAGAAGGGACAAGCCAGGTCAAAGAAGAAGGCAGGACGGGCGTGCCGTCGGGGCCGTGCGCGGTCCGCCAGCTGCTGCGTAAGGATGATCAGTTCTCCCATCTGCAAGCCCGAACGGGCGCGCGGGCAAGAGCGCGCCTTGGTCGGACTCACCGCCGAGCACGGGGCTTGGCGGTGAAGCGCGCCCTGAACTGATGGGCGCCGCGGGGGCTCGAGCGGGCCTTCAAAGGCCTGCCAGCCCCCTCGCCCCCAGCGCCCACCAACGCATGCGGCTGGGCTCGTCGCCCTCCGGTAGGTCCTTTCTGATCGCGGCGGTGCCTGTAAGCTTGTGGCCGCGGGCGTCACATCAAGAAGAATCAGCGGGTCCGCTTTTGGGTCGCTAATCGATCGCTAAGCAGATGCAGTTTCGAATCCTGGGTCCGCTTGAGGTCGCCGAGGGGGACTGCTTGGTCTCGCTCGCGGCGGCGCAGCGGTCGCTGTTAGCGCTGCTGCTGCTGAGCGCGAACGAGGTCGTGTCCGCTGATCGGTTGATCGACGAGCTATGGGGCGAAGAAGTTCCTGAGTCGGGGCGGACCGCCTTGCAGGTGCGGGTCTCGCAGCTGCGGAAGGCGCTCGGCGGTGCCGGCGGGCGGATTGCCACCCGCGCGCCGGGATATCTGTTGCGCGTCGATCGCGACGAGCTTGACCTTTACTGCTTCGAGCGGCTGGTGAGCGAGGCGGACGCGGCCGAGCCGGGGGAGGCGGCCGCGAAGTTGCGCGAGGCGCTTGGCTTGTGGCGCGGGCCTCCGCTTGCCGATCTGTCGTACGCGTCGTTTGCGCAGCCGGCGATCAGATGGCTGGAGGAGCTGCGGCTGGCGGCACTTGAGAAGCGCATCGAGGCTGATCTTGAGCTCGGACGCCACGCTGAGCTGGTCGGCGAACTTGAGACGCTGGTTGAGGAGCATCCGCTGCGCGAGCATTTGCGTGCACAGCTGATGCTGGCGCTGTACCGGTGCGGCCGGCAGGCCGATGCGCTCGCCGCCTATCAAAATGCCAGGCGGGTGCTGGTCGAGCAGCTGGCGGTCGAACCGAGCGTGCCGCTGCGCCAGCTCGAGCAGGCGATCCTTCGCCAGGAACTGTCGCTCGACCTCGCAGCGACGGTCGCTGCGCGCCCGCCGTCGGTCGCTGCGGTATCGGAGTCCGCGCGACGAGGCCCGCGCGAGGACCGGGACGCGCCTCACAATCTACCCGCCCAGGCCTCGAGCTTCGTCGGTCGAGAGCGCGAGCTGAGCGAGCTTCGGCAGCTCCTGGCGCGCGCTCGCATGATCACGCTGACTGGCGCCGCGGGCGTGGGCAAGACGCGGCTCGTGCTGCAGTTCGCAGCGAGCACGTTGGATGGGTCGGGCGACGGGGCTTGCTTTGTCGATCTTGCGCCACTGACCGACGCGACGCTTGTTGCCGCGCAGCTGGCGGGCGTTCTTGGAGTCCCCGAGCAGCCGGGACGATCGCTGCTGCGGTCGCTGATCGACGCGTGTAGGGACCGACGGTTACTCGTGATCCTGGACAACTGCGAGCACGTGATCGGCGAGGCGGCCAATGTCGCCGACCAGTTGGTGCGCGGTTGTCCGAAGATGATCATTCTCGCGACCAGCCGCGAGCCGCTAGCGATCGAAGGCGAGCATCTATACCGCGTCCCTTCGCTGTTCGTACCGCCGGCCAGCGCCGAGCCCGAACGACTGCTCGCGTGCGACGCGGTTGCGCTGTTCGCTGACCGCGCACGCCAGCAGCGTTCCGACTTTGTTGTCGACGCCAACAACGCGTCTGCGGTTGGAAGGCTATGCCGCCGGCTGGACGGGATCCCACTGGCGATCGAGCTTGCTGCCGCCCGGCTGCGCATGCTGCCGCTCGACGAGATCGACAACCGGCTCGATCAACGATTCCGACTGCTCACCGGCGGACATCGCACCACGCCGCCACGGCAGCAAACCCTCCAAGCCCTGATCGACTGGTCGTATGACCTACTGAACCCAGGAGAGCAGGAGATGCTCGAGCGCCTATCGGTGTTTGCGGGCGGCTTTGACCTCCACAGCGCCGAGGCGGTGGCAGGCGCCAGTTTCAACTCCCCGGCCGGCGTCCTCGACCGGCTCGCCGCGTTGGTCGACAAGAGCCTGCTCCAAGCTGACGACGGCGGATCGGTCCGCTACCGGTTGCTGGAGACCGTGCGCGACTACGCAACCACGAAGCTGCTGGCGCGGAGCCAGAGGGCGGCGACCGCGTTGCGCGCCGCGCACTGCGATTACTACCTTGCCTTGGCCGAGACCGCGGCGCCGCACCTGATCGGCCACGGCCAAATCGAGTGGCTTGACCGCCTCCAGCTCGAGTTCGACAATCTCCGCGCCGCAATCTCCAGCAGTCTCCAGGCCTCAAACCCCGCCGCCGGACTGCGGCTGGGCCGGGCGCTGTGTTATTTCTGGCTCTACCGAGAGCCTCGGGCGGAAGGCGCGGCGGCACTGTCCGCCGTGCTTGACCGCCCAGATGCCCACCAGCCCACACTGCTACGCGGCCGCGCTCTTGTCGCCGCAGGCATCTTGCTCACGCTGATCACGGGTGAGTACGACGCAGCAGCCGCCCGCGCTCAGGAAGCGCTGGCGATCGCCCGTGCGCGCGCCGACGAGCACCTCCGTGCCGAAGCGCTGTACGTGCTTGCCCTCATCAACGGGAGCCGAGGCAACGAGCAGGCCCTCCTCGAACTCACCGACGAGGGGCTCGCCCTGGCCATGGCGCTGGGCGACCCGCATCTCACGGCGCTCTTACTGATGACGAGAGGATCCTCTCCGCACTTGAGTCACACCGAGCGAGCACGCATGGCCGCGCAGAGCCTGGCACTGGCTAGCCAAGCCGGCAACAAAGTGCTGCACCTCGCCTCTCTCAACAACCTCAGCTACCTCGAGATCGAAGGGGGAGAGATCAGCGCGGCGCGCTCGCGTCTTGCCGAGGGAGTCCGTCTCGCACGAGAGATCGGCGACCGACGAGGCCTGAGCTTGCATTCGTGCACGCTCGGCTTCGCGTCATACCTCGACAACGCGGATGCCGAAGCCCGGGCGATGTTCGATCAATCGCTGGCCATCGCGCGGCGCAACGGCGACCAACTGATGGTCGCTTACGCGCACCTCGGCCTAGCATTGGTAGCCAGTCGCGCCGGAGACGCGCAAACAGCCGCGACGCTCCACGGCGCCGCCGACGCGATCCACGACAAGCTCGGTACACACTTCGACAGCCTGGAATCCCGGTTGCGCGATGTTGACCTCACCCGATTGCGAGCGGCGCTCGGCGACGCCGCATTTCAGTCCGCTTACAACGCTGGCCGCGCGGCTGATACCCCCGCCGCAGCTGTGCCCGCATGAACGCGGCCGACGGTGAGAACAAGCCGCGTAAGGGTATTTACACCAAGAGCCTGGACGCGGGCATCCTCAATCAGCGAGGATAAGTGACCTGAGTCAGGCGGATTTGCGTTTCCCGACCCCGATGGAGGGAACTTAATGATCCATTCAGCCGGTCGCTTGATCACGACCGTCTCGGTCGCATGCACCTTGGGCGCCACGGCTGCCCTCGCGCCGATCGTCTCGGACGCGCAGGCCAACGTGGTCAATCTCAAGACCTGCCACCCCTCGGCGCTCAGCCAGCCGTTTGCCCCATGGCTGGATCCCGCCAAGTACGAGCTCGCGCCCGGCGGCGACTTCGAGAGCGCGAGGTGGACCTTGACTGGCGGAGCCAAGCGCGTCGCGGGAAGCGAGCCGTACGCGGCAACGGGCACCCTCGGCCACTATTCGCTCTCGCTGCCAGCCGGGTCATCAGCCCGGTCGCCCCTAACGTGCGTCGATGCGGCCTACCCTTCGATCCGTTTCTTCATTGCTGGAAAAGGATCGGTTGCCGTCAACGTCGTCGACGGGAGTTCGGTGATCCCCGCCGGCGTTGCCGTCGCCGGTGGCAAATGGTGGCCGTCGCCGGTGATGCTTACGAGCTCTGCGGTGCTGGGGACGCTGTCAGGCGGCACCGCCCAAGTGTCTCTGACCTTCACCGGCCTCTCTGGCAGCCCACGGATCGATGACGTGTTCGTCGACCCGTGGAGTCGAGGATGATCGCTCTACGACGGGATGTGGCCATCGACCCCGGTTCAGCGCGCGCCCGCCGGGCCCCCCGCCGGCGCTGACTGACGCTCAGGCGGGCGCTTGTCGTCCAGCATCTCTCGGCCGAGCCTGCGCAGGAGCGCGACCAGCTCGTCGTGGTCGGCGGGCGACCAGCCGTCGAGCAGCTCCGCGAGCCGCTGCCGGCGGGCCTCGATCAGCTTGGCGGCCGTTGCGCGGCCGGCGGGAGTGAGCACCGGTCGCGAGCGCTCGGGGCCGCCGCCGTCGCCGTCGGCATGCACTACCACTAGTCCCTGGCTTGCGAGTCGCGCAACCAGTTCCTGGACCCTCTCCGTCGAGATTGCGGGGGGGCACCCGAGCTCCGCGACGGTGCGATCCGGATGGCGCTCCATACAGAGCACCAGCCAGCAGAGCACCGGGTCGAGCTCGACGTCCGCACGCGCGGCCAGGCGCCTGAACAGCTCCGGCCGGTTCTCCCTGCGCGCGAGCACGGTTAGCGCCCGCTCCATCTCCTTCACTGAGCTCCGATCGGTCGGCAGCGCGAACACGTCGCCCGGGTCGGTCGCCTCGGTCGTCTTGCGCAGCTTGCGCTCGGGCAGGGCCCAGGCCAAAAAGAATGCCATCCCCGCGATCGGAACCGCGACCAGAAAAACAGTCTGGAGCGAATGGGCGTAGGCCTGCACGTAGCCGCCGTGCACGCTGGCTGGGAGCTTGGCCAGCTCCGCGGGGCTGACGCTCGAGCCGGACAGCCCCGGGGGCAACGTCACGCCCCTGAGATAGTGGGCGAGGTTGCCCGCTAGGAGGTTCGCGAAGATCGCGCCGAAGACGGCGGTTCCGAACGACCCGCCCAGGGAGCGGAAAAAGGTGGCACCCGACGTCGCGGCGCCCAGGTCCTTGTAGTCGACGGCGTTCTGCACCGCGATCACCAGCACCTGCATCACGCCGCCGAGGCCCACCCCGAACACGAACATGTAGAGCGAGGTCAGCGCAGTCCCTGTACCCGCGCCGAGACGCGAGAGCAGGAAGAGCCCTACGGTCATGAGCGCGGTGCCTACGATCGGGAAGACCTTGTAGCGGCCGTACCGGCTGATCAGCTGCCCCGAGCCGGCGGAGGTCAGGATCAGTCCGCCCAGCAGAGGCAGCAGCCGCAGCCCCGAGAGCGTGGGGCTGACGCCCTTCACGACCTGAAGGAACAGCGGCAGGAACGTGATCGCGCCGAACATCGCGAAGCCGACCACGAAGCCGAGCACGCTCGCGACCGCAAACACGCGGTTTGCAAACAGGCGCAGCGGGACGACAGGCTCGGCGGCGCGACGCTCCACGAACACGAACGCGACCGTGAGCGCCACGCCGGCCACCCCGAAGATCACGATTGGCGTCGACCCCCACGCGTAGGTCGTGCCGCCGAGGCTTGTCAGCAGCACGAAGCTCGTCGCCGCGAGCCCGACCAGCAGCGCGCCCAGGTAGTCGATCACGTGGTGCACTCGCGAGAGCCGGCTCGGTAGAACCGCCGCGGTCACCACCAGTGCGACGACTCCAATCGGGAGGTTGATGTAGAAGATCCAATGCCAAGAGAGGTTGTCCACCAGCAGGCCCCCCATCAGCGGGCCGATCACGCTGCTGAGCCCGAAAACCGCCCCGAACAGGCCCTGGTAGCGGCCCCGGTCGCGCGGCGAGACTACGTCTCCGATGATGGTCTGGGCGCCGATCATCAGCCCCCCGCCTCCGATTCCCTGTAGCGCCCGGAAGGCGATCAGCTCGGTCATCGAGCTCGAGATCCCCGACAGCGCCGAGCCGACCAGGAAGATCACGATCGCGGCCTGGAAGAAGATCTTCCGGCCGTACATGTCGCCGAGCTTTCCCCACAGCGGCGTGGACGCCGTCGAGGCGAGCAGGTAGGCGGTGACCACCCAGGAGAGGTGCGAGGCGTCGCCGAGGTCGCCCACGATCGTCGGCAGAGCCGTTGCGACGATCGTCTGGTCGAGCGCGGCCAGAAGGAGCCCGCTCAGAAGCGCTCCGATGATCAGCCAGAGCCGCCGGCCCGAGATCGGCTGGGTCGCGCCATCTGCCGCGGGCGCGCCCACGCTCGCCCGGTCGCGAGCAGAGTCACCGATGGAACCGGCCGTCAACTTGACCTCGTCGGTCAGACTACCGCGGTCACCTCGTGCCCCTCGACGCCCAGCAGCACCCGCTTGCGATGCAGTCCTCCGGTGTAGCCGCCCAGTCCGCCGCTCGAGTGCACGACCCGGTGGCAGGGAACGACGATCGGCATGGGGTTCGCCCCGAGTGCGTTGCCCGCGGCGCGCGAGCCGCGCGGACTGCCGGCCTCGGTCGCGACCTGTTTGTAGGTCGAGAGCGAACCAAACGGGATGCGCGCGGTCGCGCTCAGCACGCGACGCCCGAAGCCCGCGCACAGCCGCCAGTCGATTGGCACCTCGAAGACCTGGCGCTTGCCCGCGAAGTACTGCTCCAGCTGGCGGCGGTCCTCATCGAGTCGCCGGGGAGCACGGAGGACCCGGGGCGAGACTCGCCGCGCAAGCTCCTCCAGCACCTGCGCGTCTCCCGGGCCATCGAGATACGCGACCCGTACGAGGCCGCGGGGCGTAGCCGCGAGCAACAGACTCCCCACCGGTGAATCGTGCACCGCGTAGGCGACGTCGACCAGGCCGTCCGCGGTCGCCGTCTGCGCGATCTCGGGCGCGCCGCCACCCACCGCGTCCACCGCGGCCTTCAGCTCCTGCTCCAAAGTCCTACCGGCTGTCATTTCGGTACTCCCTCCGAAGTCGTTTCAGTCCCTCGTGGACGTTCCGCCGGGCCGCCTCTTCGCTTGTGTGCATGACCGCTGCGATCTCCGCGTGGCTGGAACCGGTCAGGAAGCGAAGCGCGATCGCGGTCCGCTGCTTGGACGGCAGCGACCGCACCGACGCCCACACCTCCGGCAGCCCGTCCGACGCGGCAAACGGCGCCTCTACACCGCCGATGGCGGCACGGTCGAGGGCATCTCCGATCGGCTCGGCGCGGCGGCTCGCAGCGCGCAGCTGGTCGAGAGCCTTGCGGTGAGCGACCGTGAGGATCCAGCCGCGCAGGTTCGAGTCATCCCGCAGCCGCGGGTAGGCCCGCAGCGCGGAGATCCACGTCTCCTGGTAGCAGTCGTCGGCGTCGCCGCGACCGACAGTTGCCACGAGGAAGCGGAAGACATCACTTCCGTGGGCGTCGAGCAACTGCTGGAAGGGCGGAAGCGTCATCGTGGATTTAACGCGGCTCCGCGCCATTCCGTGAGATTGTTCGCCGAAGGACCCAATTGTCGGCACCAGGCAGCGCGCGGCGCCACCTCGATAGGCTGACTTCTGAGAGTGAACCAGCGGCGCCTCTCAGACCAAGGGCTGATCGTCTCGGAGGAGGGTCTCGGCTGCATGGGCATGTCCGAGTTCTACGGCGCGGGCGACGAGGGCGAGTCGATCGCCACCATCCACCGCGCGCTCGAACTGGGGGTGACATTGCTCGATACGGCGGACATGTACGGGCACGGCGGCAACGAGAGGCTCGTCGGCAAGGCGATCGCGGACCGTCGCGCCGAGGTCGTGCTCGCCACCAAGTTCGGCATCGTGCGCGACCCGCAGGACCCGGGGGGCCGCTCCATCAATGGGCGGCCGGACTACCTCTTGCGGGCGTGCGACGCCTCGCTGCGGCGCCTCGGCGTCGACTACATCGACCTTTACTACCAACACCGCGTCGATCCGGATGTCCCAATCGAGGAGACGGTCGGCGCGATGGCCTCGCTTGTCGACGAGGGCAAGGTCAGGTTCCTGGGGCTGTCCGAGGCCGCGCCGGAGACGATCAGCGCAGCCCACGCGGTCCACCCGCTGACGGCGGTGCAGACCGAGTATTCGCTGTGGACGCGCGACGTGGAGGACGAGATCCTGCCTACGCTGCGCGAGCGGGGGATCGGCTTGGTCGCGTACAGCCCCTTGGGGCGCGGCTTTCTCACCGGCCGCTTCAAGACGCCCGAGGACTTCCCCGAAGACGACTTCCGCCGCCACAACCCGCGCTTCCAGGGAGACAACTTCTACGCCAACCGGCGACTCGTCGAGCGGGTCAACGAGCTCGCGCGCGAGCAAGACTGCACCCCCGGCCAGCTGGCGCTGGCGTGGGTCCTTCACCAGGGCGAGGACGTCGTGCCGATCCCGGGCACAAAGCACCGCACCTACCTCGAGGAGAACGTGGCCGCCACGGAGATCCGGCTGACAGATGAGGATCTCCGCCGGCTCGACGAGGCGGCGCCGGCGGGGGCAACGGCGGGCGACCGCTATCCCGACATGTCGGGCATCAACAGATAGCTCGCGGCAACCGCCCGCCCACTGCTTGCTCAACGCGACCGGTTCGATATACAGGTTCCTATGCCACGAGCGATCTGGTCAGGCGCGATCAGCTTCGGGCTCGTCAACGTGCCCGTCAAGCTCTACAGCGCAACCTCGCCGAAGACGGTGCGCTTCCACCAGGTGTCGAGTAAGACCGGCACGCGCATCCGCCAGCAGCGTGTCGATCCGTCAACCGGCGAGGAGGTCCCTTACGAGGAGATCGTCAAGGGTTACGAGATCAGCCCCGACCGATATGTCCTCGTTTCCTCGGAAGAGCTCGAGGCGCTCGACCCAAAAGCGACCAGGACGATCGACATCGAAGAGTTCGTGGACCTCGACGAGATCGACCCGATCTACTACGACCACTCCTATTACCTCGCCCCCGCCCAGGGGGGCGCCAAGGCCTACAGGCTGTTGCTCGATGCGATGCGCGAGGAGGGCAAGGTGGGGATCGGCCGGGTCGTGCTGCGCTCCAAGCAGCAGCTGTGCGCGCTTAGGCCAAGCGGCGAGGCGCTCGCGCTGTCGACGATGCTCTACGGCGACGAGGTCGTGCCACCGGACAGGCTCGATGAGCTCGACGCGGTGGAGGAGGCCGAGGCCACTGACCGCGAGCTGCGCATGGCCGAGCAGCTGATCGAATCGCTCTCGTCGGAATTTGAGCCGTCAAAGTTCCGCGACGACTACCGCGAGCGGGTGCTCGAGCTGATCGAGCGCAAGGCGGCCGGAGAGGAGATCGCAGTGCAGCCGCAGGTCGAGGAGCCCTCGCCGGCGCCCGACCTGATGGCGGCGCTCGAGGCCAGTCTCGCGGCAGTTCAGGGCGAGGACAAGAAGGCGGCAGCCGCTGATGGCAAGGCGCGCAAGTCGAAGTCTCAGCCGCGCAAGAGCAAGGCAGCCGCAAAGCGCTAAATCATCATCTTGGCCGGCGCACATGTGCGCCGGCCCGCCGGACGACTCGGGCGCCGCGCAATGAGCGAGGCCGGATGCCGAGCGCGCGGCAAGCCGAGGGCACATGTGCCGACCCGATCCATTTCTTTACACGCAGGGGCTGGTCGCCCTGCGCTGCCCATTGATTTTAAGCCCAGCCTTTCCATGCGGACAGGGCCGCTGGTACCCTCTGGCGTCCGCCGTGCCTGACCGCTGGCCACTAACACACAGGACCCATGCACCGCATCGCTCCGCCCGGGGCCACTGGCCTCTACGAACCGGCTTACGAGCACGACGCGTGCGGCATCGCGCTGGTCGCGAAACTGTGGGGGCAGGCCACTCACGCGGTAGTTGAGAAGGCGCTAACGGCGCTCGAGAACATGGAGCACCGGGGCGCGGAGGCCGCCGACCCGCTTACCGGCGACGGCGCCGGCATTCTGCTCCAGATTCCCGACGGCTTTTTGCGAGCGGTCCTCTCGGGGGTGACGCTGCCCCCCCGCGGGCGTTACGGCGTGGCGGTCTGCTATCTGCCCCGCGAGCCCGAGCGGCGCGCCGAGCTTGAGCGGCTGGTCGATGCCACCGTCCGCGCCGAGGGCCAGTCGCCGCTGTGGTGGCGCGACGTGCCGGTCGACGAGCAGCACATCGGCGAGCGCGCCCGGGTCAGCGCCCCGGTGATCCGGCAGCTGGTAATCGAGGCCTCCGAGGACATCCCCGACCAGCCGGCGCTCGAGCGCAAGCTTTACGTGATCCGG
This sequence comes from Solirubrobacterales bacterium, assembly GCA_019247075.1. GTDB lineage: Bacteria > Actinomycetota > Thermoleophilia > Solirubrobacterales > Solirubrobacteraceae > Palsa-465. The sequence goes on from JAFAPR010000228.1 coordinate 24,832, forward strand.
CGGCTGATCGAGCGTGCCGCCGGCGGCGAGCTCGCCATCCCCAGCTGCTCCTCGCGCACGCTCGTGTACAAGGGCATGCTGAAGGCCCCGCAGCTCCCGCGCTACTTCACCGACCTGCGTGACCCACGGTTGGCGAGCCGCCTCGCGCTCGTGCACTCGCGCTTCTCGACCAACACCTTCCCGAGCTGGCAACTGGCCCACCCCTACCGGATGATCGCCCACAACGGCGAGGTCAACACCCTGCGGGGCAACGTCAACTGGATGCGCGCGCGCGAGTCGCAGCTCGCCTCGGAGGTCTTCGGGGAGGACCTCGAGAAGGTGATCCCGGTCGTCCAGGAGGGCGGCTCGGACTCGGCCATCTTCGACAACGTGCTCGAGCTGCTCGTGCTCTCCGGCCGCTCGATCCCGCACGCCGTGATGATGATGGTGCCCGAGGCCTACCGCACCCGAGGAGGAGACCTCGACCCAGACGTCAAGGGCTTCTATGACTTCCACTCCTGCCTGATCGAGCCCTGGGACGGCCCCGCGGCGGTGGTGTTCACAGACGGACGGATGGCTGGCGCGGTGCTCGACCGCAACGGGCTGCGCCCCGGTCGCTGGATCCAGGACACCGAGGGCTACGTGGTGCTCGCCTCGGAGACCGGCGTGATCACGGTCGCGCCCGAGAACGTGCAGCGCAAGGGGAGGCTGGCGCCGGGGAAGGTCTTCCTGATCGACCTCGAGGAGGGCCGGGTCGTCGAGGACGAGGACGTCAAACGCAGGATCGCGCGTCGCAAGCCCTACGGCCAGTGGTACGAGCGCTCGGTGGTGCATATCGACGATCTGCCCGAGCGCAGCCCGCGCGCTCCCCGCATCGAGCCGCTGCGCTCCAAGCAGCTCGCCTTCGGCTACTCGCAAGAGGACCTGCGGATGGTGATCGCGCCGATGGCCACGCGCGCCGAGGAGCCTGTGGCGAGCATGGGCAACGACGCCGCGCTGGCGGCCCTCTCCGACCGCCAGCCCCCGCTGTTCTCCTACTTCAAGCAGCTGTTCGCGCAGGTCACCAACCCGCCCATCGATCCGATCAGGGAGTCGGTAGTGATGAGCCTCCAGGCCGGGATCGGCGCCGAGAAGAACCTGCTCGAGGAATCGCCAGAGCAGGCCCACCAGCTGGTGATGGACCAGCCGATCCTGCGCAACCACGAGCTCGAGAAGCTGCGCCAGGTCTCGCACGAGGTCTTCGACGCCGCGACCATCGACATCACCTGGCCGATCGAGGAGGGTCCCGACGGCATGGAGTCTCGTCTCGCCGCGCTGTGTGAGGAGGCCGAGCGCTACGTCGAGCACGACGCGAACATCCTGATCCTCTCCGACCGCAACCTCGGCCCCGAGCGAGTCGCGATCCCCTCCCTGCTGGCGGTCGGCGCGGTCCACCAGCATCTGGTGCGCCGAGGAACGCGTACCCGCACTGGGCTCGTGATCGAGTCCGGCGAGCCGCGCGAGATCCACCACATGGCCACCCTGATCGGCTATGGCGCGGCGGCCATCAACCCATATGTGATGTTCGAGTCGCTGGACGAGCTCGCGCAACGGTCCTTGCTGCCCGAGGATCTGGAGCGCGAGGAGGCCGAGAAGCGGATCGTCAAGGCGATCGGCAAAGGGCTCTTGAAGACGATCTCGAAGATGGGGATCTCGACCATCAAGTCCTACTGCGGCGCGCAGATCTTCGAGGCCGTGGGGCTCGAATCCCGGCTGGTCGAGCGCTACTTCACCGGTACCGCTTCGCGCATCGGCGGCGTCGGAGCGGAGCAGCTCTCGACCGAGGCGATGGAACGCCACTTCCGGGCCTACCCCCGCACCCACCGCGAGGTGCTGCCGGTCGGGGGTGTGCTCCAGTGGCGCCGCGACGGCGAGCGGCACGTGTGGAACCCGGACACGATCGCAAAGCTCCAGCACGCCGTGGGCGGCGCCTTTGCTAACGACGGGCCGGGGCCGGCGCACGCCGACCCGCACGAGACGTACGCCGAGTACGCGCGCCTGGTCAACGACGAGTCGGTGCGCCGCTCGCTCCTGCGCGGGCTGATGACGTTCCGAGCTGCGCCTGCACCGGTTGCGCTGGAGGAGGTCGACCCCGCGACCGAGATCGTCAAGCGCTTCACCACCGGCGCGATGAGCCTCGGCGCGCTCGGGCGCGAGGCGCACGAGACGCTCGCGATCGCGATGAACCGGCTGGGCGCGCGTTCCAACACAGGGGAGGGGGGAGAGGACAGCGCGCGGTATGTCGCCGATCCAAACGGCGACTCCCGGCGCTCGGCGATCAAGCAGGTCGCCTCGGGCCGCTTCGGCGTCACGATTCACTACCTGGTCAACGCCGACCAGGTCCAGGTCAAGATGGCCCAGGGCGCCAAGCCGGGCGAGGGCGGGCAGCTTCCCGGCCACAAGGTCGACGACTACATCGCCTGGCTGCGCAACTCGACGCCCGGCGTTGGCCTGATCTCGCCCCCGCCGCACCACGACATCTATTCGATCGAGGACTTAAAGCAGCTGATTTACGACCTGCGCTGCGCGAACCCGGGCGCGTCCGTTTCCGTGAAGTTGGTGAGCGAAGTGGGAGTGGGCACGGTCGCGGCGGGTGTGGCCAAGGCCAACGCCGACCACGTCACGATCGCCGGCCATGACGGCGGCACGGGCGCCTCGCCCCAGTCTTCGATCCAGTCGGCCGGTGTGCCGTGGGAGATCGGGCTGGCGGAGACCCAGCAGACGCTGCTTTTGAACGATCTGCGCTCGCGCATCACGGTCGAGGTCGACGGGGGCATGCGCACGGGTCGGGACGTGGTCGTGGGGGCGCTCCTGGGCGCGGACGAGTTCGGCTTCTCGACCGCCCCGCTGATCGCGATGGGCTGCGTGATGATGCGCGTCTGTCATCTGAACACGTGCCCGGTCGGGATCGCCACCCAGGATCCCGAGCTGCGCAAGCGTTTCCGCGGCACGCCCGAGCAGGTGACCGCCTACCTGATGCTCGTGGCCGAGGAGGTGCGTGAGATCATGGCCTCGCTCGGCGTGCCGCGCTTCTCGGAGTTGATCGGACGGGCAGATCTGCTGGACATGGACGCCGCCATCGAGCACTGGAAGGCCCGCCATGTCGACCTCGGGCACGTGTTGAAGATGCCCGAGCTCCCGTCAGGGGCGCCGCGGCGCAGGACCAGGCCGCCGGAACCCGTGCTCGACAACGCGCTCGATTGGACGCTGCTCTCGGATTGCGAACCGGCGCTGGCGCGGCGCGAGCCGGTGCGGTTGGGTCCCGTTCCGGTGCGGAACGTGAACAGGACGGTGGGAGGGATCCTGTCCGGGGAGATCGCGCGCCGCTTCGGCGAGAGGGGCCTGCCCGAGGGCACGATCGAGATCTCGTTCCAGGGGTCCGCGGGACAGAGCTTCGCCGCCTGGCTGGCTTGCGGGGTTTGTTTCTCGTTGCGCGGGGAGTGCAACGATTACGCGGGCAAGGGGCTATCGGGGGGCGTCGTGTCAGTGCGTCCTCCGGAGCGCGCTCGCTTTCGCGCCGAGGAGAACATGATCGTC
>JAFAPR010000022.1 GCA_019247075.1 Solirubrobacterales bacterium
CGCAAGGACCAGGAGGGGCGTGCGGCTCTTCGCCGCCTCGGCGATGCCGGTCATCGCGTTAGTCAGCCCCGGTCCCTGGTGCACGCTGGCCACGCCGACCCGGCCGCTGACGCGCGCGTACCCGTCCGCCATGCACACGGCGCTGCATTCGTGGCGGGCGTGGTGGAAGCGTGCCCCGCCGTCGCGGAGGGCGTTCGTGACGATAAGGTTGCCGCTTCCGAGCACGCCGAACGTGTCGTGCACCCCCTGCGCCGCGATCGTTGCGCCGACCACGTCGGCGACCGTGCACTGCTGTTCAGCTTCACGCGCCGCCTCGGCGACGATTGGCGCTGCGCCCTCGGCCCCGCTCACGAGGCGAAGATCCTATCCGGCGTTCATCGCCGGCGTTGGGAGCTCGGGGTGAGAGGCGGGATCACCTATGGGACGCAGGCGTCCCGACTCGTGAGAGCCTCCGTGGAGTCTTCTGAGAATCTGGAACATGACCAACGAGAGGAGCGACGCGATGAGAAGGCTGGCGGTAGTCGAGTTCCTGACCCTCGATGGGGTCATGCAGGGCTTCGGCGGTCCTAACGAGGATCGCGAGGGCGGCTTTGAGCATGGCGGCTGGGGTGCCCCGTACGCGAGTGAGGAGATTGGGCAACGCGCGGGCCAGGGAATAGGCGCCACCACCGCGTACCTGTTCGGCCGCAAGACCTACGAGCACATGGCGGCGCACTGGCCAAACGAGCCCGACGAGAACCCGATCGCGCGACATCTGAATTCGACGCCGAAATACGTCGTCACGAGAACCCTGACCGGTCTCGATTGGGCCGGATCGCAGATCCTGGGCGGCGATGTCGTCGAATCGGTAAACGACCTCAAGTCCCACGGCGATGGCTTCATTACGGTGCTTGGCAGCGTCGAGCTGGCGCAGACGCTGATCGAGCACGGGCTGATCGATGAATACCGGCTGTTCGTGCACCCGCTGGTCCTCGGCACCGGGAAGCGGCTGTTCCGCGAGACCCCTCGTCCGCTACCAATGCGGCTGGTCGACTGTGCTCCGACCAGCACCGGCATACTGATGCTCCACTACGAGGCTGCTGGGTCGGCATCCACCTCATAGGCGCGGTGGCGCCTGATGGCCCCTCGCGCCTGCGGCTGCGTTGCGCGGTTTACCCAAGGCGCAGTACCGTCGCTGGTTCAACCCGTCATCGTGACGTGGCTGGGCTGCTGTCTCACTCGCTCAAGCCATGCCCCCACCGCAGGGTATGGCACCAGCTCGAAGCCCCCCTCGGGCGCGACGTGCGTGTACGCGTACAGGGCGATGTCGGCGATCGTGTAGCGCTGGCCGACGAGGAATACGCGCTGTGCGAGATGCCCCTCCATCGCCTTCAATGCCGCGGTCCCGCCGCGTAGCTTGGCCTGGCGCTCGGCCGCAGGCGCTGTGATGCCGGCGTGGGCCCAGAACCGCGCGACCGCGATGTAAGGCTCGTGGCTGTACTGCTCGAAGAACAGCCACTGCAGCACCCGCGCGCGCTCGAGGCGATCCTCCGGCAATAACGCGGTGCCCTCGCTGAAGTAAAAGAGGATTGCGTTTGACTCGGCGAGCGCACTGCCGTCGTCAAGTACGAGCGTCGGGACCCTGAGCGCCGGATTCAGTTCGCCCAGCACCTCTGGCCTGTCGGAGCGGTCGAACACGTCGACCTCGCGGCGGTCATAGTCGAGGCCCAGCTGTGCGAACAGCAGCCTGACCTTGTAGCAGTTGCCCGACAGCGTGTTGTCGTACAGGAGCATCGGCCGGTCAAAAGCTAACCGGTGAAGCGTGAGCTTATGTGCCCGCCCGCTCAAGAAGGCCCCAGGCCCGGCGCTCTCCGACGTGTCGGATCGCAGCAATGCATTGGTCGCGATGCTGGACGAGCTGGGGGTGGCCAGGGCCGACCACGCGACTACCGGAGTCAGCGTCGACGAGGAGTTCGATCACACTCGCGAGGGTCGCCGATCACTGGCATGCCGAGAGGCCTCAGATGCTTGCCAGCCGTGTCGAGGCGGATTCGATTGCGATCGAGTCCGGCGAGCAAGAGGTGGGCGCCTCGATCGAGGCGACATTCGCTCTCAAACTCAACTGAGAGCATCACAGCGCAATGGTCTTGCCAG
>JAFAPR010000033.1 GCA_019247075.1 Solirubrobacterales bacterium
CGGCTTCTTCACCACCGCCGGCGACCGAGAGCCGCTGGTCGCGCGGCGCAAGGACCTCGAGGACTCGCCGATTCCCTCGGGGAACTCGTCGGCGGCCTTCGGCCTGCTGCGCCTGGCGCTGTTATCGGGGGAAGGCAGATACGCGCAACACGCGCTCGGCGTGCTGCGGCTGTTGTTGCCGCTGGGGATGCGTCAGCCACTAGCCTTTGGCCACCTGCTCCGGGCTGCGGACTTCTACCTCGCGCCGGTCCGGGAGGTGGCGATTGTCGGTCCCGGTGCGGGGTTGCTCGTGCGTGCGGTGCGCGCCGAATATCGCCCTCACCTTGTCCTCGCCGGCGGGGAGGACGGTGGGACAGAGACGGGCCGCGAGGACGCTGGCTCAGATACGGGCGGAGCGGACGAGGGTGTCCGAGACGGGGGCGTCCCGCTGCTGAAAGGCCGAGAGCCGGTCGACGGCCGCGCCGCAGCGTACGTCTGCGAGCACTTCGTGTGCAAGGCGCCGGTGACGACGCCGGAGGAGCTGGCAGCGTCGCTCCAGGCGGGGCCTTAGTCTTTCAAAGCCGCGCGATCCGCCTCACCAGCAGATCGAGGAACCGCGCGGCGTCGATCTCCACAGCGACGTGGCAGTTGGGACGCCAGTCCAGGCGACCCCAGCGATCCACGTTCGTGCGACCGCGCGAGAGCTCGGGACCCGTGTCGATCTTCACGCCGCAAAGCTGCGTATCCAACAGAGTGGGATCGATCACATGGGCCATGGCGACAGCGTCGTGAACCGGCGCTCCGTTCCGACCGAAGCGGCGGCGATGGACGCGTGAATAGAACTCGTAGAGGTCGGCCACGAGCCTTCCAGCGCGACCGTCGCCTCGCAGCTCATCCGCGTGGGCCGGCGTCATCAGCGCGCGATAGGTGACGTCGAGCCCCACCATCGTGATGTCAAGACCGCTCTCAAAGACGCGGGCGGCCGCCTCGGGGTCGGCCCAGATGTTGAACTCCGCCGCAGGGGTGACGTTGCCTTCGCCGATCGCACCGCCCATCACTACGACGCGTTCCAGCTGGCGCTCGACCTCCGGGTAGCGGGCGAGCAGCAGCGCCACGTTGGTGAGCGGCCCAGTCGCCACGAGCGTGACCGGACCGACGCCGTCGGAGATCGCGCGCCCCAGCCAGTCGACCGCGTGCACGGGCTCGGGCGAGCGCGAGGGCGGCGGCAGGTCAGGCCCGTCGAGGCCCGACTCGCCGTGACCTGAAACGTTCGTCACGGGCTCCCTGACCAGCGGCCGGGCGGCCCCGGCGCAGACCGGCAGGTCGGCTCGCCCGACGTGGTCGAGGACCCGGATGGCGTTGGAAGTGGTGAGCTCCAGCGACTGGTTGCCGGCGACCGTGCTCGCCCCGAGCAGATCGAGCTCTGGACTCGCCAGCCCAAGCAACAGCGCGATCGCGTCGTCGTGCCCGGGATCACAGTCGTGAATCACGCGAGTCACGGTGCGCATGCTTGCATCGAGTGGCGTTCACATAGCCGCTTCGAGTTCGGCTGCGCTGGGGAGGGACGGTTGCGCGCCCGGTCGCGAGGCCGCGAGCGCCCCCGCCGCACAGGCGCGCGCGAGTGCCACCTGGCGCTCCCGTCCCTCCAGCAGGGAGATCACCAGTGCCGCGCAGAAGGCATCGCCCGCCGCGGTGCCATCCACCATCTCGACGCGCGGGGGGCGAGCGCGCGCCACCTCCACGCCGGACTCGAACAGCACCGCGCCCTCGGCGCCGAGCGTCAGGGCGATCAGTCCATCGCGGCGAGCGGCGAGCTCGTGCTCGTAACGGTTGACGACCAGCAGGTCCGGCTTCAGCGCCGGAGCGATAGGGCCTCGTGCGGGCGCTGCGTTGAGGCAGAACAGAGACGGCCGACCGCGGCCACCAACGGCCTCGCGGGCTGCGCTGGCCGCGGCGAGGATCGCGTCGAGCGGTATCTCCTGCTGGCAGATCAAGGCGTCGAGCTCGCACTCACGCATCGCGGTGATCACATCGTCGGCGGTAAGCCGTCGGTTTGCCCCAGGCGCGACCACGATCACGTCCTCGCCGCTGCGCTCGACCAGGATCAGCGCGACCCCTGTCTCGCCGTCGTCGCGGACCACGCCGCTGACATCGACGGCGTCGTTTTCAAGCGACCGCAGAGTCAGATCATCACGTCCGATCCTGCCCACGAACCGCACTTTCGCCCCGAGACGCGCGGCTGCAACCGCTTGGTTTGCGCCCTTCCCGCCCGGCACGCGCTCGAAGGTCGCGTCGGTGACCGTCTCTCCCGGCCGGGGCAGCCGCTCGCAGCGGGCGACGAAGTCAACGTTGGCGGAGCCGACAACCGTGAGCCGGGGCGCGGAGGCCGCGCTCACAACACCGGCAGGTACCGCTCGAGCTCCCAGGGGGTGACCTGCACGCGGTAGTCGTCCCACTCCTGGCGCTTGATCTCGATGTAGCGGTTGAAGACGTGCTCGCCCAGCGTGCGCAGGACGAGCTCTGAGTCCGCCGTCAGCTCGATTGCCTCGCCCAGGGTCTCCGGGAGCTGCTCGATACCCAGGCGCTTGCGTTCGTCAGGCGAAAGGTGGTACAGGTTCTTCTCCATCGGCTCCGGCAACTCGTAGCCCTGCTCGATGCCCTCGAGCCCCGCCTGCAGCAGCGCGGCAAAGGTCAAGTAGGGGTTGCAAGCGGGGTCCGGGCACCGAAGCTCCATGCGCGTCGTGCGCTCCCTACCCGGGTGATACAGCGGCACGCGCACCAGTGCCGAGCGGTTGCGCCGCGACCAGGCGACATACACCGGGGCCTCATACCCAGGCACGAGTCGCTTGTAGGAGTTCACCCACTGAGCGAAGACCGAGCAAATCTCCCGCGCGTGGCGAAGCTGGCCGGCGATGAACGCCTTGCCCACATCGGAGAGGAAAAACTCGTCGTCCGAATCGAAGAACGCGTTGTGCTCCCCGGCGAACAAGGACTGGTGGGTGTGCATCCCCGACCCGTTCTTTCCGAACAGCGGCTTGGGCATGAAGGTGGCGTGCAGGCCGTACTTGAGGGCGTACTCCTTGACCGTGATGCGGTAGGTCATGCAGTCGTCGGCCATCTTCAGGGCGTCCGCATAGCGCATGTCGATCTCGTGCTGGCTGGGCCCCACCTCGTGGTGGGTGTACTCGGTATGGATGCCAAGCTGCTCGAGCGCGAGCACTGTCTCCCGGCGGAGATCCGTGCCGGCATCGAGCGCTGTGAGATCGAAGTAGCCCCCCTCGTCCAGGACTTGCGTGGAGGAGGCGTCGCGGAAATAGAAATACTCGAGCTCGGGGCCGACATAGTAGTGGTCAAACCCCATCGCGGCCGCGCGCTCGAGCGCGCGCCTCAATACGTAGCGGGGGTCCCCCTCGTACGGTGTCCGCTCCGGCGTGACGATGTCGCAGAACAGGCGCGCCACACCTTGCTCGGTGGGGCGCCAGGGCAGGATCGCGAACGTGGTGGGGTCGGGCATCGCGATCATGTCCGACTCCTCGATCGGGTTAAACCCGGTGATGGAAGAGCCGTCGAAGCCCATCCCGCCGGCGAATGCATCGGTGAGCTCGGACGAGTTGATCGAGAAGGTCTTCAGCTGTCCCAGGATGTCGGTGAACCAAAGGCGAATGAAGCGAATGTCGCGGTCCGCGACGATCGCCGTCACATCGTCCGTGGTCAGCTCCGTCATCCTCGCCTCGCTCCCGGCTCGCGTTTGCCGCGCGGGAGCTTACCCTCAGCGCACTCGCCCCTCGCCCGCCTGCGCACTCGCCCCTCGCGCGCCTGCGCGCTCGCCCCTCGCGCGCCTGCGTTACAGCCGGCGTGACCGGCGCTATCCCGAAGCGGCGCTGCGCTCGTCAGCGGGATGCGCCGATGCCGGCTGGGCGTCCCACGCGTCGGCAGCATCGTGGCGGGGCGCTCGCCGCAGCCACCGGTTGGCCCAACGCTGCAGCTCGGCAAGCGCGGGTTCGAGCTCCTGTCCCATCCGCGAGAGCTGGTATTCGACCCGAAGCGGCGGCCCCCCGATCACGGTTCGCTCGACGATCCCACGCGCCTCGAGCTCCTTCATTCGCTCCGAAAGCAGACGATCAGAGAGCTCCGGGACGGCTTGGGCGACCTCCGAGAATCGCAGCGGGCCAGTCATCAGCACGCGCAAGATCGCGCCCGTCCAGCGGCGCCCAACGAGCTCGACGGCTTCGTGGTAGAGGGGACAGCAGTGGGCGACCCTGTCCTGACCGTCGCCGGGGGCCGTTTCGCCGCGGAGGCCCATGTGCAGAGGAAGCTTACGCCGCCTGGAGCGTGCGGGACGCTTCGTTGGAGCCGTCCACCGGAACCTCCCCGGCGACGTTCACCATCGCGGTGAATGCCTCGAGCGCGACCGCTGCGATCGCCTCGAGGATCTCCTCGTCATCCCATCCCGCTTCGCGCGCCTCCTCGTGGAGGTGTATGGGAGCGTGCCCCTGATCCTCCACCAGCGCCCGCAGATACCGGAGCAGAGAAGCCTGGCGAGGATCCTTGGAGTTGAAGTCGCGCGCGAGCGCTACCTCGTCGAGCGCCAAGCCGGCATTACGCGCAGCGCGGGAATGCATCGCGATGCCCGGAGCCGACTGGTAGTGCTCGGCGAGCGCGAGCGCGATCCGCTCGAGCGTGGGCAAAGTAAGTTTTCCGTGCCGAAGCTCGGAGCGGAACTTCGCATAGGCCCGCAGCGCGGCCGGCGATCCAGCCAGGACGCCAAGGAAGTTGGGCAGCTGCCCGCCGGACGCAAGCGCGCCGCGCAGCACCGGAACCGAGCCCTGCGGAGCGGTTAAGTCGTCATGTATCTGAAATCTGCTCATTTGCGTCTTCATATTGACCACCAAAAGGGCATTCGCGGCGCGTGCCAATTGCCCTTCATTTTCGAGACTTGCTTACTGGAGATAAGTCTAATGCGCCTATTGCGCTTGCGCAAGCGAGTCGCTGCACAAGGTTTGGCTTTCCCTTATACGTAGAGGCATAAAGGGCCGATCATCTTCCCCTTGGAAATCGGTAAGAGCGGCCGACCAAAGCGCCCCTGAGGGGGGTTAGAGATGGGCGCTTGCGATCGCCGCGAGCACTAAGGCGAGGCCGAGCAGGACGGCCCAGAGTGCCGCGCGCTCCGGCCGTGCCTGCATGGGGAGGTATGACCGGGAGGCCCTGCGTCGCTGGGTCGGCTCGAGGCTGTACCGGTCGGCGACCTGGCCGCGGATCACGACCGTGCGCCGGGGAGCGGACGCGGTCTCGTCGGCGCCGGGCATGTGGGGTGGCTGTCGAGGGCCCGCGGTGCCGTGGGATCCGCGATCTTGCGTCGGTCTCGCTGAGGCCCGCCGGTCGTCACCGAAGCGGGCGGCTGGCTCCGGCATTTCGGCGCGCGAGCCTACCAGCGGACGAGGGCATTATTTCCCTGCGTAGTAAGCCAACCCCGCAGTTTGCGGGGTTCGCTTGCGACACCTACTCCTTGCCGGCGACCGCCGCCACGAACTTGGCGACGTCTATGGCCTGCCGGCCCTGCACCACGTCAGAGGGCATCGTGCCATAGCCCAGGCAGGTCTGCGCGGAGCCGGACGAGGGATTCTGAAGGCACCCGTTCAGGATCGTGTGAAGAATGAGCGACTGCGCGGGCACCAGGGTGTCCAGATTTGGCCCGATCTTTCCGATCGAGTTGGTCGCGGCGAGCGTGTGGCAAAAGCCGCAGTGCTGGCCGAACAGCTCGCGTCCGCTCTTTTCGCCGGCGGTCAGCCTGATCCCTCCCACCTGCGCGTTCGCGTTGGCTTGGTTGCCTGTCAGTAGCACCGCGGGCAGGGCCAGCCCGAAGCCGACGTAGATGAGGACGAAAGCCATGCCGAAGGTCCTGCGCGCGCCCGGGGACTGACCGTAAAACGTCTCCCTGGCGGCTGCAGGCCCGCCCCGTAGCGCCACGAAGAACAGCGCGAGGCCGAGCAGGACCCAGAAGGCGACGAACAGCCAGACCGCAAGCATGGTGCGGCGCCACCTTATCGCGCGGTGGGGCCCCCTGTGCCCCTCGAGACCCAAGGGCGGGCCTGCCGTCGCCGCTGGGAGCTCCTACTTCCCGTCGCCCGAGGGGAAGCTTCCCGGGCGCTACCTCCTTCTCCCCGACGCGAAGCTCATGGCTGGAGGCGCCACGGCGCGGAAGTCGTCGAGCGCGGAAGGGGGGCCCGCTGGTGCCTGCGCGGCATCCTGCTCGGGTTCCGGCTGCCTGATCGGTCCGCCGCCACGCTGCTCGATCAGCCCCCTCCTGACCTGCTCGTCGAGCAGCGAGAAGTCCTTCACTTCCGCCAGCGGGCGGTCGGGCACCACGACAGAACCGACCCGCTCGACCAACACGTTGATCGATCCCCCAGCCGCCGCGAAACGCTCGAGCTTGCCTTCGACAATCATCAGGGGCTCGGTCCTGACGGTGAGGCGATGCCGTTCGTAGACCCGAGAAGGAATGATCAGATTGACCGTTCCGTGCTCGTCCTCCAGCAGGACGAACACGATTCCGCCCGCGGTCCCGGGGCGCTGACGGGCTACGACCAGGCCTGCGATCTTCACCTCCGTTCCATGCGCCAGTCGCTCGAGGTCGAGACTGGTGATCGCATCCGCGGGCAGGCGGTTTCGTAGCAGCGCCAAAGGATGTAGATGGACGGTCAAGCCGCTGGTCGCGTAGTCCGCGGCCATCGACTCCCATGCAGAGAGTTCGGGGAGGCGGGGGGGTGCCGGCAGGTCGAGCGGAAGCGCTAGCTGGACGCCGCCAGGAACGGCTCGTCCCGGCGCCGCCACGCCCAGCTGCCACAGCGCGATACGGCGCGCGCGGCGCGAGCGATCTCCGGCCCGACCGACGCCGCTGACTCTCTCGACCAGCGAGTCGCACGCTCCGGCCCAGGCGAGCAGCTCGAGTGAGGAGGCGCTTCCCCCGGCGCGCGAGGCGAGGTCGGAGTGGCCGCGAAACGGCCCTCCCTGCACCCTGCTCTGAACGAGCGCCTTGACCTCGTGCTCGCGCACCCCCTTCACATAGCCCAGGCCGATGCGAACAGCGCTGTCACCTTCGAGCTCACACTCCGCCCCGCTTGTGTTGATGTCGGGCGGACGGACCACGATTCCCCGTCGCTGGGCCTCATGCACCAGCGCGTCCGGGGGATAGAAGCCCATCGGCTGCTCGTTCAGCAGGGAGCAGAGAAACTCTGCCCCGTAGTGGACGCGCAGCCAAGTCGACTGGTAGGCGAGCAGGCCGAACGCGGCGCCATGAGCCTTCGGGAAGCCGAAACCGGAGAACCCCTGGACCATGTCGAACACCCGCTCAGCGGTCGACCGATCGACGCCATGAAGCCTGCCGGCGCCATCGACGAACCGCTCGTGGTAGGCCCTGATCGCCGCTTCCGAGCGTTTGCGGCTCATCGCTCGCCGGAGTCCCTCGGCCTCGCCGGGGGTGAAGCCGGCGAACGCCCTCGCCACCTCGAGCACCTGGTCCTGGAAGATGATCGTGCCAAGCGTCTCTGAGAGCACCGGCTCCAGCGAGGGATGGTCATAGGGAACCTGGTAGTCGGGATCGCTTCGCAGACGCTGCCGCCGGTCGATGTAGGGATTGACCGCTCCGCCCTGGATTGGCCCGGGGCGGACGATCGCGACCTGGATCGTGAGGTCCTTCAGGTTTTCCGGCCTGGTGCGCCGCAGCGACTGCATCTGCGCGCGGCTTTCAATCTGGAAGACACCGGTGGTATCCGCGTTTTGGATGCACTCGTACGTGGGCGGGTCGTCGTAGGGAATCTGTGATAAGTCGATTCGCTCGCCGCGGTGGCGGGCGATCAGCTCGACGCACCGCTCGACCGCCGAGAGCATTCCCAGTCCGAGCAGGTCGATCTTCAAGAAGCCCGCGTCGGCGCAGGAGTCCTTGTCCCACTGGACGATCTGGCGACCCTCCATCGCGGCGGGGACGATCGGACAGCAATCGATCAGTGGCCGGGTCGAGACGATCATCCCGCCCGAGTGCTGGCTCAGATGGCGCGGCAGCCGGTGGGCCTCCGCCGCCAACCACGCGAGCCACCTCCACCGCCCGCTTGGCTCCCTCGAGAGCGCGGAGCGGATGTCCTTCCCCACTTCGCGCGCGTCCCAGCCCTCGCTGCCGCGCGCGACCCGCTCGATCTCTCCCGGGGGCAGCCCCAGCGCCTTGCCAAGCTCGCGAATTGCGCCGCGCGCGCGGTAGGTCGGAAACGCTGCCACCAGCGCCGAGCGGTCATGGCCGTAGCGTTCGTGGACGCGCGGGATCAGGGCTTCGCGAATGTCGCGGGGAAAATCGAGATCGATGTCAGGCAACGCAGTCAGCTCCTCATTGAGGAAGCGGCCGATCAACAGCTCGTTGGCGATCGGGTCCACGTGCGAGAGGCCGGTCAGATAGCAGACGATCGAGGACACGCTCGACCCACGGCCGCGACCGGGGGGAAGCAGCGCACGCGCACTGTCCCGCCCCCGGATCTCCACAGCAACTTCCCTAGAGAGCTCGAGCAGATCGTGGTGGAGCAGGAAGAACCCCGCCAGGCCGAGCGAGTCGACGATCCGCAGCTCCTCCTTCAGGCGGCCGGAGGCACAATCCCGGGCGTTGGTTGGCCCCTTCCCATATCGCTGCTGCAGGCGCGCGTTGCACAGCGCGCGCAGGTTGCGCATCGCCTCGATGTCCTCTGAGCCCGGGTACCGGTAGCCGAGATCCGAGTACAGGTCGAACTGAAGGCGCTCGGCCACCCTCTGCGTCTCCGCCACCGCCTCCGGGTACTCGGCGAAGCGCGCGGCCATGGCCGAGGGCGAGGCCAGCACGTGGCTGAAATTGCCGCGGCGCTGCGGCTCTGAGCCATCGAGCGTTGCATGCAACCGCACGGCCACGAAGGCGTCCTGCAGCGGCGCCCGCGGACGCGCGTGGGCGTGGACGTCGCCGGTCGCCACGCACGGCACCTCGAGCCTCCGCGCGAGCAGCTTCAGTCGTCGATTGCGAGCGCGATCGTCACGCAGGAAGGGCCGCTGCAGCTCGATCCTCAGCCGCTCCCGACCGAAGGCTTCACGCAGCCGCTGCAGCGTGGGCTCATCGTGGACGCCGTGCAGCGCGCAGCCTGAGAGGCAGACCAGTCCCTCGCTGTGCTCGAGCACGGCCTCGAGGGGAGCTGCTGGATCTGTCGGCGGCGCACCCGGCCGGCCCTCGCGCGTGTGCGCGTGCGCGAGCGTCAGAATCCGGCAGAGGTTTGACCACCCGCGAGAGTCCTCCACCAGCAGGGTGATATGCCTGCCGCCCAGCCCTCCAGGGCGGCCATCGTCCAGGTCGAGCTCGGTCCCGTGTAGCGGTCGCAGCCCGAGCGCCCGGGCCGCGACCGCGAACTCCATCGAGCCCGAGACCGAGTTGTGGTCGGTCAGCGCAAACGCGTCGTAGCCGAGCTCGAGCGCTCGCGCCACGAGCTCGTCCGGTAGCGAGACGCCGTCCAAAAACGAGAAGGCGGAGTGGCAGTGGAGCTCGACATAGGGCATGACAGCGGCAATCGACGAACATATGTTCCCATCTGATCCGGACGGCTGGCCCTTGACAAATTATTAGTCACTGCTAATCTATGCCTAGTTAGCAGTCACTAAGTATCGACCGCCGGAGGAGACCACATGCCAAGCTCACGTGCCGCAGCGAGATGGACGCTCGCGATCGTCTCGGTCGGGTTGTTCATGGTCGTGCTCGACAACCTGGTCGTGAACGTCGCCCTGCCCAGCATCCAGCGCGACCTGCACGCCTCCGTCCAGGCACTCGAGTGGACCGTGAACGCCTACGTCCTCTCATACGCCGTATTCCTGCTCACGGGCGCGGCGCTCGGCGACCGCTTCGGCCGCAAGCGCATGTTCATGGCTGGCCTGACGCTGTTCACATTGTCGTCCGCTGCCGCCGCACTCGCGCCCACGACCGGGATCCTGATCGCGGCGCGAGCGCTTCAAGGCCTCGGCGCGGCAATCGTCACGCCGCTGACGCTCACCCTGCTCGCCGAGTCCTTCCCGCCCCAGCGGCGCGGAGTAGCGCTGGGCATCTGGTCGGGGATCAGCGGGGTCGCCGTGGCGCTCGGCCCGCTGGTTGGCGGCGCGGTGGTGGAGGCCGCCTCGTGGCATTGGATCTTCTGGATCAACGTGCCCATCGGACTGGCCCTGGTGCCGCTTGCGCGCTCACGGCTCGCCGAGAGCCACGGCCCCTCCCGGCGGCTCGACCTGCGCGGCCTGGCGCTGGGGTCGAGCGGGCTGTTCGGCATCGTCTACGGCCTGGTGCGCTCGCAGTCACTCGGCTGGACGAGCTCCGAAGTCCTGGTCGCGCTGGGCGCCGGCGCGCTGCTGGTGGTCGCCTTCATCGCCCACGAGCTGCGCGCACGGGAGCCAATGCTGCCGATGAAGTTCTTCACCCGCCGCAGCTTCGCGGTCACCAACGGGGTGTCGCTGTCGATGTATTTCGGCATGTTCGGCTCGATCTTCTTCCTCAGCCAGTACCTCCAGAACGTGCTCCACAACAGCCCGCTGCAGGCGGGCGTCAAGCTGCTGGTGTGGACGGGCGCGACCATGGTCGTCTCGCCTCTGGCCGGCTTCTTCTCCGAGCGCTACGGCAGCCGCCCATTTATGGTCGCGGGGCTGGGGCTGCAGGCACTGGCCCTGGGATGGCTGGCCACGCTCGCATCGGTCCACGAGACCTACGCCAGCATGATCGTGCCCTTCGTGCTCGCCGGCGCAGGCATGTCCATGGTGTTCGCTCCGGCCGCAAACGCTGTGCTCTCAGCGGTGAGCGCGAACCAGGCCGGCCAGGCCTCAGGCGCGACCAACACGATCCGCGAGCTCGGCGGCGTGCTGGGGATCGCCGTACTGGCAACCGTGTTCACGAGCCATGGGAGCTACGCCTCGCCGACGGCCTTCGTCAGCGGCCTGGTGCCGGCGATGTGGGTGGGAGTGGCGGTTCTCGGCGCGGGAGCAGTGCTCGCGGCGCTGCTGCCGTTCTCGACCAGGGCAGACGCGGCCGCACAGCTGGATACTGTCCCGGCAGCAGCACCCGCCTCCTAGTGATGTCCGCCGCACCAACAGGAACCCCGACCCGCCAGCGCGTCTCGGCCTCCGAGCGCCGGGACGCGCTGATCGCCGCGGCCGTGCACGAGTTCGCTCGCGGAGGGCTTCACGGCACCCCTGTCGACAAGATCGCGCGCCGCGTGGGCGTAGCCCAGCCCTACGTGTTCAGCCTCTTCGGGTCCAAGAAGGAGCTTTTCCTGGCCGCGGTCGAGCGCGGTTTTGTTTCGGTCGCCGACACGTTCACGGGCGCGGCGGCTGAGTTTGGCCCGGACGACGTGCTAGAGGACGCCGACGTGCTGCATGCGATGGGCGCCTCCTATCTCAGGCTGCTCCATTCCGACCGCGATTTCCTGATGCTCCAACACCAGGCCTACGCTGCGTGCGACGACCCCGAGATCCGCGACCGTGTGAGGGCGCTGTACGCGGGGCTGGTCGCCCACGTCGAGCGGCTCGCCGCCGACGCGGCCCAGCGCCTTGGCCAGGAGCCTCCCGGCCCGGAGCGCGTCGACGAGTTCTTCCGCTATGGCATGTGGATGAACGTCGCCGCGGCGATGGGCGTGGAGGACCTCTCCGCCGGCTGCGATTGGGTGCGAGCGGAGGGGAATAAATAGGTCGGGTGCGCGCATGCGCGCACGCGACGGCCGGAACATGTTCCGGCCAGCAGGATGACTCGGGCGCCGCGCATAGAGCGAGGCTGGATGCCGAGCGCGCGGCAAGCCCGAGCAGCGCTCATGAGCGCCGCCCGTCAAGATATTTGAGCCAGGTCGCGCTCGGGCGCGATCTGCCAGCGACGGGCGACCTCCTCGAGCCGTCTATCCATGGACCAGCGGTCCGGACGCTGGTCGCCAGAGTGGTCGGGACTGGCGCCCTTCAGCGCCATGCAGCCAGTGTTGTCGCCGAGCGCACGAATCCTCTCGACCTCCGCGGGCGAGAGCCGTACATCGGCTGGGAGCGCGGCGAACTCCTCGCGCTTGTCCTCCACTGGACGCGCCGTCGCTCCGGTCTCTTGAATCAGGGTCGGCACGACGCACGCCACCGGCTCGTGAGAGAGGTTCCACTGGCAGCCGAGCTGGAGCATTGTCAGCGACGCCCGCTGTGCGATCGGGCGCATTGCATCCATCCTATTTAGACCCTCCTGCACCCAACCCTGCGGCCGGAAGCCGCGGTGGTCCCCGCGCGCGAAGCGGTGAGCGGGCCCGAGGTCGTCGAACAGCAGGCCTCCGTAGTCGACCACGCGGGTGATGACCCTGACCCCCGCACGCGCCGCCGCACCCAGGCATAGCTCGCCGGGCCAGGGCTCGAGCGGGCCGAGGATGATCATGGCCCAATCCAGCAGGCCGCCGAAGCGCTCGAAGCAGTCGATCAGGTCGAGCGTGAAGCCGTTTGCGGGGCCCGGGGCGACGCCGATCATGCGCGTCAGCCCGCGCTCGCGCAACGCGGCCATCCCATTCCACACCGCCTCGCTTGTGTACCCGACGCGATCAGGGTTGTGCAACAGCAAGAGATCGAAGTGGTCAAGCTCACACCGCTCCAGGCTGCGCTCGCTCGCCATCTCCAGGTAGCCGGAGTAGTCGCGCTCGCCGCGCAGTCGGGGGTCCGTGAAGCGGGGAAAGCCTTTGGCGCCGTCCCGCTCCCCAAAGTAGAAGTCGTGGCCAACGGCGCCAACGGCGCAGAACTGCTCCCGGGGCCGGCCGGCGATTGCGCGACCGAGCATCCTGTCGGCCTCACCGGTGCCATAGACGTCGGCGGTGATCGCGGTCCGGATGCGCTGGTCGGGGGCGATCAGCGCGGTTAGCCGCTCATCGTCAAGCGGCTCGCCGAAATGCATGAAACGGCCACCGCTCCAGGTGCCGACGGCGGTCGGTCCGGGGTCGGTATGCCGGCGCTCAGACATCGAAAGCGAGTGTAA
>JAFAPR010000034.1 GCA_019247075.1 Solirubrobacterales bacterium
GGAAGCCGCGGTGGTCCCCGCGCGCGAAGCGGTGAGCGGGCCCGAGGTCGTCGAACAGCAGGCCTCCGTAGTCGACCACGCGGGTGATGACCCTGACCCCCGCACGCGCCGCCGCACCCATGCACAGCTCGCCGGGCCAGGGCTCGAGCGGGCCGAGGATGATCATGGCCCAATCCAGCAGCCCGCCGAAGCGCTCGAAACAGTCGATCAGATCGAGCGTGAAGCCGTTCGCGGGGCCCGGGGCGACGCCGATCATGCGCGTCAGTCCGCGCTCGCGCAACGCGGCCATCCCATTCCACACCGCCTCGCTCGTGTACCCGACTCGATCGGGGTTGTGCAACAGCAGGAGATCGAAGTGGTCGAGCCCGCAGCGCTCCAGGCTGCGCTCGGTAGCCATCTCCAGGTAGCCGGGGTAATCGCGCTCGCCCCGCAATCGGGGGTCGGTGAAGCGGGGAAAGCCTTTGGCGCCGTCCCGTTCCCCAAAGTAGAAGTCGTGGCCGATTGCGCCAACGGCGCAGAACTGCTCCCGCGGCCGGCCGGCGATTGCGCGACCGAGCATCCTGTCGGCTTCACCGGTGCCATAGACGTCGGCGGTGATCGCGGTCCGGATGCGCTGATCGGGGGCGATCACCGCGGTCAGCCGCTCATCGTCAAGTGGCTCGCCAAAATGCATGAAACGGCCACCGCTCCAGGTGCCGACGGCGGTCGGTCCAGGGTCGGTATGCCGGCGCTCAGACATCGAAAGCGAGTGTAAGGGGGCGTGTTCGTGCGCGAGAACGCCCGCTCAGCGCGATCGCCGCCACGCGCTCACCTGAGCACGATCAGCGCCACCGCTCACCTCTGCCGCCACCACCTGCCGCTGGTGAGGTCGCAGAACACGACCTCGTCGCGTCCGCAGACCGTGACCACCTCCCAGTAATGCCGGGACAGAGGCCGATCTGTCCACCACCGATCCTCCACGAGCCAGGACTCGCGTACCGCCGCCACATCTCGACCGTCAACGACCCGGGGGATCCCGTCGCCGGCGGCGGTGACGGACACGCGGCGGGTAAGGGCAAGGCGGCGGGGTCCTGCCACGGGAGGGCGCTCATCACCCCTCAAATGGCGCCAGCAGAGCGCGGCGCTCGGGAAAGCGGGAGCCGGGGTCAACCTCGAGCACGCGCAGAGCGGCGTCGGGGCCGGCGGTCACACGCGCCTGCCGGATCGCCTCCCGCAACCGTGCCATGCGCGCCGCCGCGGGGTCCTCGAGCAGCGGGCGCTGGTCGTCGGCCGGAGGGCCGAAGCGGTCGACCGCAAGCCGGAGCTCCTCAGCAGGAGCCGGCAGCGACTGCAGCCGGGGGGCCAGGGCCAGCCTCATCCGCGTCGGGTCGGCCAGCGCCTCTCTGAAGGTGACCTGCTGGCGCCACCCACCCCCACGCTCGACCAACACCGCGGAGATCACGACCGACCGCACCGCTCTCCCCCTCCGCTCGGGACGGGCGAGCAGTCGGTCGATCAGCAGCTCCAGCGCATGGTCGAGGGCGGGGCCGGTCGCGGCCTCTGGCAGCTCGAGCGACTCGCGCACCAGCTCGCTCGCCGGCCTGGGCCGGAGAGCGGCATCTCCACCGCTTGCCAGCTGATGGGCAAGGAGCCCAGCTTTTCCGAACCGGTCAGCTAGCGTCGTCGCTGGAAACGCTGCCAGCTCACCCAGCGTTGCGATCCCGAGCCGCTCGAGCGTCTCGGGCAAATCGACCAGTTCGGGCGCAGCGCGCAGCAGCTTCACTGACATGGGGGTGAGGAAGGTGCGCACCCGCTCGCGCTCCGCGGCGCGAGAAGCGCTGCCGACGACGACCACCGGCCGGCGCACCCGGGCCCGCGTTGCCGCGACCACAGCGGCGAACCGCGATGGCGCCACGCCGTAGCGAGCCGGTGCGCGCAGTGCCCGGCGCGCAGCGGTGAGCACGCCGTCGACTCCTCCGTGGAGCCGCAGCAGACCGCGTGCTTCGAAGCACCCCAGCCCCGGTCGCTCCGGCTCGACCGCCGCACCGATCGATTCCAGCCGCACTAACAGCCGCTCCCAGAGATCCGCCACACCCACTGGATCGGGCGGGATCAGCACCAACCGCGGGCACCTGGCAAGCGCTTCTCCCAGTGCCATGCCGGGATGAATTCCAAACGCCTCCGCAGAGAGCGATACCTGCCCCACTTGCTGCGACTCTCCCGGTTCCGGTGCCAGCGCCGCGGGAAACTTGAGCAGCCCGTCTCGCTCGCGCGCCGCGACAGTGAGCTCAAACCGGGGGAAGAGTACGCAGACGATCATCGCCGAACGTATGTTCCCACAGGGCTCGGACGGCAACCCGGCGCCGACCCGGCGCCATACTGGCCCTCGTGATCGCACGGAGGTTGAATGGCCAGGGCAAGGCCACCGCCGGCCGTGATCTATTCGGGCGCGCATCGGCGTTCCTCGACCGTGCCCTCGAGCTGACCGCCGACTCGGTCCGCCAGGTGGAGGGCGGCTGGGCGATCGTCACTCCATCCCTGCCCCAGGTCTGGAGCCTGAATCAGATCCGGCTAATACAACCCGTCACCCCCGACACCACCCTCGAGCTTGCCGACGAGCACCTCGCGAGCGTTCCCTACCGCCACCTAGCGGCGGACAACGAGCTCGGTCGCGTCCTCGAGCAGCCCCTGCGAAGCAAAGCTTTCGCCGTTGAGCACGAGGTCGTGATGGCGATCGTGGACGGGCCAAATAAAGCGGCCCCGCGCTCACCCGCACCTCGCATCATCGAGGTGAGCGAGCAGGCGGTGCTGCCCCTGGAGCGACGCTGGCTCCAGGAGGACAGCGCGTGATGACGGCCGAGGGGATCAGGCAGCTGATCGACGCGGGCCTGCGCGAGGGTCGCGCCCTGAAAGAGCGGCGCTTCGGGATCGCCGGCGAGGATGGAAAGCTGGCCGCGATGACCAAGTTGCGCACCGACGCCCGCACCGCCCAGGTCGAGGATGTCTACACCGTACCCGAGGCCCGCGGGCGGGGGTTCGCGCGCGCGCTCGTCGCACACGCCGTACGCGTCGCGCAGCGGGTCGGGAACGACGTGGTCTTCATCGTCGCCGACGACAATGACTGGCCCAAGCACCTCTACGCGCGGCTCGGATTTAGGCCCGTCGGCCTCCGATGGGCCTTTCACCGCGACCTGGCCGGCTCATCAAGCGCGGGTCTGTAGCGCTGGCGGGTCCTCCACCTGCCCAGGCTTTATCTGGTCGGCCAGCCGCCAACCGCGAACGGTGGACCGCAGGGTGAGGTAGCCGACGATGCCCGGGAGCGTCGGCAGCCAGAACGAGATCGCGCGGTAGGCCAGGACGGCCACGAGCGCTCGGTCGCCGGGGATCCCGAACGCGACAAAGGCGCCGATCATCCCCCCTTCGACGCCGCCGATCCCGCCCGGCAAGGGCAGGAGGCTGCCGAGCGTCCCCAGGAAATAGCCCATCACGAGGACGGCCACCGACACGTGGCCGCCAAACGCCTTGAAACAGAGCCCTAGGACGGCGATATCGAACCCCCAGTAAGCAACCGCGCCGAGCAGGCCGAGACGCCGCTGGCGGACCAGGTCCATGGCGGTGCGAATCCCCGACCCCACTGTCGCCGGCGCGGTGGCCAGCCGAGCCGCAAGCCGGCCCGGCCATCCCGACCGGTTGGCGAGGCGGTCAAGGCGCCGTTCGAAGTCCCCCGGGACGAGCGCCATGCTCGCGACAAGCGCGATCGCCCCGGCGCTCAGCGCCGCCGGGAGCACCGTTATCGCAAACGAGCCACCGCCTGCGAACACTCCGGTCCACAGGCCAAGGCCACAAACCGTGATAGCGCCGAGATAGATGGAGTACTGGATGGCGTAGGAGGCCACCATCCTGCAGGCGATCACCCTGGGGGCCATGCCGGCTATCCGCAGCGCCCAGACCGTCACGGCCACCCCGCCCGCGCCCGCCGCGGCGAGCAGGCGGATGGCGGCGATTCCCGCGAGCGGAATCTCGATGCTCGCACGCCAGTCGATCCTCGGCATGCCCCGACCGAACACCGTCCTGAACAGCACCGCGTAGCCAGCAACCGAGACCAGCTCCAGAAATGCCGCTAGCGCGAGCCACAGCACGTCTCCGTGACTCAGCTCGCCCCACGTGTGGTTCAGCCCCGCCAGCTTTGGAACCAGGAAGTAGAGGCCCCCGATCATCACCGCGATGAAGACGGCGCCCACGATCACGCGGCGCTTCGTGAGACCGCTCGTGGGCTCGCCCGGCCCCCGCGGTGGTTCGCTGGACGCCGGAGCCGCGGAGTCGACGGCGGCCGGTGGGCCGGGCGGCTCCGGGATCACGGCAGGAGTTGAGCCATCGGCGGCGGGCCCGCTTTCGCCGCCAACCCGGCGCTGCGTCCGCGACCTGGGTGGCTCTCCGCTCTGCACGCGGTCCTCCCTGAAGGGGCCTCCTTCAGCGCCGCCTAATGTGGCGACCGCTTACCAAGACCAGGATCGTCAGAAGCACAGATACGGCGCCGATCACGAGGCCCGCGGCCCAGCCGGGCTCCTTGGCGCTGCTCACCAGGATCGCACCGAGCGCGACGCCGACGCCAACGACGCCGAACAGCCCCACCAACTGCATGAAGCGGACCTCCGCGACGCGCCTGCCTCGCTGCACGCGACCCGGACGCGCGCCCGTTCGTCCCGTCTGCGGCTCCGCCGACTGCGAGCCAGTGCCACCTGATTCACGGCTGTTCGCGATCGTCTACCTCCCCAGCGCCCGCTTTGTGATCGGTTCCGGCGCTCCTGTTCAGGCTACCGAACTGCCTTTCGTCAGCGAAAGCTACCCGGAAACCGACGTGCATGATCAGCCCCGGCCACTCCGCCACCCTATGATCTGGGCCGCGCAGCGCTCGGCGATCATGTAAGTGGGGCGTTGGTGTTTCCCGAGGTGATGCGGGGCATCACCGAGGCATCGGCCACTCGTAGCCTTTCCACCCCGTAGACCCTGAGCTCCGGATCGACGACGCCTTCCCCCTCGGGGCCGATCCGGCAACTGCCGACCGGGTGATAAAGGTGCTCGCAGGTCGCCCGCAGCCAGGCGATGCGCTCTTGGCGGCCGCGAACCGTAAGGCCGGGGTTGAGCTGCTCTCCGACCAGCCCGGCGAGCGGCTCGCGGGCCGCCAGTT
This sequence comes from Solirubrobacterales bacterium, assembly GCA_019247075.1. Taxonomy (GTDB): domain Bacteria; phylum Actinomycetota; class Thermoleophilia; order Solirubrobacterales; family Solirubrobacteraceae; genus Palsa-465. The sequence goes on from JAFAPR010000034.1 coordinate 5,168, forward strand.
CCTCGATCAGGTCCAGCGCAGCGAGGATCGCGTCGACCTCTGCATCCTGCGAGAGCGTGTTGTTGAGGATCCGCGGGTGGTCGGTTGGTTCGGCCGAGCGCAGGCGGACATGGCCGCGACTCAACGGCGCCTGTAGCACCGGTCCGATCGTGAGTGCGGGCGTGCCGGTCTTGCGAAGGCCGTGCTCCCAGAAGTACACAGGGGCGAAATAGATCTGGAAGTCAGGCGCGGGCAGTGAGGGATCCGAGAGCCAATGGATCACGGCTTCGGCGATGGTCGAGGTCAGCTTGCCGCGACGGACCATCAGCCACTGGGCGAGGTAGCGGGGGCTGGAGGCGTCGTGAGAGTGCGCGGATCGCGCGAGCGCCAGGTACAGAAGGCGGCCACATGGTCATGCAGGTTTTGTCCCACCGCAGGCGCGTCAACGAGCGGGTCGATGCCCACCTCGCGTAGGTGGTCGGCGGGGCCGATGCCCGAGAGCATTAGCACCTGCGGCGAGCCGTAGCTGCCGGCGCTCAGTATCACCTCCCGCTGCACCCGGGCCGTCTTGCGCTTGCCCCGCCGTTCATACACGACGGCCGTGGCCCGCCCGCGCTCGATCACGATCCGGTGCACCAGAGCCTTGGGCACGAGCTCGAGGTTCTCGCCCTTGAGCGCCGGCCGCAGGAAGGCGTCGGCGGCGCTCCATCGGCGGCCGGCGCGAGTGGTCGTCTGAAACAGGCTCGCCCCGTCCTGGCTGGCTCCGTTGTAGTCGGGGTTGCAGGGGATGCCGGCCGTCTCGGCTGCCGCGACGAACCGCTCCCAGGCGCGCGAGAGCCATCTGCGCTCGGTCACGTGGAGCTCGCCGCTGAGCCCGTGATAGGCATCCCGGTGCTCGGCGTTGCGTTCGTGACGCTTGAACTGGGGCAGGACGGCGTCGTAGCTCCACCCGGTGGCCCCAAGCTCGCTCTCCCAGCGGTCGTAGTCGGAGCGGTTGCCGCGCGCGTAAAGCATCGCGTTCATCGATGATGAGCCGCCGATCACCTTTCCCCGGGGAAGAAACAGCCGCCGTCCGAACAGGGCGGGCTCGGGCTCCGACATGTAGTTCCAATCGAGTCCGGTCTGGAACTGGTTGGGAAACGCAGCCGGGGCCCGTACCTCCGGCCTGCGGTCCGATCCGCCCGCTTCCAGGAGCAGAACCCGCGCACCCGAAGCGCTCAGCCGGTTCGCCAGCAGGCACCCGGCTGACCCCGCCCCAACGATCACGTAGTCGTACGAAATTGGCGTCCCTGGCGGGTTTGCAATGCGGCAAGCGCACCGCGATTACGGTCCGGTAGAGCGTAGCGGCGACTTCACCGCGCGCAAGGCGCGCCGGCACAACCCCGCGCACACGGAAGCGTGCTTGCTTGCGGGTGGCCGGTTCGCTGCGATCGTGTTGGCGGTTCATTAGGGGATCCGCTGAGGGTGGAATCCGGCCTACCTCCCCAATACATTCCCCGGGAGCAACCATCCATACACGAGGAGGACAGGTGCACAAACATATGAGGCCATTCGCCGCGGCCGCGACCGCGGCGATCTTGGCGGTAGTCGTCGCGGCGTGCGGAAGCTCTTCGACCAGTACTAGCTCGAGCACCGCCGGCAAGACCGGTGGAACGATCACGATGGCTTCCGGTACGCCCCCGCTGTCGCCCGACCAGGCGCTTGACTTCACGACGCAGGGGACCGAGCTCTATTCGGTCGTCAACACTCCGCTTTTGACGTTCAAGCGCGGGGTGCAGGGAGCCGGCGGCGCCACGATCCTTCCGGCGCTTGCCACGAGCATGCCGACCGTCTCGGGCAGCGGCACGATCTACACATTCCACCTGCGTCATGGTCTGCATTACTCCAACGGCACGCCGATCAAGGCCAGCGACGAGACCTATGCGCTCGAGCGCGCCCTCAAGATCCCGTGGCAGGCCGCCTCGTTCATCAGCGGCTTCATCAAGGGCGCTGCGGCCTACGCGAGCGGGAAGTCGAAGACGATCTCGGGCATCACCACGAACGACTCCACCGGGGAGATCAGAATCCATCTGGTTCGTGCGTTCGCGCCGATCGCCGACATCTTCGCGCTGGCGGGTACCGCACCGGTGCCGCCGAACACGCCGATGAAGAACCAGGCCAGCACCGGCACGATTGGCGATGGCCCGTACAAGTGGAGCACGATCAGCCCGGGCCACACCTACACGCTGGTCAAGAACACCAAGTTCGACCTGCCCGCCAGTGTCGTTCCCCATGGCTATGCGGACAAGATCGTCTACAACGTCAACTCCAACGTTCTGGCGAACGCCGAGGCGGTGCTGAACAACACCTCCGATGTGTTCGACCCGGGCGACACCCTGCCCTCGTCGATCCTCAGCCAGGTGCAGTCCAAGGCAGCCAGTCGGTACGAGGCGGTTCCCACCAACTCGACCTTCTATTTCTTCTTCGCGGTCAACAAGCCGCCGTTCAACAACATCGACGCTCGCAAGGCAGTGCTCGCGGCGCTCGACCTCAGGGCGCTGTCGCGCCTCGACTCGGGCTTCCTCGTCGAGGATTGCCACCTGCTCCCGCTCGGGATCGTCGGCCACCCCGGCCCGTCAAGCTGTGCTGCGCTGACCGGGCACCCGGCCGACGGAGCGCCGGACATGTCGAAGGCCAAGTCGCTGATGAAGGCGTCCGGCATGATGGGCAAGTCGGTCACGGTGTGGGGCGAGGAGCGCTCGCCGCGCCGTCAGTACGTCGACTACTACACGAGCGTGCTGAACAGCCTCGGGTTCCATGCGACCGAGAAGATCATCTCCTCGGGCGTCTACTTCACGACGATCGGGGCCCCCACCACCAAGCCGCAGACCGGCTTCGGCGACTGGGTGCAGGACTTCCCGAACCCATGGGACTTCATGCAGCTGTTCACCTCGACGGCCGGCTCGTCGCTGAACTACGGGTACGTGAGCGACAAGCACTACGACCAGCAGGTCGACACGCTCTCGACCAAGCCGCCGAACCAGGTGGCCAATCAGTGGTCGGCGCTTGACAGCTACGCAGTCGGCAAGGCCTACTACGCGGCCTACGGACACGAGAAGTTCCCGAAGTTCTATTCGGACAGGCTCGTGTTCTCCAAGGGCGTGCTGTCGGTCGAGTACCAGACCGACCTCACCAGCCTGCAGCTCAAGAAGTAAGTACATCGGGAAAGGGGGCGCCCAGCCCGGGCGCCCCTTTTCTTGACCGATGCGGATGGAGCAAGAAAAGCGTTCCCAACTTGTCATCGGCGGTAAGCTCCACAGAACAGCATGGCTCTAGGCGTCCCCCGCTTCCGGCGTAACGGGCAGGGGTCCTCTACCGGGGATCTACCGACCCAGACGACGCAGGGGTCCTCCACCGAGGACCTGCCGACCCAGACGACGCAGGATCCGTCGTTCGCTCTGCCTGAGGCCGGCGGCGTCGCGGCCCGGCCGGAACCTCTGGTCGGCCGCCCGCCTGCGGAGCCGGAGGGACCGTCGACCGTCGGTGTGGGGCCCTATCGGCTGGCTTTTCGGAGGCTCAGGCGCAACAAGACCGCGCTGTTCTTCGGGGCGGTGTTCATCGCGATCGTGATCGTGTGCGTGCTGGCGCCGGTGTATTCGCACGACGTCGCCCACATTGGGCCCAACGTCACCAACCCCACGGGCACCGTCAATGGTAAGAGCGTGCTCTCGACCTCGGGGGTGCCGATCGGTCCGACCTTCACGGCGCACTACTTTTTCGGGGCCGACAGCGATGGTCGCGATCTGGCGGTGCGGCTGCTGTATGGGGGGCGCACCTCGCTGATCATCGGCGGGATCGCGACGATCATCATCATCGTGTTCGGCACGTTGGTCGGGCTTTTGGCGGGATATTTCCGGGGTGTGGTAGACGCGGTGCTGCGGCCCTTGATGGAATTGATCTGGTCGTTCCCGCCCGTGATTTTGGGGGTCGCGGTGGGGACCGCGCTGGCGCTTGGGGGGATCGGCCCGATCAAGGGCAATTCGATCTTCATCCCGGCGTTCATCATCGGCGTGATCTACATTCCCTACCTGGGCAAGCCGATCCGCGGCGAGGTGCTGCGCCTGCGGGAGATGGACTTCGTGGACGCCGCGCGGGTGCAGGGCATGCATCCGTGGCGGATCATGCTTTCCGAGATCCTGCCCAACGCGACCTCGACGATCATCGTCTTCATCCCCATGATGCTGGCGACCTCGATCCTGCTGGAGGCCTACCTGTCATTCCTGGGCGCCGGCGTGCAGGCGCCCAACGCCTCCTGGGGGACCCTGATCTCCGACGGCATCACCTACCTCGACACGACGCCCAGCTTCGCCCTGATCCCTGGCGCGATGCTGGTGCTGACGGTGCTTTCGATCAACATCCTCGGCGACGGGGTGCGCGACGCGCTTGACCCGCGCGCGCAGGTCAAGATCCAGACCTGATGGGACGGTTCATCGTCCGCCGCACGCTGTCTGCGGCCGCGCTTCTGTTCGCAACGTCGGTGGTGGTGTTCGGGATCTTCGAGGTGATTCCCTCATACAACCCGGGGCGAGCGATCGCGGGCCGCAACGCCACGCCGCAGACGGTTGCGATCGTGAACAAGAAGTTCGGCTTCAACCAGCCGTTCTACAGGCAGTACCTCAACACGATGAAGCTGATCTTCACCGGCCAGATCGTCGACTACCAGGACCAGCTAAACGTCGTCAGCGAGTTCAAGTCAAGGTTCCCCGCGACGCTCTCGCTGGTCATCCCCGCGGCGCTGATCTGGCTGATCGCGGCGATCATCCTCGGTTCGGTCAGCGCGCTACGCGCGGGCCGGTTCGCCGACAAAGCGCTGATGGTGATGGCGATCGTGGGCGTCTCCATCCCCGTCTTCCTCTTAGGCGCAGTGCTCTTATACCTGCTCGCCTACAAGCTCACGATCTTCCCCAACACCGGGTACGTGAGCCTGACATCGAACCCCGCCCAATGGGCCTACTACCTGATTCTGCCGTGGTTCTCGATCGCCCTGCTCTCGATCGGCTTCTACTCGCGGGTGCTGCGCTCCAACCTGCTGGACATGGTCAACGAAGACTTCGTACGCACCGCCAAAGCCAAGGGACTCTCCCAACAACGCGTCTTCAGACGTCACGTGCTGCGCAACTCGCTGATGCCGATCCTGACCATGTTCGGGCTGGACTTCGCCACCCTGCTGGGCGGCGCCGCCCTGGTCACCGAAACGCTCTTCAACATCCCCGGAGTCGGTCAGTACGAAGCCACCGCGATCGGAAACCTCGACGTCCCCCCAATCCTCGTCGGCGCCATGTTCACCGCCTTCTTCGTGGTCCTCTTCGGCGCCCTGATCGACGTCGTCTACGCGCTTCTCGACCCCCGAGTCAGACTGACCGGCTAATGGCCGAACGCCTACTCGAAGTCGAGGACTTGCAGGTCTCGTTCGCAACCGAGGACGGGGTCGTGCGCGCGGTGGACGGCGTCACGTTCACGCTCGACCGCGGCGAGGTGCTGGCGATCGTGGGGGAATCGGGTTCGGGCAAGTCGGTGACGTCGATGACGCTGATGGGGCTGACACGCGGCCCCAACGCCCGCTTTGCCGGGTCGGCCAAGCTGAAGGGCAAGGAGCTTCTGACCGCCTCCGAAGAGGACCTGCAGCACATCCGCGGAGCGGAGATCGCGATGATCTTCCAGGACCCCATCTCCTCGCTCAGCCCCGTGCACCGCATCGGCGACCAGATCGTCGAGCAGATTCGAGCGCACGACAAGAAGGTGTCCAAGGGCGAGGCGTTCGACCACGCGGTCGAGCTCATGGAGCGGGTGGGTATCCCCCACGCCCGAGCGCGTGCTCGCGCCTTCCCGCACGAGTTCTCCGGCGGCATGCGCCAGCGCGCGATGATCGCCATGGCGCTCTCGCTCTCCCCCAGCGTGCTGATCGCCGATGAGCCCACAACCGCGCTGGACGTCACGATCCAGGCCCAGATCCTGGCCGAAGTCAAGACGCTGAAGGAGCATTCCGACAGCGGCATCATCTTCGTCACCCACGACCTGGGAGTGGTGGCTGACATCGCCGACCGCGTGATCGTCATGTATGCGGGTCGCGTGGTCGAGCAGGGCACGCTGGATGAGATCTTCTACGACCCGCAGCACCCCTACACGTGGGGGCTGCTCGGCTCGGTCACCCGGATGGATCGCGATCCTCCCAAGCGGCTGCCCTCGATTCCGGGGCTGCCGCCGTCATTGATCCGGGCGCCCAGGGGGTGCCATTTCCGCCCCCGCTGCCCGCATGAGTTCGAGCGCTGCGCAGAGGTGCCTCCGCTCGAAGCCCGTGTCGCCGAGGCGCCCGACCACCTCGACCGCTGCTGGCTCGAGGTCGAGGATAAGCGAACCCGACGGGAGATCGAGGGCCGGATCGGTCTCGTGAGAGACGCGGCATGAGCGAAGAGCGCAATCAAGGGGCGGCGGAGACCCAGGAGCTGAGGGAGGCGGCGCGCTCGCTCGCCGGCACCGGCAAGCCGATGCTCGAGGCGGAGCACGTACAGCTCTACTTCCCGGTCAAGAAGGGAATCCTGGTTGACCGCACGATTGGCCACGTACACGCCGTCGACGACTGCTCGATCGCCCTGCGCGAAGGCGAGACGCTTGGCATCGTGGGCGAGTCGGGTTGCGGCAAGAGCACGTTCGCGCGCTGCATGGTTCGTCTGCTGGAGCCAACCGCCGGAGTGATCCGCTTCCGCGGCACGGACATCACCCACCTCGGACGCAGGAAGCTCGAGCCCATCCACCGCGAAGCGCAGCTTGTGTTCCAGGATCCCGTGTCGTCGCTGAACCCGCGCAAGCGAGTCGGGCAGATCGTCGGCACGCCGATGAAGCTGCACGGCGTAAAGGGCCAGAATGGAGTGGAAGACCGCGTGCGCGAGTTGCTCGGCCGGGTGGGGCTCAACCCGGAGCACATCAATCGCTTCCCGCACGAGTTCTCCGGGGGACAACGGCAACGGATAGGCGTGGCGCGGGCGCTGGCGGTGGATCCGCGGCTGATCGTCCTCGACGAGCCCGTCTCGGCGCTCGACGTCTCGATTCAGGCACAGGTCATCAATCTCCTTGATGACCTCCAGGACGACTTCGGTCTCTCCTACGTCTTCATTGCCCACGACCTCTCTGTCGTTCGCCACGTCTCTGACCGGATCGGGGTCATGTACCTCGGCAAGATCGTCGAGCTCTCACCCGCGAAGGAGCTCTACACCAAACCGATTCACCCCTACACCCAAGCCCTGCTGGGCGCGATCCCGATTCCCGACCCGGAGGAGAACCGGGCACGCGAACGCGTCGTCGTCGGCGGCGAGCCGCCCAACCCGGTAGATCCTCCCACGGGGTGCCGCTTCCACACTCGCTGCCCGCACGCCACAGATATCTGCAAGCAGGTGGAGCCGCCGCTGGCTGAATACCCCGGCGGTCATCTCGCAGCTTGTCACCACCCGCAGAACGTGACCGAGGAGGAGGTCACAAATGCGGGCCGGTCCCCGCTGTCCCCCCTCGTTGCAGGCGGACTCCTGCCCAACGGCAAGGAGGTCCCGGTCCCGCAGGCAGATACCAACGGAGCGGGCGGCGGTCTGGCGGCGCGACTCAAGCGGATCGCGCCCGGGTAGTCCCCACCGCCAGAGCAGTGCCGCTTGCTGCCACCCCGGACGAGCCGCTCGGTTTGCTGCTGCTGCCACGCCGGCTCGAGCAGTTCGAGCTGCAGGACCATGCGCGAGGCCTCCTGCAGATACCGCGCGTCGTGGCGCTCGAGCCGGGGCGGGTGCGCACGCCGAGCTTCATGCGCGACGTGGCCGCGATGCGCCAGGCCAAGAAAGTGCGCCTCCCGGGGATTCCGCGCCTGATAGTGCTCTACCACCCGATGCAATACCAGCTCGCGCGGGCGCTGGGCGCACGCTACGAGCAGTCCGAGCTGTGGTATGTCAGGCCCGACCCGGACTCCTTGCGCGATGAGCCGGGCTGCCCCCGTCAGGAGCAGCTGGACTTTGACGTGGCCGCCCAGGAGCGAGCCACACGGGTAGTCGTCTCGGGCACGGACGAAGTCCTCGCCGCCCAGACCGCATCGCTCCGCGACCGGCTCTCCGAGCTCGGGGTCATCAGCCACCGCCCCTTCGTGCCGGGCGGTCGGGTGGGAGGCCGCTGAGGCCGGCGCCCAGGCGGGGGGCGGCCGGTAAGGCTCCGCCCGGGGGCAGTAAGGCATTGCGCGGCGCAATCGGCTCCATCTTGCCGATGTGTGAAGGCTCCTCTCAGTTCATCCTCGACGCTGTGAGAACCACCACCGACCAGAGGAGCAGACCATGCACTCCAACCTCACAGCAGCACTCGCAGCGTCCCGCGTTCAGGACGCCGAGTCTCTCGCCCGGCGCTCGGCGCGCAGCGAAGGACACTACCCCGAAGGCGCACACTCCGGAGCCGGAGCATCCGCGACGCGGGCGCTCAGGCGATACTTCGGTCATGCGCCCACGGCTCACGGCTTCTCGCTTCATCGGCCGAATCGGTGAGCTTGCCGAGTTGGAGCTGGCCCTGCGCGAGGCCGGCGAAGGGCGACCGGGGGTCGTCCTGCTCGGCGGGGAGTCGGGAATCGGCAAGACCCGCCTGGTCTCGGAGTTCGTGCACCGGCTCGACCAGGCGGGCGACGATGGCGCTTTTAGCCCGGCGATCGTGCTGCGGGGCGAGGCGCTGGAGCAGCGGGAGGGAGAGCTACCCTATGCGCCCCTGCTGAGCGCGCTGCGACCGCTTGCCCGCGACCACCACCCCGCTCTGACACAGCTGAGCCCGGCAAGCCGCTCGGAGCTCGGCACCCTGCTTCCGGCGCTCGCCGGCGGCGACGGGCGCCCGCCCGGCGAGCGCGACGATCGCGACCCAGGGGGCCAGCTGCGGCTGTTCGAGGCGCTGCTCGAGCTACTCGACGTGATCGGCGGCGAAACCCCCGTCGTGTTCGTGCTCGAAGACATGCATTGGGCGGATCGCTCCACCCGCGCGCTCGCCGCGCACCTCGCGCGCAACCTCCGCACCGAGCGCGTCCTGCTGGTGCTCACGTATCGCTCCGACGAGCTCCACCGCCGCCACCCCCTCAGACCCCTGCTGGCCGAACTGGAGCGGCTCGAATGTACGCGGCTCGTAGAGCTCGAGCGGTTCGACCGCGACGAGCTGGGCGAGGTGCTCGAGGACATCCTCGGCGAGCGGCCCGATGAACAGCTTGTGGACCGGATGTTTTCCCGCAGCGAGGGCAACCCGCTCTACACCGAGGAGCTGCTCGCGGCCGGGCTGGACGGACGCGGAACAACCCCGCGCACGCTGCGGGACGCGTTCATGCTGCGCATCGAGCGGCTGTCGCCCGACGTCCAGCGGGTCGTCAGGGCGATCGCGATCGCGAGAAGGATGGACGAGGAGACGATCGCCGCCATCACCGGCATCGAGCGCAGCGAGCTCAACGCGGCGCTGCGAGAGGCCGTTTCGGCGCAGGTCCTGGTCACCGACGACGAGGACCGCTTCGTCTTCCGCCACGCGCTGCTGGGCGAGGCGCTATACGAGGATCTGCTTCCGGGGGAGCGCGCTGAGCTGCACCTGGCGCTGGCGCGCGTGCTCGAGCGACGCTGCAGCTCCAACCGCGATGCGGAGGCCGAGCTCTCCGCGCGCGTCGCCTACCACTATGCCGCGGCGGGCGACCAACCGGCGGCCCTTCAGGCGATGGTCAACGCGGCACGGGCAGCCGGGCGCATCCACGCCTACGGCGAGAAGGCAGACCTCGCCGAGAGGGCGCTCGAGCTGTGGCCGCGGGTGCCCGACCCCGAAGCGCTTGCCGGCCTGCAACACGTGGAGCTGCTCTCGATGGCGGCCGGTGCGCACTCGCGCAGCGGCGATCTCGGCCGCGCCGAGGTCCTATATCAGGAGGGGCTGCGCGAGCTCGATCCGCAGCAGGACCCGCGTCACTATTCCGCCTTGCTGGGCCGCTTGGCGCGGGCGCAGTGGGCGCTCAACCGGGGGCAGGAGGGGGTGGAGACGGCCGAGCGGGCGCTGGCGGTGCTGCCCGATGACGATGGCGGCCACGAGCGCGCGGTCCTTCTCTCATGGCTTGCCCGGACGCGGTTTCTACGTGGTCGGTTCCGGGAGGCCATCCGCGACGCCGAGGAGGCGCGCGGAGCTGCGGGCGCCCTGGCCGACGTCTACGCCGAAACGGAGGTCCTGAATACGCTGGGAATGGCCAAGATCGCGCTCGGCCGGGTCGACGAGGGGGTAGCGGATCTGCGGCGCGCGATCGAGCTCTCGCGCGCGGAAGGCGACCTCGAGGATCTGTCGTATGCGTACGCGAACCTGGCCGATCTGCTGGCGATCGCGGGGCGCATCGAGGAGGCACTGGCGACCGCACAAGAAGCGCTGGCCACCATCCCGAGGCGGTTGCGCGACGCCCACGACTGGATCATGCTGACGGTCTCCGAGCTCGCGTTCGAGACCGGGGACTGGAGCAGCGCACGGGCGCACCTCGACCCGCTGCCCTCGCGCCTGGACGGCCGCAAGCTGATCTTCCGCCTGTTGCGCGGGGCGGAGCAGGCCCTGGGCGAGGGGGACGAGGAGTCGGCGCTGCGCTGCCTCGATGAGACCGAGCCGCTCGTTACGGCGTCCTCCGAGCCTCAGTGGATCGAGGGATTCGGTTCGCTCGCCGCCGAGGTCAGGCGCCGCCGCCACAGCCTCGACGAGGCGCGCGCCGCGGTGGCCAACGCGCTGGACCGGATCGAGCTGTGCACCGACGATGTCATGCGCGTGGCCCGGGTGACGGCCATCGGAATGGCGGTGGAGGCAGACATCGCTCAGCGCGCCCGTGATCTGCGCGAAAAGCAGCAGGAGAAGGACGCCGTGACGCGCGCCCGGATCCACATGGACCGCCTGCGGGCCGTGGCCGAAGAGGGCGGCCCGGTTGAGCGGGCCTGGCTTGCGTTCGGAGCCGCAGAGTACGCGCGGGCACGCGGGAAGGCCGACCCCAAGTCGTGGATCAAGGCAGTCGAGGAGTGGGATCGGCTTCATCGGCCGTACCGCGCCGTGATCGCGCGCTTCAGGGCCGCAGAGGCGTATGTCGAGCAGGGCGACCGCGAGGCGGCCGCCGAGGTGGCGGCAGCCGGCCTGCGGGCGGCGCACTCGCTCGGGTCGGGCTGGCTGGAGGCCGAGCTGTCCGCGCTAGTGGGGCGTGCTCGCCTCGATGTCGCCGACTCTGTCAGCGACGGTCGCGGTGACGGAGCTCGGGCGCTTGGCGGGGAACCAGACGAGGAGGACGCCTTTGGCCTCACTCCCCGTGAGCGGCAGGTGCTCGCCCTGCTCGCCCAGGGCGCGACCAACCGGCAGATCGGCAACGCGCTGTACATGGCCGAGAAGACGGCGAGCGTGCACGTATCGCGGATTCTCTCCAAGCTCGGCGTGCGCACTCGCACGCAGGCCGCCGCAATCGCTCACCGCCAGCATCTGGACTGACGATTAGGGTGGCCGGCGCACATTTGCGCCGCTCGGGCCATGTGCGGGCGGCGGGTGCGCGCATGCGCGTACCCGGTCAATTGGAACGTCCCGTGGCCGTGACCAGGGGCAGCGTGCGGGGCGGTACCTGGCGCGAGAGCACGATGTAGCTGGTGCAGCGACGGATCGCCGGAGTGCTCAGCAGCTCGTTGATGAGCTGTTGGAGGTGCTCGGTGTCGCGTGCGACGACGCGACAGATGAGGTCCTGGGGACCGCTCACGCCGTCGGCCTCGAGCACCTCCGGTATACCTTCCATCACGGTGACCGCCTCCCCGAGCCGCCCCTGGGCCAGCTCGATGAGGACGAAGGCTGCGATGCCGTAGCCCAGCGCGCGGGCATCGATCTCCGGCCCGTGGCCGGTGATCACCCCGCTCGCCTCGAGCTTCCGCAGCCTCGCCTGCACGGTCCCGCGCGCGACGCCCAGCTGCCGCGCTACCTCGAGCAGCCCCACCCGAGGGTTGTTTCGCAGCGCCGCGATCAGGCGAGCATCGAGGGGGTCGAACCGCGTGCTACCGGTCATGGGCAATCTGTACAGAATCCTACCGGCGTACGGGGATTGGGAATGCAATCTGCCACTACAGACTGTGCAGACTTGCGACATCTGTCGAAAAGTGCTACACGCTGATAACAGGGATGTATGAAGAGGGCCAGCTCTACTCGCCGGTAACCACCGACGAAAGCGGCGGGGTCACCGTCCACCTGGCCAAGGACCATCCGGGCTCCGGCGACCCCGTCTACCGCGCCCGGCGCAACGAAATCGCCGCGGGCTCTTGCCTGGCAGCCGGGCCTGCCCGCTCCCACGATCGCCTACACCCGGGAGGAGCGCGACTTGCATCGCCAGGCAGGATTTGCGATCCGCCGGCTGAAGGACATCGAAAACATCCGTTTCCTCTCCCGGGTGTTCTGGTTCTCGCTCGAGTTCGGCACGGTGATCGAAGCCGGCGAGGTCCGGGCGTACGGGGCGGGCATCCTTTCGAGCTACGGCGAGATCGAGGAGTTCCGGGGCATGGACCACCGGCCGCTCGACCTCGTGGAGATGGGTACGGCGGATTACGACATCACCGCCTACCAGCCGGTGCTCTACCGGGCAGAGTCGATCCAGGAGGTGATTGAGGTGGTTGGCGGTTTCTTTGAACAAGCAAGCGACGGCTACATCGGAGAGCTGCGCTCCCGGGCCAAAGTGGTGTCGCGATGACCGCGCTAGCGCCCGGTCGTCCGCTGTTCAGCGACTACCACGAGATCCGCGTCCGGGAAGGCAAGCGTTCGGGCCTTACGATGGCGATTGCGGTCCACAGGACCGTCGACGGCCGTTCGCTCGGCGGCTTGCGGTTTGAGCCCTACCGCACCGCGGACGACGCGATCCTCGACGTCAAGCGGCTGGCCCGGGCCATGACCTTCAAGGCGGCGGTCGCGGGACTGAGGCTCGGCGGCGGCAAGGGCGTGATCGCGGCCGAGCCCGACTCGCCTCCCGACGCCTACCACCGCCGCCTGGCGCTACGCGACTTCGCCGAGTTGGTCGACTCCTTCGGGGGTCAATACATCACCGCCCAGGACGCGGGCACCTCCGAAGAAGACATCGGCTACATGGCGCGTTTCACCGACCACGTCTCCGGGCGCCCGCGAGCCCAGGGAGGCTCCGGTGACCCAAGTCCGTACACCGCCCACGGTGTCGAGGTCGCGGTTCGCGGGTCGCTGCGGGGCCAGCTCGAGGGCCGCCACGTGCTCGTCATCGGCCTTGGCCACGTCGGTTCGAAGCTGGCCGTGCGCCTCGATGCGGCGGGAGCCGAGTTGACGGTCTCCGACGTCGATCAGCACAAGCGCGAACTGGCCGATCAGCTCGGGGCGCGCTGGCTCGAACCGCATCAGGCCATGGTCGCCGAGGCGGACGTGCTGGCGCCGTGCGCGCTGGGCGGCATGCTTGACCACGACTCGGTCGCGAACCTGCACGTCTCCGTCGTCGCCGGCGCGGCGAACAACCAGCTCGCCAGCGACTCGGTGGCGGACGCGCTACGCAAGCGCGGCGTCGTCTGGGCGCCCGACTTCGTGGTCAACGCCGGCGGCCTGATCGCGGTCTCCGATGAGCTGCACGGCTTCGACTCAGAGCGCGTGGAGCGTTCCATCGAGCGGATCGGGGAGACGCTCGGGGAGATCTATGCCCGTGCCGCCGCAGCGGGCACGAACACGTTGATCGCCGCCCAAGAGCTGGCGGCCGAGCGCCTGGGAGGACTTCATGACAACGACCGCTGAGACGGTCGGCGCAGCGCCGGTGAAGGACTTCATGCCGCTGCACGGCATCGACCACGTAGAGCTGTGGGTCGGTAATGCCGCGGAGGCCAGCTACTACTTCCAGCGCGCATTCGGCTTCACCGAGGTCGCGTATGCGGGGCTGGAGACAGGCCTTCGCGACCGCGTCTCGCATGTGCTGAAGCAGGGCGACATCCGCCTCGTGCTGACCGGCACGCTGCGCTCGGGCACCGATGTGGCGGTCCACCATGCGCGCCACGGCGACGGCGTCAAGGTGATCGCACTGTCCGTTCCCGACGTCGACAACGCCTACCGGGAGGCGACATCGCGGGGTGCGACAGGCCACGCCGAGCCGCACGACTCAAGCGACGATCACGGCCGTGTGGGGATCGCCGACGTCGCCACTTACGGCGAGACGATCCACCGGTTCGTCGACCGCTCCGCGTACGAAGGTCCGTTCCTGCCCGGCTTCGCGCCGGTCGTCAACGACGGCCCACGGCCGCAGGACCTGGTCCACAGCATCGACCACATCGTGGGCAACGTCGAACTGGGCGCGATGGAGCGGTGGGTCACCTACTACGAGGACGTGTTCGGCATGACCGAGATGATCCACTTCACCGACGAGGCGATCTCCACGGAGTACTCGGCGCTGATGTCGAAGGTCGTGACCAACGGTGACGGCCGCGTCAAGTTCCCCATCAACGAGCCCGCCGAGGGCAAGCGCAAGTCGCAGATTGACGAGTACCTCGACTTCTACGAGGGCGCGGGCGCGCAGCACATCGCGCTGACGACGAAGGACATCGTGCGCACGGTCGCCGAGCTGCGCAAGCGCGGGATTCGCTTCCTGAACACGCCCGACACCTACTACGAGGAGGTGCCGGAGCGGGTCGGGGAGATCGACGAGCGGCTCGAGGACCTCAGCAGGCTCGGGATCCTGGTCGACCGCGACGACGAGGGGTACCTGCTCCAGATCTTCACCGCTCCGCTCGGCGACAGGCCGACGATCTTCTTCGAGCTGATCGAGCGCCACGGCGCGCGCGGCTTCGGAGAGGGCAACTTCAAGGCGCTGTTCGAGGCGATCGAGCGCGAGCAGGAGAAGCGCGGGAACCTCTGATGGGCACCGGCCCCTCCGGCGCCTACCCTCGCCGCGTTGTCCCGACAGCGGTGAGTTGGACGTTTTGAACCCTATAGGAGGGAAACCTCCAAGCGTCCCTACCATCTAGCCATGCGCTACGCCAGCCTCGGGACAGTTCCCGCCAAGCGCCACTCGCAGTTTCAGCGAAACGGAACGCTGCTGGTCGAGGAGGTGATGGGCTACGAGGGCTTCTCGGGCAACGAATCGATCCTCTATCACGCGGGCTCGCCATGCCGGATCGCCGAGGTGGGACCGCTGCGGCGGCTCGAGCGCCTTGCCTGGGATCCCGAGGTCCACGTCCACAGGCTCGCCGACCTGCGCGGTGTGGAGGCGGGCGGGGACCCGCTCGGCGGCCGCCGGCTTCTCATGTTCAACGACGACATCGAGGTCTCCGTCTGCAAGCCGACCGACGCGCTCGAGGGCTTCTACCGCAACGGCGAGGGCGACGAGGTGATCTACGTGCACCGCGGCCGGGGCGTCTTGCGCACCGTGTTCGGTCGCGTCGCGTTCCGGGAGCGGGATTACCTGGTGATCCCACGCGGCACGACGGTGGCCTGGGAGCTCGATCCGGGTGAGCAGTTCTGGCTCTGCTTCCACACGCCGGGCGAGATCGAGACGCCGGCCCGTTACCGCAACCGCTACGGACAGTTGCTCGAGCATGCTCCGTACTCCCAGCGCGACTTCCGGCCTCCCGCTGGGCTCGAGACGGTGGATGATCCCGGCGAGCACCGGCTCATGGTGCGGGTGCGCGCGGGCCTCCAGGAGTTCCTGCTCGACCGCCATCCCTTCGATGTGGTCGGCTGGGACGGCTACGTGTGGCCGTACGCCTTCAACGCCATGGACTTCGAGCCGCGCGCGGGTCGCTTCCACCTGCCGCCGCCCTCCCACCAGACTTTCCAGGGCCAGGGCTTCGTGCTTTGCACGTTCGCGCCGCGGCTGCTCGATTGGGATCCGGAGGCCGTTCCGCTTCCCTACCACCACTCGAACATCCAGTCCGAAGAGGTCATGTTCTACGCCGACGGCGACTACAGAGCGCGCAAGGGGGTCGAGATCGGCAGCGTCACGCTCCATCCCTCGGGCCTGCCCCACGGGCCCCAGCCCGGCGCCGTGGAGCGCGCACTGGGGGCGAAGCGCACCGATGAGCTTGCCGTGATGTGGGATACCTTCCGCCCGTTGCGGCTGACGCCGCTGTGGCAGGCAAACGATCGTCCCGAGTACGCGTACTCGTGGAACCCCGAGCACCAGGCGGCCGGGGGCGATGGTCGCGGACCCGGCGAGGCGGAGACGGTCGTCACGGGCCCGTCGGCGTAGCGGACTGGGGCGAGGGAGCCGGGCCGGCTATGGGCGGCGCCGGTACAGCGCGTCCACGAGCCGGTACATCAGCTGCGAGGTCTGGCCGAAGGCAGGACAGCAGGTCGGACCGCCCGGAGCGCTGATGCCGATCTCGAGGTGGGGCCCGGTTGAATATCCGACGATGCCGCAGCCGACTTCGGCGATCGGCTGCCCCGCCCTGACGTGCGCGCCGACGTGCACGAGCGCGGGCTTGGCGTGGCCGTAATAGATGTAGCGGCCCGCATAGCGTCCTGTCGCCACCCTCACGACCGGCGCGTACGGCCCGAAGCCGCCGATCCCTTCGCGCACGACCTTGCCCGCTGCGATCGCCCGCTCCACCACTTTTCGGCCGCAGGCGCCGTTGACGGTCCCGATGTCGACGCCCTGGTCCTGGCTCCACAACAGTGGCTTTAGCACGCGGTAGCGGGGCGCGAGCGGAAACACCCAGCGCGACGGAGCCACGGAGAGGGTCGAACTCCCACCCGCCGCGGGCGCCGGTTCAGCGCCGGCGGCACCCCCCGCCGGTTCAGCGCCGGCGGCACCCCCCCGCCGGTTCAGCGCCGGCGGCGCCCCCCGCGGGCGCCGGTGCAGCGCCGCCGGCACCCCCCCCGAGCGCAGGTTCAGCGCCGCCGCCACCCCCCGCGATCGCAGGTTCGGCCCCGGCGGGCATGACAGGCTGAAGGGTGCCCAGCAGAATCACGGCGACGACGACGGCC
>JAFAPR010000100.1 GCA_019247075.1 Solirubrobacterales bacterium
TCAGATCGCCCTTGGTGAAACCGGTCTGGGGGAAGAGGACCTTGTCCCAGTTGGAGAGCTTGAGCGCCCGGCCGTCCACCTGGACGCTCAGCGCCCCATCGGGAAGGGAGCTCACCTGGTCAAAGAGCGTTTCCGGGGTCGCTGCCGGGACCTCTGTGGCGGCCTCGTTTCCGGGCGCGGGGTCTTCCCTCTCCGGAGGGCCGTCCGGATCGGGTCGGGTCGGGCGCCCGCTCTCGCGCACGACCTCGATGGGCTCGCGGTCTTCGCAGAGACCCTTGAACGAGGGGGCGCGCAGCACGCCCTCCGCCGTCCACTGAGCGAACTCCACTTGGGCCATGAGCTCCGGCTCTACGAACACGGCGCCGCGCGGTGGAGCGGGCCCACGCGCGAACGGGCTGCGCTCGGTTCGCAGCGGGCCCAGGCGGTCGGCGAGCTCGGACAGCGTCCTCTCGGTAAAGCCCGTCCCCACACGGCCGGAGAACACCAGCTCCCGGTCCTCGTAGTAGCCGACCAGCAGAGCGCCGATGCGGTCGGTGCGCCTGCCCTCTCCCGGAAGCCAGCCGCCGATCACGAACTCTTGGCTGGACCGGTTTTTGATCTTCAGCCACGCACCGCTGCGCCTGCCGGGTTCGTAAGGGGAACGGAGCCGCTTGGCGATGATCCCCTCGAGCCCGCGTCGCCGGGTGGCCTCCAGCAGACTCGTGCCCGCGCCGCGGTGGGCCGCCGGGACCTGCCAGGCGGAGCCGCCGAGACCCAGCCGTTCCAGGCGCTCGCGCCGTTCTTGGTAGCTGACATCGAGTAGCGGTTGGCCATCGAGATAGAGCAGATCAAAGATCGCGTACACGACTGGAATGGAGGCTTGAAGGCGACGGATCGCCGCCGCGGAGGCGACGTGCATGCGGCTCTGGAGCCGCTCGAAACTCGGCCCACCGGTGTCGTCGAAGGCGACGATCTCGCCGTCGAGCACCGCTTCGTGCATGCCGAGGTCGCGCACCAGCCCGCGAACCTCCGGGTAGGAGTCCGTGATCTCCCGCTGGTTGCGGCTCTCGAGCCGGAGCCGACCGGGGCGAGCGTACGCGATCGCTCTGACCCCGTCCCATTTCAGCTCGAACGACCAATCCGCCTCCGGCCGAGGGACCGCGTCCGTCGCCCGGGCCAACATCGGCACGATTCGCTCGGGCATCGGCTTGCGCCCTGGATCGCCCGGGTCCATGCGGTGGATCATCCAGTCGCCCTGGTCCGTTCCCGCGTCGCCGGTCCGTGGCTTGAGCGCGAACAGCGCGTAACGGCCGCGCAGGAGACCCCCGTGGAGGGTGACCTCCACCTTGTTGTGCTCCCACTTGTGCGGCTCGAAGGTCCCGCGGTCCCAGATGCGCATGGTCCCGGCGCCGTACTCCCCGGACGGGATGTCGCCCTCGAACTCGAGGTATTCGAGCGGGTGATCCTCTGTCCGCACCGCGAGCCGGTTGTCGGCGGGCTCCATGGGGATGCCATTGGGAATGGCCCAGGAGGCGAGCGCTCCGTCGTGCTCTAAGCGCAGGTCCCAATGCAGCCTCCGCGCATGGTGCTCCTGAACCGTGAAGCGGGGGAGGCGTGGTGCCCGTTTGCAGCGCGCGCCGGTGGGCTCGGGCGTGCGCGCGAAGTCGCGCTTGCGACGGTAGGTCTTGAGCTGGTCGTCGGCCACGGAGAGGTGGGCCCTCAGGGTGCCGGCGGGCGGGCCAAGCGGGCCTGGCGGGCGGCCAAGAACCTGCGCCGCAGTGCAAAGAACAGCGCCGCGTACACCGGCACGACCAAGGCGAGCAGCGCGAGGCGGTCGCTCGGCGAGCCTACCGTGAGCTCTAATGCGGTGGCCACCCCCAGCGTGGGCATGGCGGCGAGCAGGGTTGTGTGCGAGCGGTAGCCCGAAAAATGCTCCCGGGCGGTGAACTCGACCACCCCCAGCGCGACAACGACCAGCCCGACGTACAGCGGCGGTCCGCCTCCCCCCACCAGGCCGACGACGAACGCGACAGCGCCGGCGAGAATCGCCAGCTCGGATACCGGAATGCCTCCGAACGGCCCCTCCGGCCGCTCTCCGACCGTTCCCAGCGTGCGGTTGGCCGCACGTCGCTGGGACTCGGCCGCGAGCCGGCGCTGCTCTCGGTGCTCCCGGCGGGGAGCTCTAGCGCCCCGTGGCTGTTGAGCCGGGCTGCGCCGCTTGCGCTTGGACTTCTGAGTGGCCACGACTGCCGGCCAGCATAGTTAGCTCGTGGGCCTGTGCGACGGGGAAGCCGCCCTCCTGCACCGGTTGGGCGACGCCTCCCTCGCGCTCCGCGGCAAACCGGTAGCCGACCCCGAAGTGCGTGTGTATGTACGTCCACCCCGGTGAGCCGCTGCGAAGCTTCTGCCGCAGCTTGCCCACGAACACGTCGACGGACCGGTCGCCGCGAGCCATCGCATAGCCCCAGAGGGTTTCGTAGATCTCCTCGCGCCGGAGCACTCGCCCCGCCTGGCAGAGGAGGTAGAGGATCTCGAACTCGCGCGCCGTCAGCTCGAGGCTGAGCTCACCGACGTACGCCTGGTGCCGGTCGGGACGGATTCTCACCTCGCCCACGTCGATCGCCTGCTCCATCAGCGGCAGCTCGCTACGGCGATGGCGGCGCACTGCAGCCTGCACGACCGCGATCACCTCCTCGGGGTGGCAGGGCTTGGTGATCCATGCATCCGCGCCGATGCGCAACCCGCGCACGCGCTGGGCGACAGACGAGGGGCCCGTGCAGATCACCATGACCATGCTCGGAAGGCGCGCGCACAGGCGCTCGAGGTAATGCCAGCTGTCAGGTCCCAGCACGGCGATATCGGCGACCAGCGCGTGCAGACGCATCTCGACCAGCCGCTCCGGCGTGACCGGGGCCGGAAGCGGTCGAAGGTCCCAGCCCACCGCCTCCAGCCGGTTGGCGAGCACGCGCAGGAAGCCCGAGTCGCGGTCGATCACCGCGACTCGGAGCCGGCCGTCCGGCTCTCGCAAAGGCGCCGCGGTGTCGCTGCGCAGGGCCCCCGTTTGAGGCGACATCATCGTGCACTTTAGGGTAGCGGCGCCGTTGACGGGAACCTGAGGCCCGCCCGCTATCGTCTGCCCCCCTACCTTGGCCGCCGCGACAAAAGGAAGACAACCCTCTCGGGCCGTCCCGGCCGACAGCGAGGAGGAGCGTCTGCGCCGCGTGCGCCGGGAGCGGAGATGGCGCCGCGCGGCGGGGTCGGTGCTGATCGCCGTGGCTTTCGTCGCCGTCGCGATCGCGATCTCGCGGGGAACTGGGGCCGGGCCGCCAAAGCCCGGCAGCCCCCAGGCAAGAGCCGACGCCTCCGCGGTGGCGCGGCTTCTGCGCGGCGTCCCCCAATCGGGAGTGACGCTCGGCTCCCCGCGGGCGCCGGTGACGGTGATCGAATTCGCGGACCTCGAGTGTTCGGTGTGTCAGGCCTTTGCTCTCGGCGCGGAGCGGCAACTCATCTCCCACCAGGTCAGGAGCGGTGAGGTCAAGCTGGAATACCGCTCGCTCTGCACGGCCACTTGCGCGGGCCCGCTTGGCCGCGGCGGCTTCGCGGGTCAGCAGGCCGCCGCTTACGCCGCGGGCAGGCAGAACCTGGCCTGGTACTACGTGCAGATCTTCTACGCCGAGCAAGGGAGCGAGGGCACGGCCTACGTCACCCCCTACTACCTGGACGGATTGGCCCGCCAGGTGCCCGGACTGCGCTACCGCAAGTGGCGCTCCGACAGTGCGCTCAAGCAGCTGCATGAGGCCGTGGCTGTCGACAAGCGCGCCGCGGCTCGCCAAGGGTTCAACACTACCCCGACGATCGTGGTGACTGGACCCCGGGGTAGGGCACATGCGATCGTCGGGGAGCCCTCTTACGGAATGCTCCTCGCCGCGATCAAGTCAGTGGCGTGAGCGCCGCGTTGACGGGGGCACGGTGAGCGCCGGCGTCATCGGTCCGGCGGCCGGCGGGACCTCACACGCGCGCAGGGTCGCGGTGATCGACCTGGGCTCGAACTCGTGGCGGCTGGTCGTCTTCAGTTACGGGCGGGGGGGGCGGTGGTGGAAACGCACGGACGAGCTCTACGAGGATGTGCGCATCGGCGCCGGCCTGGCCGCGAGCGGCCGCCTGAGCGTCAAGGCCATCGCCCGCGGGCTCGAGACGCTCTCGGTGTTCGCGCGCTTCTGCCGCGCAAACGGGCTCGGTCGCGAGGACGTGCACGCGGTCGCGACCAGCGCCATCCGCGAGGCCGCCAACAGGGAGCAGTTCCTCCGCGTGGCGCAGGCGCGCTCGGGGCTGAGGATCGACGTGCTCTCCGAAGACCAGGAGGCCTGGCTCGGCTACGTGGCGGCGGCGAACACCTCCACGTTGCGCGACGGCATCGTGCTCGAGCTCGGGGGTGGCAGCCTGCAGCTGATCCGGGTCGCCGCCCGGCAGGCATACGAACGCCCGTCGTTTGCGCTTGGCGCGGTCACCTTGACAGAAGAGCTGTTGCCCGGCCGCGCACCGGCGCGCGCCTCCGAGCTAAAGGCGGTGCGAGCCCGCACGCGGGATACGCTGGCCCGCCTGGAGTGGCTGCGCGCCGGTGTGGGCGCGACCCAGAACGGTGGATCTCCGGGGGTTGGGGCGGGGAATTTGGAGAACCGTCTGGTCGGCCTCGGCGGCTCGGTTCGCAACCTTGCGGCCGCCGCCATGCACGCCTCCGGCTTTCGCGACCTGGGCGTCCAGGGGTACGTCATGACCCGCAAGGCCTTGGCGGAGCTCGTGGGGACGCTGGCCGCGCTGCCGGTCCGCAAAAGGCGCACTGTCTATGGGATCAAGCCGGGGCGCGAGGACATCGTCCTGGCCGCTGCCCTGGTGATCGAGGCGGTCGTGGACCTGGGCGGCTTTCAGGGAATCGAGGTCACCGAAGCCGGGCTACGGGAAGGCGTCTTCTTCGCCCGCGCGCTGTTCGATGGGGAATCGGGTCGAAGTCCCCTGTTCGAGGATGTCCGCCGGGCGGCGGTCATCAACCTCGCCGTCCAGTACGAGTCGGACATGGCCCACGTCGAGCACGTGGCGCGCCTGTCGATGCAGATGTTCGACTCGCTCGGGGAGCAGGAAGTGATCCACCCGCGTCCGGGCGAGAGGGAGTTGCTGTGGGCGGCCGCGATGCTGCACGACGTCGGCGTGAGCGTCGACTACGACGACCACCACAAGCATTCCGAGTATCTGATCCTCGCGGCCGAGCTTCCTGGGTTCGACCCGCGAGAGCGCGCGCTGATCGCTCGGATAGCCCGGTTTCACCGCAAGGGCATACCGAGGCTCGGTGAGCTCGCCTCCCTCACGCGCCCCGGTGACAAGGAGTTGGTGTCGCGCTGCGCGGTGATCGTGAGGCTGGCCGAGCATCTGGAGCGCGGACACGACCAAGCCGTATCGCAGGTCGAGCTCAGCGCGGACGGGGAAGGGGTAGGCCTCCATGTCGATGGCCACGAGGAGAGCGTTGCGCTACCACGGTGGAGCGTTGAGCGCTACGGCGATGGCGAGGCGTTTGCCCGGGTGTTCGGGCGCGAGCTCGTGATCGCCTGAGGACTGGACCCCGCGCTGCGGTCAGATGACGCAGCCCGTATACAGTTACACGATGCAACAAGCACGCGCCGAAACGCTCCCGTCGCCTGGGGCGCCGGCTGCGACCACGGAGGTCGTGCCCACCGCTCCGGCGCGGGACCTCCAAGATCCAGAGCTGTACTGGAACCGCGAGCTCTCCTGGCTCGACTTCAATGACCGCGTGCTGCAGCTGGCCGAGGACGACCTGCTGCCACTGATCGAGCGCGTGAAGTTTCTGGCGATCTTCGTCGACAACCTGGACGAGTTCTTCATGATCAGGGTGGCCGGCCTCCACGACCAGGTCGACGCGCGCATAGACGCTCGCGGGCCGGATGGCCTCGCACCGTCTGCGACCCTCGCCTCGATCGCGGAGATGGTGAGCGCGCTGGACCGCCGCCATTCGCGCGCGTTCGAGCGCGTGATCCGCCCGGCGCTGGCCGAGCACGGCATCTCCATCATCGACTGCGAGCAATCGGTCGCCTCGGCGGACCAGATCGCGCGGCATTTCCGGGATCAGATCTTCCCCGTTCTGACCCCGCTGGCGATCGGACACGGACGACCTTTTCCGTACATCTCAAACCTGTCCCTGAGCCTGATCGTGCGCATGCGCGATCCCGAGCTCGACCACGAGGTGATCGCCCGGGTGAAGGTTCCCAAGGAGGTTCTGCCACGGTTCGTCGAGATCGCGACTGACACCTTCGTCCCGCTCGAGGACATCATCGCCCGCCATCTCGACGACCTGTTCCCGGGCATGGAGATCATCAGCTACGACCTCTTCCGGGTCACGCGCGATGCCGACTTCGAGATATCCGACGAGGCCGACGATCTGCTCCAGGCTGTCGAGGACGAGCTGCGCCGCCGCCGCTTCGGCGAGGTCGTGCGGCTCGAAGTGGGGGCGGGCATGGACCCCGTGCTGCGTTCGCGGCTGGTCGAGTGGCTCGGCGTGGCGGAGGCGCAGGTCTACGACGTGGAGGGCCTGCTCGACCTCTCAGACCTCTGGCAGATCGCCGGTCTTGACGGGCATCCCGAGCTACGCCAGGCCCCCTGGACCCCCCTGACCCACCCGGAGTTCGTCCCCGCGCCCGGCCGCGCCGACGAGCAGCCCGACGTCTTTGCCGCCATGCGCGCCGGTCCCGTGCTCGTCCACTTCCCCTACCACTCGTTCGCGACGAGCGTCGAGCGGTTCGTCAAGCAGGCGGCCGAGGACCCCGGAGTACTAGCGATCAAGATGACCGTCTACCGGACCTCCGATGACTCGGCGCTGGTGCCGGCGCTGATCCAGGCGGCCGAGAACGGCAAGCAGGCGGTCTGCATGGTGGAGCTCAAGGCCCGCTTCGACGAGCGCCGCAACATCCGCTGGTCGCGGGCCCTGGAGGAGGTGGGAGCGCACGTGGTCCACGGCATCCCCGGGCTCAAGACCCACGCCAAGGCGATCCTCGTGGTGCGGCGAGAGCGCGAGGGAGTGCGCCACTACGTGATGATCGGGACCGGCAACTTCCACGCCAGGACCGCCCGCCTTTACGAGGATTTCGGCCTGTTCACGACGGACCACGAGCTGGGGCAGGAGGTGGCAAGTCTGTTCAACACCCTGACCGGCTATGGACACCCCCGGCGCCAGCGCAAGATCTTGGTCGCCCCGGATTCGCTGCGGGAGCCTCTGCTCGAGGAGATCTCGAGGACGATCGCGGCTCATCAGGCGGGCGAGTCCACGCGGATCGTGATGAAGATGAACTCGCTGGTCGATCAGAGGTGCATCGAGGCCCTCTACCGGGCCTCCCAGGCCGGCGTGCCGATCGACCTCAACGTGCGCGGCATCTGCTGCCTGCGGCCGGGAATCGAGGGCGTCTCGGAGACGATCACTGTCGTCTCGGTGGTGGGGCGGTTTCTCGAGCACTCACGGGTCTACGCCTTCCATCGCGGGGAGGAGCGGCGCTACTACATCGGCTCGGCCGACCTGATGCCGCGGAACCTTGACGACCGGGTCGAGCTGGTGGTGCCGATTGAGCGATCCGAGCTCCAGGCCGAGCTCGACGACACCCTCGACCGTTGCCTGGCCGACGACACCTTCGGCTGGACGCTCGAACCAGACGGGCACTGGCACCGGCGGGAGGGGAATACCCGTTCCGTCCACCGCGAGCTGATGGAACGGACGCTGGTGCAGGTTCAGTCGGCGGCGCAGCTCGCGCAGGCTTAGGGGAGCAGGCCGCCGCCCCCGCCGCCCCCGCCGCTGCAGGCTTGCGGGCTCTTCGGCTGCGCGCCGAGCTTGACGTTGACGTGCAAGGTCTGCCCGCTGCGCTTGATGGTGAAGGTCACGATGTCGCCGGGCGCGTAGCCGGCTACCGTCCCCACGAATTGGTCGACGGACGTCACGCGCTTGCCGTTCACAGCGGTGATCAGGTCCCCGGGCTTCAGCCCCGCCTTCGACGCGGGCCCGCCCGGCACGATCGGGGACTGCTGACATCCGCTGGTGGTGGGCTGGGCGCTCTTCGAGATCGCGGCTCCGCCTTGAACCGTCGGGTCGAGGCTGACGCCGACGTAGGCGTTTTGCGCCTTGCCGGTGGAGATGATCCGGGTGGCGATGTGCACGTCGCTGGACGAGGGCGTCGCGAACCCGACGCCCGAGCTAGATCCCTGGCCCTGACCGTTGGTGTTGTTGGTCTCGATCTGGTCGTTGAGACCGATGACCTGACCGTTTGAATCGATCAGCGGGCCGCCGGAGTTACCCGGGTTGATCGCCGCGTCGGTCTGAATCGCGTTGGCGATCGTGAACTGATTCGGGGCCGTGATCGTCCGCCCGACAGCGCTCACGATGCCCGTGGTAACCGTATTCGGCAAGCCGAAGGGGCTGCCGATCGCGATCACACCGTCGCCGACCTGGACGCCGGCCGAGTTCGCGAACGGAAGCGGGTGCAGAACCGATGCCGGCACGTGGACGCGAATCACGGCTACATCGGCGCCGGTGTTCGAACCCAGCACCGTCGCCTTCGCCTTGCGGCCGGTGGGGAAGGTCACGGTGACCGAATTGGCCCCGCTGACCACGTGCTCGTCCGTGAGAATGTCTCCCCGCTTGTCGAACACCACGCCGGCGCCTTCACCCTCGGTCCGCTGACGGCCGAAGCCGAAGATGCCGCTGCTCTGCGTGGAGGAGGTCGTGATGTCGACCACGCCCGCGTCGGATCTGCGGTACAGCTGGCTGACCGACAGGCCGTGAGCGGGACCTAGGGAGGCCGGCTGAGCGGCATTGGCCTCCGGCAGCACGGTGGTCGAAGAGATCGTACGGGTCGAGCCGCTTCCGCCGACGGCGAGTGCGACGATCGCGCCGGCGACAGCGCCCGCGAGGAGCGGAAGGACGAGACGGAATAGCTTCATCTTGGAATCGCTTCAGTTCGAGGATTACGGCGTGGTCGCCGCGTCAGTGGGGAACATCTCATCACAGGCGGCTGGTGGCCAAGTCAGACGCAGGTAAGGGTTCCCTGAGAGCCGTGGGCGCGGCTCTCGAACTAGGGTAGAGAACCGCGCCGGTGGGCCGCCGCAAGTCGGTCTCCCCAACGGCGCGCGTGTCAGTCCCGCGCGAAATCTCGCTCTTGGGCCAGCGCGACAAAGTAATCGAGCGCCTCGGGGTTAGCCAGTGATTCGCGGCTGGCCGCCTGCTCGGGCGCGGTGCCCATGAGAATGCGCTTGACCGGAACCTCGAGCACCTTGCCCGAGAGCGTGCGCGGCACCTCGGCGATCTGCCGCACATCGTCCGGCACGTGGCGCGGTGAGGCTTCCTCGCGGATCCTGCGCTTGATCGCCGCCACCAGCCCGTGGTCGAGCTTGGCCCCGTCGCGCAGCACCACGAAGAGCGGCATCCATCCCCCCGTTCCCTCTCGCGGGAGATCCAGGACGAGAGCGTCGAGCACATCCGGGACGTCGAGAACCGCGCGGTAGATCTCGCTCGTACCCATCCTGACGCCGCCGCGGTTGATCGTCGAGTCCGAGCGCCCGTAGATGATCGCGGTCCCGCGCGGCGTGATCTCGATCCAGTCGCCGTGGCGCCAGATCCCGGGATACATCGAGAAGTAGCTTTCGCGGTAACGCGAGCCGTCCTCATCGCCCCAGAAGTAGATCGGCATCGAGGGCATCGGCTGGCTAATGACCAGCTCTCCGACCTCGCCCACCACCGACCTGCCCTCCGGATCCCAAGCCTCGACTGCGCAGCCGAGCGCCCGGCCCTGGAGCTCGCCTTCCCTCACCGGCAGCGTCGGGACTCCGCCTACAAACGCCGTGCACACGTCGGTCCCGCCGGAGGTCGAGAACAACCAGACGTCGGGCCCCAGCTGGTCATAGATCCAGCGGAAGCCCTCGCGCGCGAGCGGCGAACCGGTCGAGCCGACCGCCCGCAGATTCGGCAGTTCGCCGCCGGATGCGGGCTCGAGCCCCGCCTTCATGCAGGAGCTGATGAAGGCCGCGCTGGTGCCGAAGCAGGTCATGCCGGTGCGCTGCGCAAGGGTCCACAGCGTGCCGAGGTCGGGGTGGCCGGGATTGCCGTCGTAGAGCACGATCGAGGCCTCGGTCAACAGCACCCCGACGAGAAAGTTCCACATCATCCAGCCCGTGGTGGAGAACCAGAACAAGCGATCACCCGGCTGGGCATCTAGATGGAGATGGCTCTTCTTCAACTGCTCGAGCAAGATTCCGCCCTGCCCGTGGACGATCGGCTTCGGTAGCCCAGTGGTGCCCGAGCTATAGAGCACCCAGAGCGGGTGGGCGAAGTCAAGGGGCGAGAACTCGAGGTCTCCCGATCCCAGAAAGCCCGGCTCCCAGCCCGATCCGTCAAGGTAGCCGAGCGTGACGAGGCGCTGCACCGACCGAACCGAATCGGCGATCTCCCGCACCACCTGGCGGCGGTCAAAGTCGCGCCCCCCGTAGCGGTAGCCATCGATCGCCAGCAGTACCTTCGGCTCGATCTGACCAAAGCGGTCGATCACGCTACGCGCGCCGAACTCGGGCGCGGCAGAGGACCAGATCGCGCCCAGCGAAGCGCATGCGAGAAAGGCCGCGACCGTCTCCGGGATATTGGGAAGGTAGGCGGCCACGCGGTCACCCTCGCCCACCCCCAGGTTGCGGAGTCCCGCGGCGATTGCAGCGGTGTGCTCGCGCAGCTGGCCCCAGCTCCATTCGCCGGGCTCGCGCAGCTCGGATGCGTGCCGGAGCGCTATCTCATCCGGGGACTTGTCCCGGAAGATGTGCTCGGCATAGCTGCACCGCGCGCCCGGGAGCCACTGCGCTCCGGGCATCTCGCGCCTGCCAAGCACCTTCTCCGGCTCTCGCGAGAAACGCACGTCGAAGAACTCGATGATCGACAGCCAGAACTCCTCGAGGTCCCGCACCGACCACCGCCACAGCTCTTCGTAGGAGCCCAGTTTGAGCCCGCGGGTTTGCTCCAACCAGCGCCGGTAACGCGTGATCGTGGCGCGCTCGGCACGGGCCGGCGAGGGCTTCCAAAGCGGTTCCGGCGAACCCATTTCGAGCGGGAGTATCGCGTAGCTGTACGCTTGCCGACGTGGCCGCCGGCGCCTCAGGACCGCATCATCTCGGACGCGCCCGTGCGGGCTGACGCGCTTGCAGACATCGTGCTGCCCGACCAGGACGGCAACGAGGTCCGCCTGGGAGATCTCTGGCACGACCGCCCGGTAGCGCTGGTCTGGCTCCGCCACTGGGGCTGAATTTTCTGTAAGGAACACGCGGTCCAGTTGGACCACGCCCGGGACGAGTTCGAGGCGGCCGGCGCCGGGCTTGTGCTGATCGGGCAGGCCACGCCCCGCCACGCGGCGCACTTTCGCCGCCGCCAGGGAATCGAGCTCGAGGTGCTCGCCGACGAGTGGCGCGAGAGCTACCGGGCGGCAGGCGCCAAGATCGCAACGGTCTCGGAGCTGGTGGGGCCGAAGATGATCGCCAAGGGCGCCCTCGCCACCGTGCGCACGCGGAAGCTCCAGACACGTCCCATCGGCAATTCGGCGCAGCTGGGCGGCGCCATGGTGATCCTGCCCGACGGTCGGGTCGGCTGGTCGCACATGTCCGCGGACGCGAGCGACAACGCTGCGCCGCGCGAGATCCTGGCCGCCGTTCGCGCTTGCGGGCTGAGCGGCTGACGGCGCCTCGCTCAGCGGTGAGCGGCTGACCGCGCCTCGCTCAGCGGTGAGCGGCTGGCCGCGCCGAGCGCGCGCTCAGCGGTGAGCTAAGCGCACCGCTCGCAGGCGCCGCGCAGCAGGATGTCGTGTCCCGAGATGCGCATCCCGAGGCGATCCGAGAGCTTGCCGATTGCCCGCTCGAGGCCCGGATCGTCAAATGCGATCAGGCGGCCACACCCCTCGCAGACAAGATGGTGATGGTGCTCGCCGCTTGGATGCTGGCGCTCGAACCGAGCCTGGCCATCCCCGACCTCCACTCGCTCCGCCAGGTCGTGCTCGACGAGCAGGTCGAGTACCCGGTAGATACTCGCGCGCCCCGGCGAGCGGCCCGTGGCGCGTAGAGCGTCCTCGATCTCCGTGGCGCTCAGCGCGCACGGCTGCGCAGCCAACAGATCGATCACCCGCTCCCTGGCGCCGCCGCGCTTGAGGCCGGCGCCTGCGAGTACCTCGTGCACGTGCTCGCTCCATGCCTGGGCTTGTTGCGACGCCATCCGAGTCAAGCGTAGCGCCTTCCCGCGACAAGATGGTAATGAGACTCAATCCCATCCTTGTTATGCTTGTCGCGTGCACAAGCTCGCTGCACTGGCGGCCGTCGTCGCGGCCCTCGCGCTTGCGACCGGGTGCATGGGAACGCCAATGGAGGCTCGCGCGGGCGGCATCGCAATCGTCGCGGCCGAGAACTTCTGGGGCAGCATCGCCGCCCAGCTGGCGGGCTCCCGGGCGGCGGTGGTGAGCATCATCCGCAACCCCGCTCAGGACCCCCACTCCTACGAGCCAACGGCGGCCGACGCGCGTACGCTGGCAAGCGCCAGGCTCGCAATTGTCAACGGCGTCGGTTACGACCCGTGGGCCTCCCAGCTGATCGCCGCTAACCCCACGCCTGGCCGCGTGGTGCTGAACGTCGGCACAGTTGTTGGCGCCAGCGCCGGCGACAATCCCCACCGCTGGTACGACCCGGCCGACGTGGAGAAGGTCGCAAACGCGATCACCGCCGACCTGGTGCGGCTCGATCCCAAGCACGCTCTGTACTTCGACCGACGTCGAGCGACCTTCGAGAACACCGACCTGGCTGCCTATCACGCGCTGATCGCCGCCATCGGGGCGCGCTATGCCGGCGTACCCGTGGGCGCTTCCGAGAGCATCTTCGCGCTCCAGGCGCCCTCCCTGCGCCTGAGGTTGATCACGCCGTACAGCTTCATGAAGGCCGTCAGCGAAGGCACGGAGCTCACCGCTTCAGACGTCGCCACTGCCGAGCGCCAGGTCGCAGAGCGGCAGATCAAGGTGTGGATCTACAACGCGCAGAACTCGACGCCAGAGGTCGAGCGGCTCGCGGCGCTCGCGCGAGCCCACGGCATCCCGGTGGTGACGATCACCGAGACGCTGTCGCCCGTCTCCGACAGCTTCGAGCGTTGGCAGGTCGCCCAGCTCAAGCGCATCGAAGCCGCTCTGCACAGGGCGACAGGGCGATGACCGAGACCGCGACGTCTGAGCCAGTCGGGGCCCAAAGCGAGCGCTGCACCGCTGCGGTGCGGATCTCTGGTGCGAGCGTCCGGCTCGGCGGCCGCATCATCTTCGCCGACGTGGATCTGACCGTCGACTCGGGGCAGTTCGTGGCTATTCTCGGGCCAAACGGCGCGGGAAAGTCGACGTTGATGCGGGCGATCCTAGGGCTCGCGCCGCTCGCCGCCGGGTCGGTACAGGTGCTGGGAGACACGCCGGCGGGCGCGCGCTCGCGGGTTGGCTATCTGCCGCAGCAGCGAAGCTTGGACCGAGCGGCGGGAGTGCGCGGGGTTGACCTGGTGCGCCTCGGTCTCGACGGGACGCGCTGGGGCCTGCCGCTGCCTCCCCTGGGCAAAGCGCGCCGGCGCAGCGAGCGCAACCGGATCGCCGAGGTGATCGAGTTGGTGGGGGCGAGCGCCTACGCGGGGCGAGCCATCGGCGAGCTGTCGGGCGGCGAGCAGCAGCGGCTGCTGATCGCGCAAGCGCTGGTGCGCCGACCCGAGTTGCTGATCCTCGACGAGCCGCTCGACAGCCTCGATCTCCCCAACCAGGCCGCCGTCGCGGCGCTTGTCCGTGGCGTGACGAGCCGCGAGCGGGTGGCGGTGCTGCTCGTGGCCCACGATGTAAACCCGTTGCTCCCCCACCTCGACCGCGTGGTCTACCTCGCCGGCGGCCGCGCCCTGACCGGGCCGGTAGACGAGGTCATCACCGCGCCCAGGTTGAGCGCGCTCTACGGGGCGCCGATCGAGGTCCTGCGCACCAGCGACGGCCGCCTGGTGGTCGTGGGGCTGCCCGAAGCCCCCCACCACCACGGCGACCGTCACGAGCCGCAGCCATGACGCCCACAGTCAATCCCTCGCTATCTCTCAACCTGGTCGCCGATCTCCGGGATCTATTCCAGTTTCCGTTCATGGTGCACGCGCTCGAGGCGGCGACGATCGTCGCCGTGCTCGCGTCCGTGGTGGGTTGGTACGTGGTCCTGCGGCGCCAGGCGTTCGCCGGCCACACGCTTTCCGTAATGGCGTTCCCCGGTGCCGCGGGGGCGGCGCTGGCCGGCTGGCCCGCCGCGCTCGGCTATTACGTGGCGTGCGCCGCGGCGGCGCTCGCGATGGCGGGAACAGGTCCGGCGGTGGGGCGGCACAAAAGCGTGGCCAGCGCGGTGATCGCCACAGTGCAAATCACGGGTCTGGCCGCCGGATTCCTCTTCCTGTCGCTCAACCATCAGATTCTCGTCGGCCTCGAAACCCTGCTGTTCGGGACCTTTTTGGGTGTCTCGAGCAGCCAGGTGCTGGTGCTGCTGGCGATCGCGGCCGGCGTGCTCGCGGTGACCGCGTTGATAGCGCGTCCGCTGCACTTCTGCACCCTCGATCCCGAGGTCGCCCGAGCCCGGGGCGTTCCCGTGCGCGCGCTGGACGTTTGCTTCCTGCTCATCCTCGCGTTCGCGGTCGCGGCCACCAGCCAGATTACGGGCGCGTTGCTGACGTTCGCGCTGCTCGTCGCGCCGCCCGCGGCCGCACAGCTCATTACCGGCCGGACCCTCGCCGGGCTCGTCGTGAGCGTGGCAATCGCGCTCGTGGTGGCGTGGCTCGGGCTGGCTGCGGCGTACTTCTCGATCTATCCCGCCGGCTTCTACGTAACCACGTTCGCGCTGGCCGCATACGTGCTCGCGTGGACGGCTCGCGCCGCTCGCGGGCGCTTGGCCGCGCGGCGTCGCACAAGGCTCCCCTCGGCCGGCGTGCTGGAGAGCGGCTGATGTTTTCGCATGACTTCGTCCGCGACGCGTATATCGCGGGGACGCCAATCGCGCTGGCCTGCGGGCTGATCGGCTGGTTCGCGGTTCTCCGCGCCCAGGTATTTGCCGGCGACGCTCTGAGCCACGTAGCGTTCGTGGGCGCGATCGCCGCGGCCGTGGCAGGCGTCGACGAGCGCGTGGGGCTGTTCGCCTTCACGCTGGCCGTCGCGCTCGGAATTGCCGCCCTCGGCGGCCGCCGGGGAGAAGCCGACGACGCGGCGATCGGCATCGTCTTCGCCTGGGTGCTCGGCGTGGGCGTGCTACTGCTGGCGGTGCTCGCAACTACCCCCCGCGGCTCGGCGGGGGTGACGCTGGCGAACACGCTGTTCGGCTCGATCTTCTCGCTCACCAGTGGAGCGTCCCTGTTGGCGGCGGCCGTCGCGCTGATCGTGGCCTGCGCGCTGTGCGTGATGCTGCGCCCGCTGCTGCTGTCGACCTTGGACGGGGAGTTGGCGACCGTTCGGGGCGTTCCGGTGCGAGCGCTCGGAGCGGCCTTCCTCGGGCTGCTCGCCGCGGTCACCGCACAGAGCACGCAGGCGGTCGGGGCGCTGCTGTTGCTCGGTCTGCTGGCGGCGCCGGCGGGCGCCGCGCACCTCCTTACCGCGCGACCCTACCGCGGTCTGGCGCTGGCCGCGGGGATCGCAGTCGCTTCCATGTGGGGGGGTCTGGCGCTGTCGTACGCGGTGCCCTCTCTCCCTCCCTCGAGCGCGATCATTGGGTTCGCGGCGGCGGCCTACGTGGGGGCGGCGCTGTGGCGCTGGGAACGGGCGAGGTCGCCTTTACATCAAACAACGTGACAACAGATCATGTTATCCTGCCGCCATGGCGACTCAGCAGACTCTTGGTGAGCGCAGCATGGCCGCCGGCCTGCGCGCGCTGAACCGCTTGGCCTCCTCCTCCTTCGTCGATCGCCTGGGCCTGCGCGAACCGGCCGAATGGTTCCTCCACGGGGCCGCTAAGACCACCGTGCGTACGGCCGCCAACGCGGGCAGGACCTTCCAGGCGACCCGGAAGCTGACCGCTGCGGCCCGCCAACCGCGCGCTGCCGCCGGGAGCCTGTTCGATCTGACTCCCACCGATGAGCAGCAGATGCTGCGCGACGCGGTCCGGAGCTTCGCGCTGGAGCGTGTTCGGCCGGCTGCCGAGCAGGCGGACGCGGGCGCCGCGGTCCCGCTCGAGCTGCTGAGCCAGGCCAACGAGCTCGGCCTCTCGATGGTGGGCGTGCCGGAGGAGCTCGGCGGCGCGCTTGCGGAGCGCTCCGCGGTCACCTCGGTGCTGATGACCGAGGCGCTCGCGCAGGGCGACATGGGTTTCGCAGTCGCCTGCATGGCGCCCGCCGGCGTCTCGACCGCTCTGGGCCTGTGGGGTGACGCCGAGCAGCAGGCCACCTACCTGCACGAGTTCCTCTCGCACGAGGTGCCGGCTGCGGCCGTGTGCGTGCTCGAACCCGAGCCGCTCTTCGACCCCGCAAGGCTCACAACTGCGGCCCGCAGGATCCCCGGCGGCTTTGTGCTCGACGGAGTCAAGGCGCTGGTGCCGCGCGCCGCGGATGCCGAACTGTTCATCGTCGCGGCCGCGCTGGAAGACCGGGGCCCGGCGCTCTTCATCGTGGAATCGACGACCCCCGGGATCGCGGTGGAACCCGAGCCGGCCATGGGCATCCGCGCGGCTGCCACCGGCCGGGTCAGCTTCGAGCAGCTCAAGCTTCCGGCGCGAGCGCTGCTCGGCGAGGCGAGTCGGGAGATCTACACCGAATGCATCGCGCTGGGCCGACTTGGGTGGTGCGCGCTAGCGGTCGGCACCGGCCAGGCGGTGCTCGACTACGTGATCCCGTACGTCAACGAGCGCAGGGCCTTCGGCGAACCGATCTCCCACCGTCAGGCGGTCGCATTCACCGTGTCCAACATCGCGATCGAGTGCAACGGAATGCGGCTGGCCACATACCGCGCTGCTTCTCGCGCCGATCAAGGTAAGAGCTTCCTGCGCGAGACTGCGCTGGCCCGCCGGCTGTGCTCCGAACACGGCATGGCGATCGGGTCCGACGGCGTGCAACTGCTGGGCGGCCACGGTTACGTCAAGGAGCATCCGGTCGAACGCTGGTATCGCGACCTGCGCGCGGCCGGCCTGATGGAGGGCGCCTTGGTGCCATGATCAACCTCGAGACCCCGAAGAAGTTCGAGTTGCTCGTCAGCCAGGCCCACCAAGTGGCGGTCGAGGTCTTCCGCGCCAACTCCCGCAAGTACGACCGGGCCGAGCACACCTACCCCAAGGAACTCGACATGCTCGCCGCGGTGCTTGACGGCATGAGGGAGTCGGGCTCACTGGACGGCGCCGGCGTCGCCACCGTGGGCGGAGGCGACGGCGCGTCGGCCGCTGCGGCGAGCGACGGCAGCGCCAACAGAAACGGCACCAACATGGCGAGCCTGCTCGGCCTGATCGAGCTCTGCTGGGGGGACGTGGGACTGCTCTTGACCATGCCGCGCCAGGGGCTGGGACAGGCGGCGATTGCCGCGGTCGCCGACGACGAGCAGCTGAGGCGGTTCGGCGGCAAGTGGGCCGCGATGGCGATCACCGAACCGGAGGTGGGCTCGGACTCGGCCTCAATCCGTACGACTGCCAAGCTGGATGGCGACGAATACGTGCTCAACGGCGAGAAGATTTTCGTGACCTCTGGCGAGCGGGCGGAGCTGGTCGTCGTCTGGGCCACGCTGGACCCCTCCATGGGCCGCCCCGCGATCAAGTCGTTCGTGGTCGAGCGCGACAACCCGGGGCTGAAGCTCGACCGGCTGGAGCACAAGCTCGGGATCCGGGCGTCGGACACCGCGAACTTTGTGCTGGACAACTGCCGCGTGCCCAAGGAGAACCTGCTCGGCAGCCCTGAGATCGAAGCCAAGCGCGGCTTCTCGGGCGTGATGCAGACGTTCGACAACACCCGGCCGATGGTGGCCGGGATGGCCATCGGCGTGGCGCGAGCGTGCCTTCAGCGCACGCGCGAGGTGCTCGAGGACGCCGGGCTCGCCATCGATTACGGCGCTCCGCCACATGCCCAGAGCGCCGCGGTGTCTGAGTTCATCTCGATGGAGTCCGACTGGGAGGCCGCGCGGCTCCTGACGTTGCAGGCCGTGTGGATGGCTGACAACCGCAAACCGAACTCATTGCAGGCTTCGATGGCGAAGGCCAAGGCGGGCCGCACCGCCACGGACATCGCGCTGCGCTGTGTCGCGTTGTGCGGCAGCGTCGGCTACGGCGAGGGCGAGCTGCTCGAGAAGTGGGCGCGCGACGTGAAGATCCTCGACATTTTCGAGGGGACCCAACAGATCCAGCTCCTGATCGTGGCCAGGCAGTTGCTGCAGAAGACCTCGGCCGAGCTGAAGTAGTTCCGGCCGCGCCCGGAGCTCCGGCGGGTGCTCCCCGGCTACAAGCGTTGTAAGAAACCTGCGCATAGGGTCCATTTCATCCAACGGTGCGGGTCGCTTCTCGCACCTCAAAGCGAATACCTGCGGCGCTCAGCCTGTCGATCAGCCGCTGACCCATCGCCATCGCGGGGGTGAGCTGGCCAGAGAGCTCCGGCAGCTCGTCTTCGGCCAGGCAGAGCGCCGCCTCGGAGACCATCTTGGCCGTCTCGCCGTAGCCGGGGTCGGCGCCGGAGACCTCCGTGATCACACGCCGACCGCCGCCCTCGCCGAGGAACCTGACGCGGAACCGGGCGCGCTCGCGCTGCTCCGGCGAGGGACCGTCTCCGGCGGCGCGCAGCCCGAGCAAGAGCTTGCGCGTGGGCGGCGTTTGGGCGAGCGCGACCATTGAAGCCGTCCCCACGCCGAGTGCCGCGACCGTGGCCAGGCTGCCCACGGCCAGGTAATGGCCGTAGGAGAAGTCGGGTCCGTAGCGATCAAGCGCCCGTGCCGAGCGGAGCACGATCTGGGGGTCGATCGAGGGGAAGGGCACGATCCAGCCGCCGGCGAGCGCCTCCTGGCGGGGCAGGCCCATAACGCCTTTCACGCGCCGGTTCGCCGGGCGCGGCTCTCGCCGACGCCGCTCGGCGGCGACCGCAGCGGCTTGGCGCAGGCGGCCCATGGCCGTGACCGCCGTCTGATAGGTCCCGCCCGAGAACCTGCCCCCAGCGCGCACAAAACCTCGGATCGCGAGCGGCACCCCTTCGGGCATCTGGCCCACGGTGAAGAGCACGCCGAGATCGTGCGGAATCGAGTCAAAACCGCAGCAGTGCACGAGCCGCGCACCCGTTTGCGGCGCCTGAGCGTGGTAG
The DNA here is from genome assembly GCA_019247075.1 of Solirubrobacterales bacterium. Lineage (GTDB taxonomy): Bacteria > Actinomycetota > Thermoleophilia > Solirubrobacterales > Solirubrobacteraceae > Palsa-465. The sequence continues at coordinate 19,328 of JAFAPR010000100.1, forward strand.
CGCAGCCACACCCGGTCGACGAACTCGGGCTCCCCGGCCAGATCGACGTAATCGGTACCGGCCGCCGCACACGCCGCCACCACCGGCTCTCCGTACTTGATGTACGGCCCGACCGTGGTGATCAGCACTCGGGTCGACTCCGCGAGCCGCCGGAGCGAGTCCGGGTCGCTCGCGTCGGCCTCAATCAATGGCAGCTCGCTCCAGGCCGCGTTGTGCTGGGCGAGCCGTTCCCTCACCTCCGCGAGCCTTCGCCCGTCACGCCCCGCCAGCGCGGCTCTGATCGAGCCGCCCGCGCGGCGTGCGAGGTACTCGGCCGTCAGCCCACCCGTATAGCCGGTGGCGCCGAACAACGCGACGTCGTACTCGCGGTCAGCCGCCACTGCCTATCTCGCGGGCGACCCGGAGGGCCTCGTCCGGGGTGCGGCCGGCTTGTGCCGCCACCCAGCAGGCCACCGGTGCGGCCACCCGCTCGGAGGCGTGGGCCGCTTCGCCGGCCAAGTCGAGCAGCTTGGCGAACTCCGCGGGCGTGGGCGCATCCACTCCCAGGCGGCCGGCGAAGTCCGCGATCCACTCCTTGGCGTTCATCTAATGCTCACCTCACTTCGAATTGGGCGCGGACTCTATCTCCGACCCTGGCAGACTGCCGCCGACCAGATGAACGACCACTGGAGTTAGACCACGATGAAAGTCCTCGAGGAGAAGGTCGCGATCGTCACCGGCTCGGGACGGGGGATCGGCCGCGCGACCGCGGAGCTGCTGTGCGCGCACGGCGCCAAGGTACTGATCAACGACCTCGACGCGCAGGCGGCGGAGCGCGCGGCGCGCGAGATCGAAGGCGAGACGCTCGTGTACACCGATGACCTGACCGGGCCAGGCGTGCCCGACCGGCTGGTCGCGCGGGTCATCGAGGACTGGGGCAAGGTCGACATCCTCGTCAACAACGCCGGCTACACGCTCGACGCCCCTATTCACAAACTGTCCGACGATTGGTTTGCGCGCATGCTCGACATCCACGTGGTGGTGCCGTTCCGCATGTGCCGCGCGGTCGCCCCGTTCATGCGCGAGCCGGCAAAACGGGAGCGCGACCAGGGCATCGAGGTCTTTCGCAAGATCGTCAATGTCTCCTCCGTCTCGGGGACGATGGGCAACGCGGCGCAGGCCAACTACGCCTCGGCGAAGTCGGCCGTAGTGGGACTGACGAAGACGCTGGCGAAGGAGTGGGGTCAGTTCAAGATCAACGTCAACGCGGTCGCGTTCGGGTACATCCAGACACGCCTGACGGCAGCCAAGAGCGAGCACAACACGGCCGAGATCGGCGGCGAGATGGTGCAGCTCGGCATCCCCGAGGAGCTTGCGCCGATGGTGAGGATGCTGATTCCCCTGGGCCGCCCCGGGTCGCCGCAAGAGGCCGCCGGCGGCATCTTCTTTCTCTGCTCGCCGTGGTCGAACTACGTCACCGGCCAGGTACTGAATGTCACCGGTGGCTACTTCAGTGGCATGACGAGCTGAGGGCGTTACCGTTGCTTTCGAGGCACCTGCAGAAAGGCGTGAGCGATGGCCACGATTGCTGAACCGAAGTCAGCCGACGGGGGCCGCGAGGCTGACTCGATTGCCGTGATCAACCCGGCGACCGGCGAGCAGATAGTCGCACTCGAGGCGTGCAGCCCTGGGCGGCTTGCCGAGATGGCGGCCCAGGGGCGTTCGGTTCAAGCGCAATGGCAGACCCTCGGCTTCGACGGGCGGGGCAAGATCCTCCGCAGGGCGCAGAAATGGGTCCTGGACAAGGCGCAGCGCGTCATCGCCACCGTGGTCGCCGAAACCGGCAAGACGCGCGAGGATGTGACGCTCGAGCTGAGCGTGACCGCGATGGCGTTCGGGTTCTGGGCCAGGCAAGCGCCGGAGTACCTGGCCGACGAGCGAGTCAGAACCGCGTCACCGTTCCTGCTCGGCCGCAAGGTGATCGTGCGCTACGAGCCGGTGGGACTGGTGGGAGTCGTCGGTCCCTGGAACTACCCCCTGGTCAACAACATCGGCGACGCGATACCGGCGCTGGCGGCCGGCAACTCGGTAATTCTCAAGCCCTCGAGCGTCAGCCCGCTCAGCTCCCTGCTGATGGAGGAAGCACTGCGCGAGTGCGAAATCCCCGAGGGCGTCTTCCAGGTGGCAGTGGGCCGCGGCCCGCTCGGGGAGGAGCTTGTCGACCAGGTCGACTTCATCATGTTCACGGGCTCCACGGAGACGGGCCGGCGAGTGATGGAGCGCGCAGCCAAGACGCTCACGCCGGTTTCGCTCGAGCTGGGAGGCAAGGATCCGATGATCGTCTTGGGCGACGCCGACGTGGAGCGCGCGGCCAACGCGGCCGTGTTCTGGTCGATGCAGAACGCGGGCCAGACCTGTATCTCGGTCGAGCGCGTCTACGTGGAGGAGCCGATCTACGACGAGTTCATCCGCCGGGTCAGCGCGAAGGCCGCGGCTCTGCGCCAGGGAGTGCCGGGCGAGTTCGGCTCGGTGGAGGTCGGTTCGTTCATCAATCCGCCCCAGGCCGAGATCGTCGAGGCGCACGTGCAGGACGCCGTCTCCAAGGGCGCGAGGGTCCTCGCGGGCGGCCACCGCGTACCCGGCCAGGGCGCCTTCTTCGAGCCCACCGTGCTCGCCGACGTCGACCACTCGATGACCTGCATGACCGAGGAGACCTTCGGGCCCACGCTGCCGATCATGAAGGTGGCCGACGCTGACGAGGCGATCCGGCTCGCCAACGACTCCCCCTATGGTCTCCAGGCATCCGTCTTCACTCGCGACATCGAACGCGGCGAGGAGGTCGCGCGCAGAATGGAGTCGGGCGCCGTGGTGGTCAACGACTGCGGCGCCAACTACTCCGCGTTCGAAGCTCCCATGGGCGGCTGGAAGAGCTCGGGGGTCGGCGTCCGGCACGGTCCCGAGGGGATCCGCAAGTACACGCACCGCCAGACGATCGTGCTCACCCGGTTCGCCCCCAAGAAAGACATCTACATGTTCCCCTACTCGCGATGGCGCAGCGGCCTGCTGCTCGGGCTCGTCAAGCTGCTGTACGGCCGCGGGCGGCGGGAGTAGGCCGCCGCTGTCCACCCTGGTTGGAGGCCGCCGCGGTGGCCACGTCCCGCGGGTACGTGCGCCGCGCATAGAGCAGGAAGACCCCGGCCGCAAACAGCGCCGTCAGCATGATCAGAAAGGTGATCTCGAGTCCGGTGGCCTCCGCGGCCGAAACCCCGCCGGGCCTGGTGCCGACCGGGGCCTGCGCGGGCACGAAGCCCGCGATCAGGCTCGCCACCCCGCCAAACGCGACCGGCGCGACCGCCTGCGCCAGCGAGCGCAGGAACGTACGGGTGCTCTCCGCGCGGCCCCACAGTCCCGCCGACATGATGTCGAGCCTGGCCGCGTCGAGCGGCGGGTTGGCAGCCATCAACAGCGCAGCGCCGCCGACGGTGAACCACAGCGCCGGGGTCAGCGTGCCGATAAGGATTCCCGGTACGAGCAGGCCGGCGGCCGTCAGGTAGCAGACCGCGGGCACCCAGATCCGCGCGGTCAGCATGCCGCGGCGGAGCATCGCGTCGGTGAGCCGCCCGGAGATGAGCGTGCCCACGAGCGAAGCGATCACCAGTGCCAGCAGCACCACCTCGGCGGTCGCCTGGCCGACGTTGTAGTGACCGCGGATGAACAGCAGCGCGAACGTCTGCAGGCCCGAGAAGAAGAAGTAACCGAGCGCCGAGGAGATGATCATCATCACGTTGCTCGGGACCGAGAGGATGTACCTGATCGAGCGCACCATGCCCATCGCGCGCGGGTCCTCCTCGAGCACCATCTGCGGGTCGGGCTCGACCCCGCGCCGCTGCGCCGCCTCGCGCGCAAGCTCGCCCTCGCGCGGGGCGCCGGGCTCCTCCCACTCCCAGTCGAGGCGGACGGAGGCCTCGGCGACCGCCTGATGCAGGTCCTCCACCCCGGGCTCGAGACGGCTCTGCCCGCCGCGCAGCGGCTCGGGCACCGTCCGCCACAGCGTGCGGGCAAGGAAGAAGCCGGGGATCGCGAGCAGGACGAACGCCGCCCGCCACGAGATCGCGCTCGCCACGGTGCCCGAGACGATGAACCCCACGGCGCTGCCCGCCACCTCCCCGCCCAGGATGTACGCGTACACGCGCCCACGCTCCCGGGAGGGGAAGTAGTCGCCGGTCAGCGAGGCGATCGCCGGGCCGGCGGTCGCTATGACAGCGCCCAGGAAGACCCGCGTGAGCAGCAGACCCGAGTAGCTGCCCGCGAAGGCGCTGGCGAGCGACGCCACGCTCCACAGGACGATGCTGCCCGAAAGCAGCGGCATCCGCTTGATCCGGTCGACGAGCAGACCCACCGGGATCACGAACAGGGCGCCCACCAGCAGCGACACCGTGCTGAGCACCCCGATCTCGGCGATTGTGATGTGCAGCGAGGCTTGGAGCTGCGGCGCCACCGCTCCGACCGTTGCAGCGTCCGCTCCGCTGAGCGCAAGCACGAGCCCAAACAGCGTAATCACCCGCGCCCGCGCCGGGCCTCCGACCGCCTGGACGACCTGACCCCTCAGCGCGCGGCCGATGCCCGCCATCAGGGCGGCGATCCACTCTAGGAAGGGACGCATCACGCTCACTCCTAATGGAGGGTATGACGCTCTTCAGGGGTTGACTCGTGCTCCGATCGAGCCGACCTCAGTCTCGGCAGGAGGGGCCTGCGCTCCGCGCGCGGCGGTCGCAGCGTCAGCGGCCTGTCCTTGGTCCGGCGCAGGGCCACAAACGCCGCCGTCCCCCACATCGCCGGAATCCAGAGGGAGATTGCGTGATACACGAGCGTCGCCGCGGTGGCGGCGGTGGCCTTGGCGCCGTACAGCACCAGCATCCCGACCATGCTTCCGTCGAGCACGCCGATGCCGCCGGGGATCGGGATGATGTTGGACATATAGGCGATCTGGTAGGCGAGCACGATCGCGGCCACGGGCGGCACCTGACCGGTGGCGGCAAAGCACGCGATCAAGACGGCGATGTCCAACCACAGGTAACCGATCGCCCCCACGATCCGCCAATCGCGGGAGAACAGGATGTTGCGCGTGTCGCGGATGCTGTCGGCGCTGGTCTCGAGTACGACCCGTACCGGGTTCGGCAAGCGCCGGGTGAGACCCCGGTCGATTATCGCCGGCAGCGCGAGGAAGAAGGCCAAGATCACGGTCCCCACGGCCGCGGGCAAGAGAGTCAACAGCGGGTCGCTGGTTCCCGGAACAATGCCGGTGAACAGCGCCAAGCCGGCCAGGATGAAGGTGATCACGTTGACCGCGCTGGTCAGCAGGAAGAGGACCACCGACCGCTCCGCCACGCGACCGGGCGAGCCCCCCCGCTCCACCAAAAGCCACGCCCCGACCGCCACGCTTCCTGCCCCGCCGATCGACACGGCGGCGTTGAAGGCGAGCTCGGAGAGCGCCACCCGAGCGCCGAAGCGGACGGGTGCGCGCTCGAACACCTGTAGGAAGGCGATGATGTAGCCGACGCAGGAGAAGATCTCGCAGCCGACGGCCACGGCCACCCAGCCGAGCGGCATGTGCTCGACGGTGTGCGCCACGCCCCGTAGGCCGGGGACCGCGAGCAGCAGCCCGACGACTATCAGGATCAGAACCGTCAGCGAGACCAGCCCGTGGAGCAGCCGTCGCGAAGACTGAGCGGCGTGGATGTCGGACTGGTGGCGCTGGCCCTGATCGTCTCCTCGGGGTTTGCGCGGGCTGGCCGGGGGGCTGGCTGGGACCGGCTCCCTGCTGGGACCGGGCTCGGCGCGAGGGCTGCTCACGGGCGGTTAGATCCCGGACAGCTCGGCCACGCGGTCGCGGTGCCAGCGGCCGTCCCCAAACGCGTGACCGTTGGCCTTCGCCCGTTTGAGGAAGAAGTGCAGATCGTGCTCCCACGTAAAGCCGATCCCGCCGTGCACCTGAAGCGCCGCGGCTGTCACCCGGAAGCCCGCATCGCTGGCATAAGCCTTGGCCATCGACGCTGCACGAACCGCCACGGCGGGATCGTGGTCGAGAGCCCAGCCGGCCCAGTAGCACAGAGACCGGGCGCCCTCCACCTCGAGCAGCATCTGGGCACAGCGGTGCGAGACCGCTTGATAGGAGCCGATCGCGCGACCGAACTGCTTGCGGTCCTTGGCGTGGGCGACCGCCATCTCCAGCGCCCTCTGGGCCACGCCCACGTTTTCGGCTGCAACCGCGGTCACGATCGTCGCGTACGCCCGCGTGATCCGTTCTCCGTCTCCCGCGCGCAGCTGGTCGGCGCAGGCGCCGGAAAGCTTGACCGTGTAGAACTTGCGCGTCGGATCGAGCGAACGCTCCGGGGCGATCTCCGCGCCGGGATCATCCGACCGCACCAGGGAGTGGCGAGCGTCGGCGCCGGCGACGATCACGAACTCGGCGCTGGCGGCGTCCGCCACGGCGACCTTCGTCCCCGTCAGCCGGCCGTCGACTGACTCGAGCTCCGAGCCGTCGGGGGCCCACCCGGAGCGCTCATCCCAGACCGCAACCGTGCCCCTGGTCTCCCCTGCGGCGAGCGATGGGAGCCACCGGCTGCGCTGCTCCTGGTCGCCGGCTGCGACGAGCAGCAGCGCCGCCGAGACCGTCGAGAGTAAGGGCGTGGGCGCGAGCGCGTATCCAATCTCCTCCTGGATTACGACCAGCTCGATCGCGCCCAACCCGAGCCCACCGTCGGCCTCCGGCACTATCACGCCGGGCCAACCGAGCTCGGCCAGCTCCAGCCACTGCTCGTCGGTGAAGCCGCGCTCGTCGTCAGCGAGCTCGCGGACCGTCTCGGGCCGATAGCGAGAGGCCAGCAAGTCACGCGCGGTGCGCTTGATCGCGCGCTGGTCGTCGCTGAGCTGGAAGTTCACGGGCTCGGGCGCCCTCGTTGGCCGACAAGAAGCTCGCTCACGGGACCGATCACCTCATCCGAGGCAGGCCGAGGACCCGTTCGGCCACGATGTTCTTCAGGATCTCGGTGGTTCCACCCTCGATCGAGTTCGCGCGCGCGCGCAGGAAGCGGTATGTCCAGTTGTTGTCGCCGACCCCGTCGCCCTCGATCGCTAGCGCCCGCACGCCCGAGATGTCCATCGCGAGCTCGGTGAGGGCCTGGTTCACCTCAGACCAGTGCCACTTGGCCAGGGAGCCCTCGGGCCCGGGCACGCCACCTTGCATGGTCGCGCTGAGGCCGCGGTAGGCGTTGAGGCGCAGGACCTCGGCCTCGATCATCAACTGCGCCAGCCGCTGGCGAACCAGCGGGTCAGCGGCCGCGGCCCGTCCGTTCGAACCGGGGCTCCGTTCGGCGTGCTCGACCAGCTCTTGGAGCGCGATCTGGACGGAGACCTGGAGCCCGAAGGCGAGCGTCGCTCGCTCGTGCATGAGGGTGGTGATGGCTACCGCCCAGCCGTTGCCCTCGCCGCCGATGATGTTCGACTCGGGCACGCGCGCCTGTTCGAGGAACAGCTCGTTGAACTCGGCCTCGCCGGTGATCTGCCGCAGCGGCCGAACCTGTACGCCCTCCTGCTCCATGTCCATCAGGAAGTAACTGAGCCCTTGGTGTCGTGGCGCGTCGGGGTTGGTGCGGGCGAGCAGCATGCACCACTTGGCATGCTGGGCGTACGTCGTCCACACCTTCTGGCCGGTGATGACCCAGCCGTCGCCGCTGCGGGTCGCCCGCGTCTTCAGCGACGCCAGGTCCGAACCCGACTCGGGCTCGGAGAAGCCCTGGCACCAGATCTCGTCCGCGGACAGGATCGGCGGGAGATAGCGCTGCCGCTGCTCTTCGGTGCCGTGCGCGATCACGGTCGGGCCACCCATCGCCAGGCCGAGCACATTGGCCAGCTGAGGCGTGCGGGCGCGGACGATCTCCTCGTTGAAGATCGCCTGCTCGATCAGGCTGGCGCCGCGGCCGCCGTAGCGCTCGGGCCACGAGATACCGGCCCAGCCGGCGTCGTGGAGGCGGCGCTGCCACGCGCGGCGGAACTCGAACGAGCCTTGCTCTTCGCGAGGGAGGGCACCCGGGTGGTTGGCCTCGAGCCAGGCGCGCAGCTCGTCGCGGAAGGCCTGCTCGGACGGCGAGAGCGTCAGGTCCATTGCCCTGAGCGTACAGGTGGCCTGGACGCTAGCCTCGGCTCGGTGTCAGAACACGCGGGGCCATTCACCGAGGGGACTTTCACCGGCTCCCCGGAGGGCATTCCCGGCAGTCATCTGCCCGGCCCCTTCCCTGTAGGTTCGTACGCCGCGAAGCTGAAAGCGCGGCTGCGACAGTTCGCCCGGGTACAGCTGGTCGGGGAGTCGTGGGGGCTGCGCCGGAGCCGCGCGCGCGTCTACTTCGAGCTCCGAGATGCGCACGGCGCCTTGCCATGCTCCATGTGGGCAGACGACTTCGACCGGCTGCGCCTGGAGATCTCAGACGGCGCGCGCGTCGTGGTGGGAGGCGGTTGCGACTACTACCCCGGCAGCGCGTCGTCCTCCCCGTCGTTCACCTTCGCCGTCTCCGAACTGCGGATCGCCGGGGAAGGAGACCTGCTCGCCGCGCTAGCGCGGCTGCGCGTCAAGCTTGCCGCCGAGGGGCTGTTCGAGACACAGAAGCGGCTCGAGCGACCGCTCCTGCCGCGCACGATCGGAGTCATTACCGGAGAACGCGGCAAGGCGCGCGATGACGTGCTGGCCGGGCTCGCACGCCGGGGGTGGGCCGGACGGCTCGTTTGGGCCTTCGCTCCGGTGCAGGACCGGCACGCCGCACCTCAGATCGCGGCCGCGCTGCGCGAGCTCGCGGCGATCCCCGAGGTGGAGGTGGCGATCGTCGCCCGGGGCGGCGGCTCACTGGCCGACCTGTTCGCGTTCTGCGACGAGACACTGTGCCGGACGGTCGCGCTCCTGCGCGTGCCCGTGATCTCCTCGGTGGGCCACCACACCGATCGCACGCTGATCGACGACGTCGCCGCGGTCAGCTGCTCCACCCCCACCCATGCCGCCGAGGCGGCGGTCCCAGTCGATGTGCGGGCGGCGCGCGATCAGCTCGTGGCCCACACCAGACGGCTGCACGGTCATGGCCGGAGGGCGTTGCTTGGCCACGCGCAACTGCTGAGGGCGCTCTCGCGTCGCCCCTCCGAGCACCTGCGGCGCCACCGCGGCCGCCTCCACCAGCTCGTGCGCGAGCTGCGGGCCTCCGGTCGCCGCTCGCTTGACGAGCGACGCAGCCTGGGGGCCGTTCACCTGCTCGTGCTGCGCCGGGGACGGGAGCGGGCGCTGGTCTCGGAGACCCTCACCAGGCGCCGCGAGCTCGAGCGGCTGGTACTGGCGCTCGGAGCGCATGACCCACGACGAACCTTGGCGCGCGGTTACGCGCTGGTCGAGGACCGGGAAGGGGAGCTCGTGACGTCAGCCGAGGCAGCCCGTGGCGCCGCCGAGCTCTCGCTCCGATTCCACGATGGCCGAGTGCCGGCTCGTGTCCTGGGCAGCGCGGTGCAGCGGTCACGGCCGCGGCCCGAGGGGGCGAGCGATGAATGAGCAGCGGAGTTACGAGAGCGCGGTCTCGCGGCTGGAGCAGATCATCCGACGGCTCGATTCGGGCGATGCCGAGTTGCGCGAGACGCTCGAGCTGATCCGTGAGGGGCGCGAGCTCGTGGAGTACTGCGCAAACGAGCTCGACGCGGTCAGCCGGGGACTCGAGGAGCTGCGGCTCGAAGAGTTGGTCGCGCGGCTCGAGCACAGCGGCCGCGATAGGGCCTGACCCCGACGGGTCAGGCGCGTATTGGCCGTAGACCCGCGACGGCGGGCGTTGCGTCGCGCAACGGCTGGGCAGATGATCGATCCAAGCTTCTTCGCCACCTCTTTGCGGCGCCGGCGACGGCTCCTGCGCTACGCGCTACCCCATTGGCGGGCGATAGCCCTGCTGTGCGGGACGATGCTGATCGACATCGCACTCGACCTGCTGAAGCCGTGGCCGCTGAAGCTGGTGATCGACAACGTGCTCGGTCACCACGGGACGCCGCAGATCATCGCCTCGACGCTGCCCGGCTCTGCCAGCCCGCACGGCCTGCTCGCGTGGGCCGCCGCGGGCACGGTGGCGATCTTCCTGCTGGCGACCGCGAGCTCGACGGCTTACAGCTATTTCTCGCTGCGGATCGGCCAGCGGATGGTGTTCGAGCTGGCCGCTGACCTGTTCGCCCACTTCCAGCGCTTGTCGCTCATGTTCCACAGCCGCCGGCCACTGGGCGACACGATCGCACGCGTCACCGGCGACTCCTACTGCATCTCGACGCTCGTAACGGACGCGCTGATACCCGCGGTGCAAGCGCTCCTGATGCTGACCGCGATGTTCGTGGTGATGTGGACGCTCGAGCCTCTCTTGACCTTGGTCGCGCTAGGCGTGCTCCCGTTCCTCGTGGTGGTCATCCGCTTCATGGCCAAGCCGATGAAGGACCGCTCGCGCGAGCAGCGCGACCTCGAAGGCAAGCTGACATCCGTCGTCGAACAGACCTTGGGCGCCGTCCCGGCGGTGCAGGCGTTCACGCGCGAGGGGTTCGAGGAGCAGCGCTTCCGCCACTACGCGCGCCGCACCGTGCGCGCCTATCTGCGGGCGACCCTGACCGGGATCCGGTTCGAGTGGCTGGCTGGCATCGTGACCGCGCTGGGGACCGCGGCGGTCATCTACCTGGGCTCGGACCTAGCGCTGCGCGGCAAGCTGAGTACCGGGACGATCATCGTGTTCGTCTCCTACCTCGGCTCGCTCTACGACCCGCTCGACTCGCTCACGAGCACCGCCCAGACCGTGCAGGGCGCGGCCGCGGAGGCCGACCGGGTAATGGAGATCCTCGAAACCGAGCCTGAGATCGCCGACCGACCCCGCGCGGCTGAGGCCGTCGTGAGCGGACCGATCCGCTATGAGCACGTGACGTTCGGATACGAGCCCGGGAGGCCGGCAATCGTCGACGTCTCGCTCGAGGCCCAGCCCGGAGAAGTCGTCGCGATCGTGGGCGAGACCGGTGCGGGCAAGACGACCATCGCGCACCTCTTGGTGCGCTTCTACGACCCGTGGCAGGGGAGGATCACGATCGGCGGCACCGATATCCGCGACTTTCGCCACCGCTCACTGCGCAGCCAGATCGCGCTCGTGCTCCAGGACCCATTCATCTTCCCGCTTACGATCCGTGAGAACATCGCCTACGGCCGTCCCGACGCAGGCGACGAGCAGGTGATCGCCGCCGCCAAGGCGGCCAACGCCCACGAGTTCGTCATGCGGTTGCCGCAGGGTTACGAGACCGTCGTGGGCGAGCGGGGCGCCACGCTGTCGGGCGGCGAGAAGCAGCGGCTCTCGATCGCTCGGGCATTCCTCAAGGAAGCCCCCGTGCTGATCCTCGACGAGCCGACGTCGGCGCTCGACGCCCGCACCGAAGCCTCGCTGCTCGAAGCACTCGAGAAGCTGATGGAGGGCAGGATCACGTTCATCATCGCCCACCGCCTCTCGACCACCCGCAACGCGACGCAGATCGTCGTCCTCCGCCAGGGCCGAGTGATCGAACGAGGCCGCCACGAGCAGCTGCTCCAGCGCCGGGGCAGGTACGCCGAGCTCTTCCGCCGGCAGATGCACGCGTCCGGGCAGGTGACGGATCGTGAACCCGCAACCGTCTGAGCGGCTGAGGATCGCCCAGATTTCGCCCGTCGGCTGCGCGGTGCGGCGGCGCGTGGGCGAGTCGGTGGAGCAGCATGTGTCGCTCCTCTGCGACGGGCTCGTCGAGCGTGGACACGAGGTGACCCTGTTCGCGACGGGCGACTCGGAGACGAGCGCCAAGCTCAGATCCTGCTTTGGTCGTGGTTACGAGCACGACCCCCTGCTGTGGGACTGGCAGTTCACCGAGTACATGCATGTCGGTCACGCCTATGCCCATGCCCACGAGTTCGACGTGATGCACTGCCACAGCTACCACTTCGGCCTGCCGTTCGCAGCATTCGTCTCGACGCCCAACGTGCACACCCACCACGTCCATGTGGAGCCCGGTGTGATCGCCGCTTACCGGCAGTCGGAGCAGGTGCAGTTGGTCGCGCTATCGGCCTACCACGCAGCCTTCTACGGCGATCGGGCGAACGTCGAGCTGATCCCTCATGGGATCGATACGGGGGCGTTTCGCTCCGGCGCGGACCTCGGCGGCTACCTGCTCTTTCTGGGGCGGATGATCGAGGACAAGGGACCTGCCGAGGCTGTCCAGATCGCGCGCCTCGCCCGCATGCCATTGATTCTCGCCGGACCGCCCGAGCGCGGCTTCGAAGAGCGGGTCGCGCCGCTGGTCGACGGCCGCCAAGTCAGGTATGTGGGTCGCGTCGAGCCCGCAGAGCGCGACCGGCTCCTGGCCGGCGCCGCCGCTCTCCTTTACCCGCTCCAGTACCCGGAGCCGTTCGGACTCGCGCCGATCGAGGCCATGGCCTGTGGTACGCCGGTGCTCGCGGTCGGGATCGGGGCGGTGCCCGAGCTGATCGAGCCTGGGGTGACCGGCTACCTGGCGGACTCCTGGGAAGCGCTCGCGGACCTCGTCCCTGCCGCGCTCGAGCTCGACAGGTGGGCGATCCGCGCCCGCGCGGTGCAACGGTTCGATAGCCGGAGGATGGTCGAGCTGCACGAGGCGCTCTACCGCCGGCTGGTGGAGGCGAGCGGGTGAGCGCCGTACTGGTGGTCACCGCCCACCCCGACGACGAGATCCTGGTCGCGGGCTCCACGCTCGCGGGCCTCGCGGCGGACGGCGTCGATACCGGAGTGGTCTGTCTCACCCGAGGCGAGTTGGGGCCGATCGCGGACCCCACGGTGGCGACGCGGGAGACCCTCGCGGGCGTACGTCTGGAGGAACTGCGCAAGGCATGCGCGGAGCTCGGCGTGGGCTTCGTCAGGTGCTACCGCAGGCCGGACGGCAGCCTCCGGTTCGCGCAGCACAGCCAGATCGCCCGCCAGCTGGCCGGGCTGTTCGAGCGGCGTAACGCCAGGGCCGTGATCACGTTCGGCGCTGACGGCCTCTACTACCACCCGGACCATGTCGCCGTCTCCGCGCTGGTGCGGCGTGCCGCCGCCCGGCTCGAGCATCCGCCGACGGTCTACCGCTCCGTGTGGCCCAAGGCGACGATGGTCGCCCTCGGCTCGGAGCTGCGCCGCAGGGGATTGCCGGAGGACCTCTGGGGTCTGGAGCCCGAGGACTTCGGGGTCGACGACCTCGACGGCGCCTTTGCACTGGACGTGCGCCGGTTCTCCCGGCGCAAGCTGCGCGCATTGCGCGCGCATCGCAGCCAGATCGGCCCCGGGCACGCCTTCGCCTCGCTCAACAGCGAGCTGATGGAGCTCTACCTCGGGTTCGAGTGGTTCGCCGTCGTCAGCGGACCCGAGCCCGACTGGCTCCGGGAGCGAGTTGGCGGCCGCGGCTGACTTGTGACGCCGGTTTGCGGATCAGCGGTGGCGCCGTGGGCGTCGGGTGTGACGCGGCACGCGGGTTCCGGCTCGGACCACCGTGCGCGCGGGAGTTGTTTGATCGAGCGCTCGACGCTCGCCGCAGGCCGTACGGGCTTGCCGGGGCGGGGTGCGATCGCGCCGCGGGGCCGGGCGGTGCGGGACGGGAAGATGCCCCGGGAAGTCCGTTCCCCTGGCCCCAGCCCAGGTGGCGCCCCTCGTTGCCGCTCGATCCCGGATGGCGCCCGGCCCCGGGGCCCCGTCCCAGGTGGCGCCCCTCGCTACGGCTCGATCCCGGATGGCGGCCGGCCCCATGGCCCCATTGATGTTGGCGGCCTTGGGAAGCGGCGTGCCGTCCGCGAGCCTCGCCGTGCGTGCCGGGCGGTGAGCCGCAGCCGGTGCACTCCGTCGCGCCAGGCCGCCCGCCCGCGCGGTCAGCCGCCAGCGATGGCTGCGGTAGGCCGTTTGCCGCCGCCCCCCCGCGGCCGTGGCTTCCGACGCCGTGTGCGCCGGGGCGCGAGGAGTGCAGTGGCACGCCGACGGAGAAGCCGCCCGCGGCGACGCCCATCGCAACCGCGAGTCCGAGCAGGAACTTGGGGGCAAAGGCGGTGGTGAGCCCCTTGGCAAGCATCCCCGCGCCAGACCCGCCCGATGCCGCGAAGCCCGACACGCCGCCCGCCGCGGAAGGCCCGGAGCCGGTCCAGCCCGGGCCGGAGGCGGACGAGCCGGCGCCGTTGGCGCCTGCGCCGTTGGAGGCCGTGGGGCCGGTGCCGGCGCTCGTCCCGCCGTGGAGGCGCGCGCCATCGATGACGCGCTCGAGCACGGCCGCGGCGCACGCTGGCGCCATCACCGGCGTCAGCGCGCGCAGCTGCGCCCCCCGCTGCGGGATCGCGGCGGCAAAAGCAGCGCACGCGCGGCAGTCGCGCAGATGGGCCCGCAACCGGCGGCCCCTGAAGGCACGCCCGTCTCCGTCAGACAAGCGGCGCGTCACGTCGTCGCAACTCATCGCCCGCCCCTCACCGAACTCCAGAAGCCCCTTGCGCGCCTCGAAGATCGCTTGCTTCGCCGCCCCGGTCGACAGCCCGAGGGTGGCGGCGATCTCCTCGTGCGAGAGGCCGCCGAGCTCGCGCATCACGAGCGCCGCCCGAGCGCGGTCGGGGAGCATCGACAGATCCTCGAGTAGCGCCGACAGGCGGGCACGATCGCCGGCGCGCTCCTCCACGGAGGGCGCATCCAAGGGGGGCGGCTCGCGCCCGAGCCGACCTTCCGCTGCACGGTTCTCGCGCAAGAGAGATATCGCTTCGTTGTGGGCAATCCGGTACAGCCACGGGCGCAGCGGCGCGGCGCGCCGCCCCTGGCGTAACGCGACGAGCGCCTTGGTGAATGTGGATTGGACCGCATCCTGCGCATCGGCTTCGTTGCGCAAGATCGAGTAGCAGTACCGGTGCAGAACCGCGCTGTAGCGGTCGTAGATCGCCGTGAAGGGCCGCTCGCCACCGGAGGCGGCAAGCCGGGCGAGCAATTCGTCCGACTGACGCGGGCGACCGCCTGAGTGCAGCGGCGCCAGCCGCGTCGGCGCGTCCGCGGTTCCGCATGTCGTATCGACGACGCGCTCGGCGGCCATCAGTCAGCCTGTATCTCGCTCTTGACCATCGCGATCTGGTCCGGACGCTGCCGGAGTGATTGCGCCTCCCGCCGCGGCGGTCGCCGCAGACACTGCGCGCGAACAGGATAGCCCCTGACTTTGGTCGCGGCGTCACGTTACACCGAGGAAGGCGCCGCGAACGCACCAGCTCGGGCGCCCACGCCCGATGACAGCAACCGTTCGCACCGATGCCGGCCGACGAAGTGAGCGGACGAATGGCACCGTGGTCACCGCCCCTGCCCGCCGATATCGCCAGCCTGCGGGCGCCACCCCTTCGAGGCGGACGGCCATCCGCGCCTCGGTCCGGGGAAAGGCCTTATACGTCGGTGACCGAAAGCTCGTCCTCAAGGGAGTGACATACGGACCGCTCGCGGCCGGCAGCGACGGCGGTCTCGAGCCGACATGCACACGCGCGGATTTCGAGGCGATGGCCGCGTCCGGCATCAACGCGGTCCGGCTGTACGCTCCCCCGCCGCTGTGGCTGCTCGACCTGGCGCGCGAGCACGGGCTTCTGGTCATGATCGGCATTCCCTGGGAGCAGCACGTAGCCTTCCTCGACCTCGGACGCGGGTCCGGGATCGAGCGCACCGTGCGCGAGACCGTGCGGGCGTACGCCGGCCATCCGGCGGTTCTCTGCTACGCGATCGGTAACGAGATCCCGGCCTCCATCGTCCGCTGGCATGGCCGCCGGCGGATCGAGCGGTTCCTGGCCCGGCTGTGCCGTGCCGCCCGGCAAGAGGATCCTGGTGCGCTCGTCACATACGTCAACTATCCCTCCACGGAGTACCTGCGCCTGCCCGAGTGCGACCTGGTCGCTTTCAACGTGTACCTCGAGCGCCGGGAGCTGCTCGAGCGCTATCTCGGCCGCCTCCAGAACGTGGCCGACGACCGGCCGCTGGTGCTCGCCGAGGTCGGGCTGGACAGCCGGCGGGCTGGGCTAGACCGCCAGGCCATTACGCTCGGCTGGCAGATCGAGTGCTCACGCGAGGCCGGGTGCGCGGGCGTGTTCCTGTTCTCGTGGACAGACCGGTGGCATCGCGGCGGCCACGACATCTCCGAGTGGGACTTTGGCCTGACGACGCGCTCGCGCGCGCCGAAGCCGGCCCTTGCCGCCGTGCGCGACGCGTTCGCCGCTCCGCTGCACCGGCAGGGGCCGCGCGCCTCCGTCATCGTCTGCACGTATAACGGCGCCGCGACCCTGCGGCAGTGCCTCTCCGGGGCGCTCGCGCTGCGTTACCCCGACTACGAGCTGATCGTGGTATCCGACGGCTCAACCGATGACTCGGCCGTGATCGCCCGCTCGTTTGACCGCGTGCGCGTCATCGAGACGCCCAACCGGGGGCTGGCGTCGGCCCGGAATGTCGGGTGGAGGGCGGCGACCGGCGAGATCGTGGCGTACCTCGACGACGATGCCGTGCCCGACCCCGACTGGCTCGCGCACGCCGCGGCGGCGCTGTCGGACGGCCGGCACGCGGCCGTGGGCGGCCCGAACGTGTTGCCCCCGGACTCGGGTTGGGTCGCCCGCTGCGTCGCCAACGCTCCCGGCGGCCCAACCCACGTGCTCGTCTCGGACCGTGAGGCTGAGCACATCCCCGGCTGCAACTTCGCCGTCCGGAGGGACGACTTGGTTCGCCTGGGCGGCTTCGACCCCCGCTTCCGGGTGGCCGGCGATGACGTCGACCTGTGCTGGCGGCTGCTGGATTCGGGGCGCCGGATTGCATTCTCGCCGGGCGCGGTGGTACTCCACCGCCGCCGCTGCACCGTGCGGGCGTACCTCCGCCAGCAGCGCGGTTATGGCCGTGCCGAGGCACTGCTCGAGCGCAAGCATCCCGAGCGCTATAGCGCTGCCGGGCATGTCGACTGGACGGGGCGGCTTTATGGCAACGGGGCCGCTCAGCACCGAGGCGGCTGGCGCTGGCGCGTGTATTACGGCGGCTGGGGCACGGCCTTCTACCAGTCGATCTATGGCCCGCGGCGAGGCCTTCTCGAGGCGCTGCCGCTGATGCCCGAGTGGTACCTGGCGATCGCTCTGCTCGCGGCGGTGACCGCTGCCGGGGCGGTCTGGGCGCCGCTGCTCGTCGCCGCGCCCCTGCTTTTGCTGGCGCTTTCCGCGCTACTGGTCGATGCGGGCCTCGGCGCCGCGCGGGCTCGCTTCCCGTGCGGTCCTGGACGCCTGCGCCTGCGGACGCTGACCGCGCTGCTGTACCTGCTGCAGCCGCTCGCGCGTCTGTCCGGCCGCCTCGCCCACGGGCTGACCCCTTGGCGCCGCCGCGGGCCGCGCGCCTTGATCTCGCCATGGCCCCGAAGCGTGTCGCTGTGGAGCGAGCGCTGGCAGTCGACCGAGCAGCGCATGCGCGCGATCGCCGCGGCTGTCAGCCAGCAGGGCGCCGTGCTCCGCTCGGGAGGGGACTGGGACCGCTGGGACCTCCAGGTCCGCGGCGGCGTGGTCGGCAACGCGCGGCTCAGGGTCGCGATCGAGGAGCACGGGTCAGGCCGCCAACTCGTTCGCGTGCGCTTCTGGCCACGCACAACCGCCGGCGCCACCATCCTGCTCGGGGTTCCGATGGCGGACGCGGCGGCGCTGGTAGCAGGTCCCGCGGTAGCCGCGATGGCGCTCGCCGGGCTTTCGCTCGCTCTCCTCGCCCGGACGCTGTACGAATGTGGCAGGGCAATGGCGACGGTGCACGGCGCCCTCGCCGACCTGCGGGAGCCGACGACGGACCAGGGTTGACGATGGCCGGCCGGCTGCGGATTGTGGTCGCGGGAGGCGCCGGCGCGATGCCGTTCGCCGGTGTCGCCTGGCAGGTAATGCACTACCTCGAGGGCTTTCGCCGGCTTGGTCACGAGGTCTTCTATCTCGAGGATACGCAGCGATGGCCCTACGACCCGCTTGCCGAGACGGTGTGCGACGACTCGGGGCCGGCGATCGCCTACTTGGCGACGCTGATGGCGCGCTGCGGGCTCGAAGATGCCTGGTGCTACCGCGACGTCGCTTCTGGAGGTTTGTACGGCGCATCGGAGCGGCGGCTCGAGCAGATGCTCGCCGGCGCCGACCTGCTCGTAAACCTGAGCGGCGTGATGGCTCTGCGCGAGGAGCACTTGCGGGTGCCCGTGCGCGTGTACCTGGAGACGGACCCGGTTGCGCCTCAGATCGAGATCGCGAAGCGATCCGAGTTCACGATTGACTTCCTCGGCGCGCACACGCACCACGTGACGTATGGCGAGAACTTCGGAGCCCCCGACTGCGGCGTGCCTCTCGGCTTGTTCGAGTACGAGCCGACGCGACCACCCGTGATCCTCGACTGGTGGGAGTCCCGTGTCGCGGCCGACCCACCGGCGCAGCCGAACAGCCTGCAGTTCACCACCGTCGCGAACTGGCACCAAACGGCCAAGGACATCGTGTGGCGCTACCGCTTGCTGACGTGGAGCAAGGACGTGCAGTTCATGCCGCTTTTGGCGCTCGCGCGCGCGGTGGACGCGGATATCGAGCTGGCGCTGGCAGGGGCGGATGACGAGGTCGTCACGCTGCTGCGGGCGGCGGGGTGGCGGGTCCGCCCCGCCGGCCCGCTGTCGAAGGACATCGACGCCTACCGCGATTACATCCGCTCTTCGGCGGGTGAGTTCTCGGTCGCCAAGGAACAGTACGCCGCGCTGCGGAGTGGATGGTTCTCAGACCGTACCGCCTGCTATCTCGCCGCCGGACGGCCCGCCATCGTGCAGGACACCGGCTTCGGTTGCGCGCTTCCGACGGGCGAGGGCCTCCTCCCGTTCTCGACCGTCGAGCAGGCCCGGGCGGCGTTCGCCGTCGTGCTTTGCGACTACGCGCGTCACTGCCGCGCCGCGCGCGCAATCGCGGCGGAGTACCTGCGGGCGGAGCTGGTCCTGGGCGAGCTGCTCGACTATGCGAGCGCGTCGCCCCGCCCCCGCGTGGCGAGACTACCCGTTTGACTCGGATCGGTGGGTCGCCGAGACCTCGAACACCCGAGGGCGCCGGCGGCCCGCCTTGGTCGACGGTCCCGTACTGTTCCCGGCCACATGGTCGGCGATCGCTCAATCCGGGAGCAAGATCGGCCTGTGGCCAGTGAGCGACTTGGCATCGCCGGTGCAGGGGTGATCGCGTGCGGCTTGGCGGCCACGGCCGCCCGCGCCGGTGAGGTGGTGCTGTGGGCTCGCTCCGCGAGGTCGGCCGATCGGGCGAAGACGCGGCTCGAGAAGCTGTGCGCCAAGGAGCTGGAAGCCCAGGCCGCGCCGGAGAAGATCGAGATTGTGAGCGACTTCGACGCGCTCTCGGGGACGAGCTTCCTGGTCGAAGCCGTGGTCGAGGATCACCGCAGCAAGGCGGAGCTGCTATCCGAGCTGGCTCGCTGCGCCCGCGACGACGCCGTGATTTCGACCACGACGTCGTCGCTCTCGATCGCCGAGCTGGCACGCGCTGCCGGGGCTCCGGAGAGGTTCCTCGGGCTGCACGTCTTCAACCCCGTCACGAAGATGAAGCTCGTCGAACTGGTCTTTCCGCCGCAGGCCGCTCCCGAGACGCGCTCGCGGGCGACGGCGCTGTGCGAGGCGCTCGGCAAGACCCCCGTCGAAGTCCCCGACATGCCGGGGTTCGTCGTCAACCGGCTGCTGTTCCCGTATCTGTTCAACGCTGTTGAGCTGATGTCGGAGACGGGCATGGCGCCGGAGGACATCGACCGCTGCATGACCCTCGGCGCCGGCCTGCCGATGGGGCCGATCGCGCTGCTCGATTTCGTCGGCCTCGACGTTGCCGAGGCGATCGGCGACGCGATCGGAGCTTCGGTGCCGGCGGCGCTGCGGGCGCTGGTCGCGAGCGGCGACCTCGGTCGCAAGTGCGGCCGCGGCTTCTACACGTACGGTGCAGCGAATCGCGGGCGCCTCTCGGGGACCTGACACACGGTTTTTAGGGCTCGTTCAGGTGAGACCCGCAGACTTGCCACTCGCGACGTACCTCATAGCAGCACCTCCTCCCCAGAAGCAGAAGTCGGCCCGCCAGCGGCGGGCCGGCTTCTTTTTATGCCCGAGCTGACGTTCTCGGCGCCGCTTTGGGCCGGCGCCGGGCCAGGTCTTGCCCGAGGGCGTGCGCGGCAGCGCAAGTGGGTTCAAATATCGAAGCCGGCCCAAGTTGGGCCGGCTTCATCTCTCCTCTCAACCACCGGGAAGGCTTTAGCCAGCGGCTGACCCGGCCGTTGTTGATGATGCGAAATGTAACGAAACCGCGCGCGACGTGCGGTGTTGCTGTGCAGCCCGTGGCCGATCTGGCGCGCAGGCATCGATTCACTATGCGGGCGCGCGGCGCGGCCTGATGCGGACGGCCTCGATTCGGTTCTCGCGGACGGACTCGACCCGAATCGAGTAGCCATTGGCGGTCACGGTGTCGCCCCGCTTGGGCAGGCGTCCGAGCTCGGCGAAGACAAGACCCCCCACCGAGTTGTAGGCGTCCGTGCCCAGCGGCAACTTCAGTCCGTAGTCCTCGAGGTCGGTCACCGCCACGTGGCCGCGGACGAACCAGTCGCCGTTGGCGAGCCGCCTGACAGCGCCGCCCGCCGGGTCTGTCTCATCCGAGATCTCGCCAACGACCTCCTCGATGATGTCCTCGATCGTCACGATTCCGGCCGTGCGGCCGTACTCGTCGATCACTACCGCCAGTTCGGTCCGTTCGCGCTGCAGGTCGGCAAGCAGGTCGTCGAGCGGCTTCGTCTCGGGGATGATCGGGGCGTCTCGTATGAGACTTGAGATGTTTGCCCCTTCTCCCTCGGACATCAGCAGCTTGACCAGCTGGTTTACGTGGACGATCCCCTTCACGCGGTCTTGGTTTGAGTCCTCGGTCGCGACAAGCCGCGAGTGCCCGCTCGACACGCACAGTCGCAACGCGGTCAGGACTGTGTCGGACTCGTCGACGGTGACCACGGCGGGGATGGGGGTCATCACCTGTCGCGCCTGCTGCTCGTGCAGATGGAATACGCCGGTGAGCATGTTCGCCTCGCCGGGGTCGATGTGGCCGCCGGTCTGTGAGTGGGCTATCAGCCGCTTGATCTCCTCTGGGGTGCTCGCGTCCGCCTCGGCCTCCGGGTCGAGGCCCATCATCCGCAGAATTGAGTAGGAGGATGAATTCAGTAGGAAAATGAAGGGCAAGAAGAGCGTGCGGAAGAACTGGAGCGGACGGGCAATGCGGCGAGCCAGCGATTCCGCGTGCTGGATCGTGTACAGCTTGGGCATGATCTCGCCGACGACGCTCTGCGCGGTCGTGATCAGCAGGTAGGCGATCACGACTGAGATCACCACGGCCGCGCCGTGACCGACCGCTCCACCTAGCGCTGGCTCCAGCAAGTGGGCAACTGCCGGCTCGCCAAGCGCGCCGATGCCGATCGAGGCCATGGTGATCCCCACTTGGCAGGCCGCGATGTAGTCGCCGATGTTCTCCTGTTGGTGGACAGCCAAGCGGGCGCCGCGGGCTCCCTCCTCCACCAGTGCCTCGAGCCGCGCCCGGCGCGACCGGACGAGCGCGTACTCCGCGATCACGAAGAACGCGTTCACGAGGACCAAGAGGCCCGTCAGGACAATGAACAGCGCCTTCACTGGCGCGTCGTCGGCACGCAGCCCCTCGCCCGAAAGCGGCTACTTCGGGATAAGTCGTCTTCGCTCATCTATACCCGAGAGGTGGCAACGGTAGCAGCCGGCTCGGCCCGTTTCTGGCCGTCATGGGACCGGGCGCAGATCGAAGTTCCCTCGAGGTGCGCAGCCTCAACCCAGCCGATCGAGTCGGCTTGCCATATCGAAGTCGGCGTCGGTCAAACCTCCCGCCGAGTGGTTTGTGAGCGACAGCCGCACCTTGTTCCAGCCGTGCAGCAGGATGTCGGGATGGTGGTTCGCGTCCTCGGCGAGGTCGGCGACCCGGTTGACAAACCTCATCGCCGCGGCAAAGTCGTCGAATTGCCATTCGCGCACGATCTCGTTGCCTTCCCGGGTCCATTCACTGCCTCGAGCCGTTCGGCGATCGCATGGTCGCTCAAGAGGTCTGCCATAGCGCTGGTCCTCCTCGCGCTCGGGATTGTCAGGCTATCGTCGGAGAAGATGGTCCCGCATAGTTTCCCGCCTCGCGGACGCAAACACCTCTAGTGCGCATCGTCAGCCTCGTTCCGTCGGCAACGGAGATGCTGTTCGCCCTGGGCCTGGGAGACGACGTGGTCGCGGTCACCCATGAGTGCGACTATCCGCCAGCCGCGCGCAACCTCCCCAAGGTCACTCGCGACGTGCTGCCGGCTGGCCTCAGCTCGGCGGAGATCGACGCTGCGGTCAAGGAGAGGACGCTCCAGGGCGACTCGATCTACGAGCTCGACACCGACGCACTGAGCGTGCTCGCGCCGGACTTGATCGTCACGCAGGCGCTGTGCACGGTGTGCGCCGTCTCCTACGAGGACGTTCGCGCGGTGGCGAACACGCTCGCCACCCGTCCGCGCGTTATCTCGCTCGATCCGCGCACGGTGGGCGAGGTGCTGGGCGACGCCCGTGCGCTCGCCGAGGCGACGGAGAGCAGGGATGCGGCGACCGGGCTCGTGCGAGAGGCCGCCGCGCGCATCGATCGCGTGCGCGTGCGCGTCCGGGACAGCCGGCGTCCGCGGGTGGTGGCGCTTGAGTGGCTCGACCCCCCGTTCGTCGCCGGCCACTGGGTCCCCCAGCTGATCGAGCTCGCCGGCGGCGAAGACACGCTGGGCTTCCCCGGCGAACCCTCCGAGGAGCGGGCTTGGGATGAGATCATCGCCGCGAACCCCGACATCGTGATCGTGATGCCGTGTGGCTACGATGCTCAGATCGCCCACCGCGAGGCGGAGATGCACCGCGAGCAGTTGGCCGCCGTCGGTGCTGGCGAGGTCTTGGCCGTCGACGCGTCGGCGTACTTCTCGCGACCGGGACCGCGGATCGTCGACGGCCTCGAGTTGCTCGCACACATCATCCATCCCGAGCTCTTCCCGGAGTCCCCGGCGGAGGTCCTGACGGTCGAGGTCTAGGCGGGCTCAGCCGGTGAAATTTATGCCGCTCGGCGTGAGCCCGGCGCCACCGGCGACAGCCAGCGCTCCCGCGACGCTGGCGATCGCGACCACGGTGCAGGCGGCCAGAGCAACCGATGGCAGGCGCCGGTGCTCGGAGAACTGCACGATCAGCCAGCCGGCGATCAGCCCCCCGACAAACCCGCCGAGATGGCCGCCAATCGAGATGTTCCTGACAGCGAGCGAGAAGACGATGTTGATCACCAGGATGGGGCCGAGGCCGCTTCGCCAGACGGAGATGCCGCGGTCGTGCGCGACGACCATCAGCGCGCCGAGCAAGCCGAACAGGGCCCCGGAGGCGCCGAGGGTTGGAACGTGTGGCTGGAAGAGCAGCGCTCCGAACGAGCCCGCCAGCAGCGAGACGAAGTACACGGCGGCGAAGTTGACGTGTCCGATCGCCGTCTCGAGCTGAGGTCCGATGATCCACAAGAAGAGCATGTTGAAGAGGATGTGGAGCAGGCCGTCGTGGAGGAAGCCGCTGGTTACAAGGCGCCAGTACTGATGCTGATGGACGATCGCCGGCCCGAGGAGCACGCCCTTGTTGACCACCACCCCCGTGCTCCCGTTGAGCACCGGGCCGCCGGTCACGAACTCGGCGACGAACACGATCAGGTTGACCGCGATCAACGTCATCGTCACGGTCGGCCCCGTGGGCAGCGAGCGGGCCGTCCTCACCCGCGTCCGCTGCCGCGAGCAGGCCGGGCAGCGCATGCCAACAGGCGTCGGCGTCATGCAGTCGGGGCAGATAGGTCGCCCGCACGAGGAACAGGCGACGCCCGTTTCGCGGTCGGGATGGCGGTAGCAGGTTGGCATCGAAACGGAGGCTGGCTGGCCACGGTAGCAGTGGCCAGGCTTGCGTTTCGCGGGGTCGCCGCTAACGGCCCGGCAAAATCCGGCGCGTCTCCTCCGTGATGTCGTGCAGCGTGCGCCCGGCGAGTTCGACGATATTCGCAGAGCGCTGCCGACGGCTGCTGTGCCGCCGTCGAACACGGAGCGCGACCAGCGCGGTTCCGGCGGTCCCCCCGACGACGATCGCAACCGCCGGCCGAACCCAATTGCGGGGGTGGCGCATCGCCGAGAGCTCCCACGCTTCGAGCTCCTCCTGGGCGAACTCGGCCAGGTTCACCAGCGTCCGCTCGAGCCGCAGCGCGAGATCGGCAGGCGGGTCCACGGGCGCTAGGGCCTGCCGCAACAGCGCTTCGAAGTTCGTCGCGTCCGCGCTCATGCCGGCGCCTCGCCGTTGCTCGAGTCGCCGCCAGGTGCATGCGCTGCAAAGGCGCCGTCGTTGCCGGTCCCCTCCGCGACAATTCCCTCGAGCTGCCGGATCGCGCGGTGCAGCAGAACCTTGGTGGCGCCGTCGGTACGGCCCAGCGCGCGGGCGATCTCGCGGTTGTCCATGCCGAGTGCGAAGCGCATGATCAGCGCTTCGCGACGATCGTCGGCGAGCTGCTGGACGCCTGCCAGGATCACCTTGAGCTTCTCGCGCCCCTCGACCAGGGATTCGGTGGTGTGCGGTGCAGAGATGATCGCGGCATCCTCGATCGCGGCTTCCGGCTTACGCGCCCGGTCGCGGTAGAAGTTCGCTGCCAGGTTGTGGGCGATGCGGATGAGCCAGGGGCGCAATGGCCGGCCATTTGACTCCTTGAGCGCGCGCTCGAAGTGCCGGTACGCCTGCAGAAAGGTCTGCTCGGTGAGGTCTTCGGCGTCGTGATGGTTGCCGACTCGGTAGTAGCTGTACGAGTAGACGTCGCGCAGGTGGATCCGGTACAGCTCGGTGAAGCGAGCATCGAGGTCAGCTTTGGTCTCGGGTTGAGAGGTCTCCACGGCACCCCGGAGCGTACCTCCGCCTAGGCTACGCGCGCAGGCCGCATGTGGGCGGGGCCGCTGGGCTTCGTCACTGTGGCGGCCCATCGCTCGGCATCGATCCGGCCCTCGACCAGCGCGGCCAGCCCTTCGAGCGCCGGCGCTTCGACGTGCGCGCCGCGCGCGACGTTGGCGAGCAGCGGGACCGAATCAACCGCCTCGGCGGCCTGCCCCAGGACCGCGCCGATCTCCGCGGGAGGTACCCCCTGCGAAAGCAGCTCGCCGGCCCGCCGGTTCCGCGAGCCGCTGGCCACGACGGTCGCCACCAGGTCGCCGGCGCCCGCCAGGCCGGCGAAGGTTTCAGGCCGCGAGCCCCGGCGGCGGGCCAGGGCGTCGACCTCGGCAAACACCTTTCCCGCGGCGGCACCGGCGACGTTTGGACCGGCCGGAGCCGCAGCCGCAGCGGCCAGCACGGCCGCGTTCTTGGCCGCGCCGGCGAGCTCGACGCCGGCGACGTCAGTCGTGATCGAAACCTCAAGCCCGGCTGACGCGAGCGCGTCCGCGAGCTGGCGGGCGAAGGCCCGGTCGCGGGAGGCGACGATGACCGACGCTCCGTGCTTGAGCGCGTCCGCGGCGTGTGAGGGGCCGCCGACCACGGCGACCGCGCGCGCGCGGCAGCGCTGTGAGACAAACTCGGACGGCACCATTCCGAGTGGCGGTACGACGCCCTTGCAGAGGACGAGCAGGCCTGCGCGCTTCGGGATACGCTCGCCGTGGGCGGCCATCACGCCAGGCAACGCCCTTGCCGGGACTGCTAGGCACACCAAGTCGTGGCCAGCGAGCTCCAGCTCTGCGGCGCGACGCACGCGGACGGAGTCGGGAAGGCGCACGCCCGGGAGATAGCGGTGGTTCTCGCGGGCGCTCTCGAGTTCCACCACCTGCTCACGGGTACGGCAGCCAAGCTCGACCTCCAGCCCGGCGCGGGCCAGACTCACGGCCAGGCCCGTGCCCCACGTGCCCGCGCCGATGACCGCGGCGCGGCGGATGGGCGGAAGACCGCCGAGCCACTCCCACTGAAGCATCACGCAGGGCCAGATGCGGTCAGTCACGGCGCCGGCGAGAGCCGGCGAGGGCCCCTCTACCCGCGGGAAGCGGAGCGCCCGCCCGGCGCGGATCTTCACCTTGTGAGGTCGGATCCGCCAGCCACGCCGCACCGCCTCGGTCCCCACCACGGCCACGGGCACCACCGGCACGCCCGTCTCCAATGCCAGCCGCCCGACGCCCCGCTTGGGAGTGCCGAGCGAGCCGGGACGGATGCGCGTGCCCTCCGGGAAGATCAGAACAATGTCACCGCGGGCGAGGATCGCGTTGGCGGTGGTGATCATCTCGGCGTCGCTGCCGCCGCGATTGACCGGGAATGCGCCAAGCGCTCCCAAGAGCCACGTCACCAAGCGCCCCCGGAACAGCTCCTTCTTGGCCACGTAGTACATCGGCCGGCGCGCCATGGTCCCGATCACGAAAGGATCCAGGAAGCTGCGGTGGTTGGAGGCGACGATTACGGGTCCCGTCGCAGGGATGTGCTCGCGACCGACTCGGTGCATGCGGAAGTAGGTGAGAAAAAACGGCTCCAGGACCGCGCGAGTGAGCCAGTAAACGAACCGGTTGACGCCGCCCTCTCTCGCGCGCGCGTGGAGAAGTTCTTGCCTCATCGGCCCGGCGGCATCGTGACTCATCGCACATGGCGTACCCACCGTGGCGACGCCCGTTACAGTTCGCGGGTGGGCCCGCTTGATGGAATGTCCGCGCTCGAGCGGCGGCGCACGCTCAGAGGCGCTCTGGGCGGGGCGTTCGCCGCCGCGATTTGGGCCCTCGCTCAGCCCCTCGACAAGCTGGTCTTCAAGACCGAGTACGACGACGTCGAGCTGCTTGGCCGGGCGCTCACAACCGGCGAGCAGTGGTATCCGCTGGGCTTCGCCGTTCACCTATGGAACGGGGCTCTGTTCGGCGCGCTGTATGCGAACGTCGCCCCGGCAATGCCGGTGCCGAGCGTCGTGCGGGGCCCCGCTCTGGCGCTCGGCGAGCACCTGGCATTCTGGCCGCTGACCCGAGTCAGCGACCGATTTCACCCGGCCCGCGACCACCTCCCGGGGCTCGCGGGAAACCGGCGCGCGTTTGCTCAGGGAGCGTGGCGTCATTTGCTCTACGGGACCGTGCTCGGGGAGCTCGAGCGGCGGCTGAACGCAGCTCCGGAGACAATCCCGCCGGCGCCCGACGAGGCTTACGCGAGCAACGGACGCGGGTCGCTGGAGGCCGCGCTGCCAGCCCAACCGACGTAGTGGCGGCCCTAGGCGGCTGGTACGACGCGCCCCCGACATCACGGGGCCGCGACACGGACGTCGCCGGGCTCGCCGTACCATCACCGCACCGCCCGTCTAGCTCAACCGGTAGAGCACTTCACTTGTAATGAAGGGGTTGGGAGTTCGAGTCTCCCGGCGGGCTTGGGGATTTGGCAAAGCGTGTCCCCAATATGTCCCCGCTGCTGCGTATGATGCTGCGCGATGACGGCGACGTTTCGGGATCCCACGGGACACGTTTTCCGGGTGCAGCGGAAGCGAGGGCCGGTCTGGTACGCGAAGTACCGGCTGCCTGACGGACGCCAGGTCCAGAAGCGGATCGGGCCGGCCTGGACCGATCGGGGGCGACCGCCTTCGGGCTACTTCACGAAGCGCACTGCTGAGGCGTGGCTCAGGTCGGTGCTCGAAGAGGTGCGGCGCGGAACCCTCCCGGGCGCTGTCCGCACCGGCGCGACATTCGCCGACGCCGCGGCGGAGTGGCTGCGGTACATCGAACAGGATCGCCGACGCAAGCCCTCGACGGTGGCGGGCTATCGGGCGATCGTTCGGGGACAGCTGCTGCCCGCGTTCGGCGAGCTACCGCTCGAGTCGATCACCACGCCGATGATCGAGCACTGGATCGGGTCGATGGGGCTGTCGGCGTCGTCCCAGATCAAGGCACTCGTGCTCTTGCACGGGATCTTTAAGCGGGCGAAGAAGGTGTGGGCGCTGCCGGTGAATCCGGCTGCCGAGGTCGAGAAGCCGCCGCTGACGCGGAGCGGCGACATCGACGTGTTCTCCCCCGAGGAGGTGTGGGCGCTAGTCCGAGCGGCGGCATCTGAGCAGGACGCGGCGTTGTTCTTAACAGCCGCGTTCACGGGGCTTCGCCGAGGTGAGTTATTCGCACTGCGGTGGCGCGACGTCGACTTCGCGGGATCGGTGATCAGGGTGCGCTCTAGCTACGCGGACGGCGCATTGACCACACCGAAGTCGGGCAAAGTGCGCTCGGTGCCGCTGGCACCCGACGTCGCCGAGGCGCTCGCAAAGCTCGGCCAGCGCGGAGACTTCACGAACGACGACGACTTGGTGTTCGTAGGCCAATGGGGCGGCTACCTCGACGGCTCCGCGCTACGGCGCCGATACGACACCGCGCTAAAGCACGCCGGTCTCCGCAAGCTTCGCTTGCACGACCTACGCCACACCTTTGGTACCCGGATGATCGGCAAGGCCGACATTCGCCGCGTCCAGGAGTGGATGGGCCACGCCAGCATCCAGACGACGATGCAGTACCTGCACTACGCCCCCCGGGAGGAGGACGCGAGGCTAGTAGCGGAAGCGTTCCGGCTGCCCAACGTGAAACCCGCCGAGCAGGCGGCGCGTTGATGACTGCCGATTTCGTGCAGGACCCCGACGGTCGCCGCGTCGAGCTGACGGCCGAGCGCTGGCAGCACATTCTCGAGGCGCACGCGGAGATCGACGAGCACCGGGATGAGATCATGCGTGCCGTGCGCAATCCCGATCACCGCCTGCCCGGGCGCGAGGCAAACGAGGAGTGGTTCTTGATCGGAGGAGGAGCTGGTCCCAGCCGTTGGCTGCAGGTCGTCGTAGCCTATGGCGAGGACCGCGGATGGATCGTAACCGCGTTCGCCCGCCGTTCATTACCGAGACAGGCATGATCGTTCGCATCGGCGACATCAACTTCGACCGCGTCGACTACGACCGCGACGTTGACGTGCTCTATCTCCACGTGGGCGACCCGTCGACCGCGGTTGACTTCGATGGCACGCCCGAGGGCCATCACGTTCGCTTCGACAAGGACGGCAATCTCGTCGGGATCACGCTTCTGCATCCCAAGATGTTGCTCGACGAAGACGGCAAGATCACGATCACCATCCCTGAGCGCGTCGAGGTCGGGCACGAAGCGCTCGACGAAGTGCTCGCGGCCGCCTAGATCGCTCGTCGTCCTTCACTCGACCCCGTACCGGGACCTCGCTGAGATTTAGGCGCCGGACGGCGGCGCTGTCACCGAGCCGCGAAGCGGCGAGGGGAAGAGAGCCGAAGGCGACCTTGACAGCGCCGGCGCCGGCGCCACGATCGAAGAGGTCCGGAAGGGCGATTAGGTAGTGCGCCCCAACTCCGGAGGAGCCTGGGCCGACAAGTCGCGCCGGGAACGGCGGTCGCTGGATCACCGGCCTCGGCGGCCACGGCGTCCCAAGACGTCCCAAGACGTCCTCAAACGTCCCGGGACGTCTTCGAAGACGTCCCGAAACGTGGTTGAGACGTCCCGCTCACTAGCTCATTGTTTCGGCAGTGCTGAACCGCGGCACGCATTCCTTGGGTTCGAAACGCCTTGCTCGCGGGATGGCCGCTGTTAGCGATTTGGTGAGGATGTTCTGCAGGGCGGTACTCGCGGCCCTCTGTCAGGACATTTTCATCGGCGTGTCGAGCGCCGGCTCATCGCTCCCCCTGGACCTCCCGGTGTGCGTGCGGAGAGTGGACATGCTTTTTGTTAAGCAGACAGTCTCCGATCCCGACTGCTGCGATCAACGTCATGTGAAGCTCGGGTGGAACGACCGCGCGCAAGTTCGCGCTTCCGAACAAGCGGCCCTTGGGGGCCAACGCCGATTGAGAGCGCGTCAAGATGGCCCGCGGCTCGGCCCTCTCGAGGGGGGACGTCTTGGGACGTCTTGGGGACGGCACGCTAGTGCGTGGAGTGTGTGCCTGTGGTTTTGGGTGCGACGGTGAGGTTCTGGGCGGTTGTTCCGGTTCGAGTAGGCAGTCGAGCTCGCAGTCCACGGGGGTTGGGGTGCCGGGGTAGATGGCGCGGTGGCGCGTCTAGCGGCGTCGACGATCAAGTGGGTGTCAAACTGGTGTCGGGTAAGGGCAACGTCAGCGGCGGTCCATTGGCAGAGGAGCTGCAACGGGCCCAGCGGTGGCAGCGGCCAAGCCGGGTGTGCGCTGCCAGCGTCCGTCGCCGCCACCGATCGCCGGGCGCAAGAACGAGAGCGAGCGTCCCGCTTTCCGCGGTGGCTGTTGCGCTAAGGGCGTTGAGGCGCGGCCGACACGGACGCTGGTGTGTGCGGCGCTGGTGGCGGGCTCGCTGGGTAGGGCGGCGTGAGCCCGATGGGGCCTTTTCAGGCCCCGACTGCAGCGATCTGGTGCCGATGGAGCTTTGTCAGGTTGTGAC
>JAFAPR010000312.1 GCA_019247075.1 Solirubrobacterales bacterium
CGACTGCTGCGATCGGTCGGCATCAACGTCGATCTAGCGCCCGTCGCCGATGTGGAGCGGGCACCCGGTTCGTTCCTGGGGACGAGGTCGTTCGGCTCCGATCCAGCATTAGTGGCCGCGCGCGCGTGCGCGTTTGCTCGCGGGCTGACTTCAACGGGCCTCGCGTACACGCTCAAGCATTTCCCCGGTCTTGGCAGGGCCGATGCGAGCACCGACTCACAACGGGTAACGATTCCGGTCCCAGCCGGAGAGTTGCGGGCCGACTACGCCGCCTATCACGCGTGCGGGTCTTCGCCGGACGCCCTGATCATGATCTCGAGCGCCAGCTATCCAAGCCTCACGCGGTCCGCGCCGGCCGTCGTCTCCCCTGGGATCTACACCCACGAGCTTCCCATTGCCGTTGGCCACTCCGGTCAGCTGACGATCAGCGACGCGCTCGATACGCCGGCGCTCGCGGGGCTAAAGAAGCTAGCTCTGCGGGCAATCGACGCGGGCCTCGATCTCGCGCTGTTCCCCGGCAGCGAGCAGGAATCGGCGAGCGGCTACAGGGAACTGCTGTCCGACGCGCGCCGTGGCTCGCTTCCGCAGAGCCGCCTGCGGTCAGCGGTGTACGCGGTCGAGGCGCTCAAGCACCGCCTGCGGTAGGAAGCGCCAATCGTTTAGGTTTCGCGCACCATGCCCGCCAACATCATCGACGGTCGCGCGGCAGCGCAACGCGTCCGCGCCGAGGTCGCCCGCGATGTCGAGCGGCTCGTCAGCGAAACCGCTCGACGTCCGGGGCTCGCGACGATCCTTGTGGGCGACGATCCCGCATCGGAGATCTACGTCCGCAACAAGCGGCGGGTCTCGCAAGAGGTGGGGATCGCCGACCACCACCGCGAGCTATCGGCGCATGCCACCCAAGCCGAGGTCGCCGGGGTGATCGATGAGTGCAACGAAGATGACGCCGTGAGCGGGATCCTGCTCCAGCTGCCGGTGCCCGAAGGCCTCGATGGCGCCGGGCTGACCTCCCGGATCGCGCCGGCGAAGGACGTTGACGGACTGACGCCGGTGAGCGCCGGCCGCCTGCTCCAAAACGCGTCCGGCCTGCGGCCCTGCACGCCGCTTGGAATCCTCGACTTGCTCGACTCCCACGGCGTTTCGCTGGAAGGCGCGGACGTCGCTGTCGTGGGGCGCTCGAATCTCGTGGGGCGGCCGGTGGCAATGCTGTTGCAACACCGCAACGCGACCGTCACCATGTGCCATTCCCGCACCCGAGACCTCCCGGGCGTCTGTGCGCGGGCGGACGTCCTGATCGCAGCGGTTGGCGTCCCGCGGCTGATCGGTCCGGAATACGTCAAGCCGGGTGCCACCGTCATCGACGTCGGCATCAACCGCACGGAGGACGGTCTTGTTGGCGACGTCGACTTCGAGCCGGTGAGCGAGCGGGCCGGCCTGATCACGCCCGTCCCAGGAGGAGTCGGTCCCATGACACCCGCCATGCTGCTGCGCAACACGGTCCAAGCGGCGCGTGTGCAGATCGCCGGGTGAGCGCATGAAGGTCGGTGCCACGCCGTGAGCGGCGATCTCTCGCGTCTGCGTCGCGGCGAGGTCGCCGCGGGACTGAGCGGCGTGCTCCTTCTGAGCTGGGCCCGGCGACGAGATGGGCGCGTCCTCCGGTGGCTGTCGGCCGTTACTGGAATTTCGGCACTCGCGCTTCCCTATGTACAAGCAACGCGGCGTGCGCCCGCGCTGCCGGTTGCGCTCAGCGTGGTCGTCACCGCACTCGGCGGGGTGACCTCCGCGGGGCTGCTACGCCGCGTGTTTTTTCGCCATAGTGCGACGCTCTCGGGCTTCTTTGCGGCTCTAGGCGTCGCCGGTGGCGGCTTTGCGTCGATGCGCCAGGAGAGCGGTACGGATCTAGCGGAGCTCGGCACGCTGGAGACGGTCACGCTCGAGCAGTAGCCGCGCCCCGGTCGGCGAGCCCGCCGTGACGCGCCACAAACTCGCGGATCAGGCGTGCCACCAGCTGCGGGTCGTCCCAGGTCGGCACGTGTCCGACACCCTCCAGCACGCGGAACTCGACCCCGGGAATCTCGGCCCGAAACCGATCCGCATGCCGCCCCATTGGCAACATGCGGTCGTGTCGAGGCCAGGCGATCAAAGTCGGCGCTGAAATCTGATCGAGATCGGTGACGCGTGCGTGATCCAGGCGCAGCGCGTCGATCACCCGCGGGAAGATCGTGCACTGAAGCGACGCGCGCATCATCTGGACCACATCGGCGGGCGGCACGAGCTCACCGTGACGCATCACGTCGTGCATCGCGACCCGCCGCAGCCACGGGCTCTTGATGACCGCCGGGACGATGGGTCCGAAGGCCCGGGCGAGCCGGCGCTGGCGGGCAAACAGGCGGGCCAGACGGTCGGCTTCCCCGCTCTCCGGGGCCCATCCGCCGCCTGGAGCGATCGCGACCACGCTGAGCGCTCGGCCGCGCTTGGCGAGTTCCAACACCAGTGCGCCGCCCATCGAATTGCCCACCAGGTGCGCGCGGGCGACCCCGAGTTCGTCCAGGTGCCGCTCCATGGCGTCACCGGCGGCGGCGAGCGTGCTCTCTTCCTCGTCGTAAGGCGGCCCGCCCACGTGCCCCGCGAGCGTGGGCGCGATGACTTCGAAGTACGGAACCAGGTCGGCCATCACCGGTCGCCATTGGTGCCAGGTGCTCATGAAGCCGTGCAGCAGCACCAGTGGCTCACCCTGTCCGGCGCGGTAAAGGGAGGGGGAGATCTCGGGCCCGTGGTCCACCTAGAATCGACCTCGGATGCTAATGGCGCTCCTGTCAATCTTCGCCTACCGCGGCCGGTCGTGACACTTGATCGCGAA
>JAFAPR010000320.1 GCA_019247075.1 Solirubrobacterales bacterium
CAAGCGAGGGGGGAGCCACTATCACCGTGATCCCGGGGCCGAGTGCACGAGATCGGCGGCCCATCGGAGCGTTGGAGTGAGGCGATCAATCGAGAGGACGAGCACGCCATCCTCCCAGTGCGACACACCCGGCGAGCGAGTCACACACAGCACCGGGACCACGCCGCTCCGGCACCACCTTCGCCGGAAGCGCCACAACCGCGCCGCCTGCTCCCGCACTATCACGAGTGGCGGTCGTTATACCTGCTGGTCTTCGTCTCGACCGCGAACCCGGTGCCGCCCGGCGCGATCGCCCTCGAATCGAATGTCTCCCCTCCCCCGCCATGACAGTGATTGCCGCACGCGCCAGCCCTCGCTTCGAAGGGACGCGAGCTCACGCCGTACCCTCCTCTTGCGAGCCGGCGTCCACGCCGCTACGGCCAGCGAGCACAAGCCAGTGGCGCGCGTAGAAAGCGAGGGCAGCCGACCCCAGGATGAACACGCTGCCGAGTGACCCCGCTCCCAGGGTCACCGCTACGAAGGCCGGTTGCGCTCGTAGCCAAGGCCGTGCCAGTGCGCGAAAGCCGGCGGTATTGCTGGCGGCGGGCATGGGTCTGGGGAGCAGGCGAGGGCCGGACACATCCCGCACGTTCGGCTGGGCTGCTATCGCCGCATGATCGCCGTCGGCGCGTTGTCTGCCTCGAGATCCCGAAGCCAGGCTTCCACGGCGGACTCCCGAACCCTAATTGGACCCGGTGGCATTTGAGAAAGCTCACCACCGTGCCGCAGAAATGGGGAATTTGCAGGTAATTCCTTGAGTCGGGGAGACAGGATTTGAACCTGCGACCGCCCGGCCCCCAGCCGGAACGACCAAGTTTCGCCCGAGTCCGAATCGCCTGGTTTGGTGGGCTTTTCTGTCGACTGGTTCAGGTACGATCAGGTCAAAATGGAACATGAACAGTACACGGAGAACCTTCCGGCCCGTGTCCGGAGAGGCGCAAGAACCGGGCGGTCGCGCCGGGCTTACGGCACCGGGACACTGCGGATTGTTGGCCGCTCCTGGATCGGGTCGTGGTACGGGCCCGGTGGCCGGCGCATCCAGCGCAAGGTCGGCAATGTCCGCACCGAGGGGCGGACGGACGGGCTCACGAAGGCTCAGGCGGAACGCGCGCTGCGGCGGATGCGGGAGCTCGACAGCCCGCCGGCGGCGCCTGATGCCGAGCGGGTGACGATGGAGCAGGCGGGGCGCGAGTTCTGCCAGCGCCTGGAGCTGAAGGGCCGGCGCAAGTCGCATCGGCTGACCGTCGCCTCCGATCTGCGCAACCACATCGCGCCGTTCTTCGCCGGCAAGACCCTCGATCGCGTCCGGCCGACGGACATCGAGCGCTATGTGGCCGCGAAGCGCCGGACGCTCGCGATCAAGACGGTCCGCAACCACGTCAACACTATGCACTCGATCTTCGATCTCGGGCTGCGGAAGGGCTGGTGCTCATCGAACCCCGTCAAGCTCGCCGACCGGCCGACCGTGAGGAAGACCGAGACGCGGATCCAGTTCCTCGAGCAGGCGGAGCTCGAGCAGCTGCTCGCGGCCCCATATCCCGATGACGCCTTCGGCCGTATCGAGCCGACGCTCTATCTCACAGCGGCGATGACCGGGCTGCGGCAGGGCGAGCTGCTTGGTCTGCGGTGGCGCGACGTCGACTTCGACGCGCGGAAGATCCGCATTGTGTCGCCATTCGTGCGCGGCGAGTTCGGCGATCCGAAGTCGGCCGGCTCGGGGCGGTCGGTCCCGATGGCGGAGCGCGTCGCTCTCGCGCTTCGCGAGCTGCGCCAGCGGTCGATGTGCTCGCGCGACCGCGACCTTGTCTTCTGCCACCCCGAGACCGGCAAGCCGCTCGACCGATCGAAGCTCGTCCGCCGCTTCAAGCAGGCGATCGACCGCGCTCGGGTTCATCAGATCACCTTCCACGAGCTGCGCCACACCTTCGGGACGCGCATGGCCGCAGCCGGCACGCCGATGCGCACGCTCCAGCACTGGATGGGCCACGCCGACTCGAAGACCACGCAGATCTATGCGCACTACCAGCCGAGCGACCAAGAGGCTGACGCCGTCGATCGGGCGTTCGCGTGACTGAGCGGCCGATCTTCGCCGAGACGACGACGCCAGACGCGACGCGCATCGTGCTGTTCACGGACACCTGGCACGAGCACATCATCGATCCACGCGAGGGTCATCGCGAGCTGGCCGCGCACCTCGACGCGGTGCTCGCCACCGTGTTGACGCCGGACCACCGCGAACCCGACCCGTTCGAGAGGCGTGAGCGCTTCTACAAGCGGGGCGTCGGCCCGAGTCGCTGGCTGATGGTGGTCGTATCCTTTGAGCAGGAGCCCGCGCGGATCGTGACGGCGCTGGGCTACGGACACGGCCGCGCGCCAGCCGGATGGAATCAATGAACATCAGAATCGACGGACTCGTTTTCGACCGGGTGAACTACGACGCCGACGGCGACGTGCTCTACCTCACGCGCGGCGCGTCCAACGAGGCAGCGGACGCGGCCCTCACGCCCGAGGGTCATGGCGTGCGGTATGGCGACGACGGCCAAGTCATCGGCGTGACGATAATCAACGCTCGTCGGCTCCTGGATCGCGACGGACACGTGACGATCACGTTGCCGCACGAGGTCAGGGTCGACGCTCGCGACCTCGCGGGCGCTCTGACATAGCGCCCGTCCGGGGTCCCGCCCGCTGAGCCGCGATCAATCCTCTGCTGCGAGGTACGGCTCGATCCAGGCTCGGTAAGAGCCCATGAAATCGCGAGCGGCGTCGCGCACCAGGATCGCCGCCCGATGGACGTCGCTGGCAGGCGTTCGGACGTCGCTGTGTTCAATTCTCGTCCGAGCGTTCTGCCCCTGGCCGAGCCGATTGCAGAGGCCTCGGCTAATGATCCTGGCCTCGCGCATGGCCTCGAACGATTGCTGCGCCGGCGACCTATGGCTGTCTTTCGGCCTTGGCAATGCGGCGAGCTTGACGCCCAGTTCGGCCAGCTCGCTTACGTAGTTCTGGACGCGCCCGAGGCCGCGCTCAACCGCCTGGACGCGGTTGTATGCGTCCATGTCGTCGGCGGTCTTGTACGCCGCTTTGAACTGTTGGAGGTCGAAATCCGCGCCGAACGCCGCCATGGCGTTCTCCAGCGCTGCGTACTGCCGCGGGAAGTCCTCGAGGTAGCGGACGATTGCAAGGCGCCAGCGCTTCATGGCCACAGACCTGGCCTCAGGATCGGCCACGCTCACTGGCGAGCAGGCGTTCAATGCCCGCCAAGGCGGCCTGTGCGCGCTGCGCGGCTGTCCGCCGGCCCTCTCGTCGCAGAGTCGGCTCCCGGCGGCGAAGTCGTGGCCACAACCCTTCGCGATCGACGAGCACGCGCCCATCCGCGATCACATCGGCGAGGAAGGACGGCTCGCTCTGTGCATCCTCAAGCCGGATGACATCCACCCGCCGTCCGGTGGCCGCGCTGAGTTTGGTGCTCAGTTCGACGACCCGCTCTAGGCCCGGATCCCGCAAAGCAACGAGGACGTCGACGTCGCTTCCAGGCGCAGCCGTGCCTCTCGCTGCCGACCCGAACAGCAGCGCAAGGCGGACGTTGTGCTCGGTGCGCAGAGCTGTCCTCAGAGCCGAGAGCAGCTTCCAGGAACGTCGGACGTACTGTCGCTCGGACAGCGGCATACCCAATTTCCTTGGAGAAGGCCTGGCCGCACGAAGGCTGCCTTCCGTGACCGCCCGGCGAAGCGTGCGTTCATGCACGCCTACTTCCCGAGCCAAGAGCGCCAACTCTGTCATGCGTCCATTATAGCCGCGCCATGTGTCCGTTACGAGCGGCGCATATGTCCGATCTCTGGCGCTCTCCCTACTCGTCCTCCAGCGTGGGGTACTGAGGCGGCGCGGTTCCTCGTCGGGCGCTGACTCGCGGTATCCCGTCGCCAGCATCGACTCGCTCGCGCAGCGTGAGCATTACGCGCCATTCGTCGCCATAGTCGAACACGTAAGCGATCCGCGAGCCGATCTTCAGCCGGAAAGCGTCCACGGCCACGTCCGCCGTCTGGCTGTCGGTGTCTGGGGTCCCGGGCCGGACGAGTTCTTCCCCCTCACGGCTCCAGAATTCGCCATTGAGCCAGAACGAGTAGAGGTGGTCGTCCTCCCAATTGAACGCTTGCTGGATCGCGTCATGCAGCGCGGTGAGGTGCTCGTGCCCTGCGACCGCGACTCTCGCGCTGACACCGCTTACGTTGAGGAGCTTTGCCTGGAACACGAACACGGAGCCGCCGCCGACCTCGCTCCGGCTCCTGCCGAGTACCAATCTGGCAGCCGGGCTCAGCGAGATCAGCGACCGCCAGCTCTTGGGCTCGTCGGGATCGGACTTGCGATCGATCAGCCCGTACGCCTCACCACGGCACAGAACGCCGCCAACGACCCATGACGCGCCCCGCTCGTCTGGCGGGTTACCGGTGGAGTCGCGCCAGCCCCACTGTGCGGCTTCATGCGCCGGCGCAACGAGCTCGTCTCGACCGCATTCCGCGCTCTCCGCGAGCGTGTCGACGACTACGCCGGCGACCATGTCTGAGAAGGCATCACCTCCGCCGAGATCCAACCCCAGCTCATATAGGAGGGCGATCGGCTCGGCCGCCAGCTTCCGTCCCTTGGCGGTCGCGAGAAGCTTGCGACCGCGCCGGCGCACGAGTCGCATCCGCAGCAGACCTTCGCGGAGAGCCTCGAGCAGTGCCATGTCCATCTCTCGATGCGGCGGCCCGAACAGTTCGGCATTCCACCAATCGGGCCACCGTTCGGCGGCCTCACGGACGACCGACCTCGCGAGCGCGTTCGTCTGTGTCAGAGGAACGCCGCCGTTGCCGGCAGTGTCGAGCAGCCAGCGCACGGGACCCGTGGCGCTCGCGGCCAGCTCTTCGGGCGTGGTCGCCCGCCCCGCCACCTCGACCTCGTTCGCCATGCGGCCAGAGTCGCATACGCCGGGCGGCCGGCGGCGGCTGGAACGCGCGTTCTGCGCGGAAATTGCGAGAAGGCGATGACGCTCTGCCGCCTGGTGCGGTATTCCACTGGGCCATGGATTTCGAGCAGGCACTGAAGCAGGGCGACCTCGACGTGGCCCGGGCGATCCTGGACGAGCTGGTGGAGCTTCCCGACACCGGCGGGCTCTGGATGCCCGAGTGCTACGCCGACCTGGCCCGCGACTACGACCGACGCGGCCGCCACGACGACGCGATCGCGTTGCACGAACGCGCAGTCGAAGTCGGCTGGGACTCGATTCCGCACCCGCGATCCGATATCGCCGAGTTCCACCTTCGCGCCGGGCGCGAGGAAGAGGCCGCCGCCATATGGGCCGAGCTGAAGGCCTTGTATCCCGACGACGTCTGGCTGTACAACGCGGCCGGCCTCTCCTACAACGAGGTCGGAGAGCACGAGCTCGCCG
The DNA here is from genome assembly GCA_019247075.1 of Solirubrobacterales bacterium. GTDB lineage: Bacteria > Actinomycetota > Thermoleophilia > Solirubrobacterales > Solirubrobacteraceae > Palsa-465. The sequence goes on from JAFAPR010000320.1 coordinate 5,462, forward strand.
TCGAGTGGCTGGGTGGGGGCATCGAGGTTGCGATGGGCATTGATGATCCTGAGGGGATCATCAGCCAGCTCTCCGATGTCCGCCGCCATAGTCTCAGGGCACTCGGCCGCGACCTCGACGAGCTCGAGGAGCGCGTCGATCCGTTCCTCGAAGAGTGGGGGTCGGAGGAGCGTATGCGTCACCTGCGGGACGTACGTCTAATCGAGTCCGCGAACTTCGTTCCCGTGATTCGAGACACGCCCCCTGAGGGCGAGCGCGACCGCGAGGACGTCGCCGTGTCCATCGCCTGGTTCCCCGCAGGCCAGTACGAAGAGGCGATCCGCCGCTGGCCGAGCCTCGCCGAGGACTGGGCCAATGTCCCGCACGACGACTACTCCGCCCGTCTCGACGGCAACATCAAGTGGATGCGCAGCCAGGGCGTGCCGATCCGCGCCGTCGCGCCGATCGTCGTCGAGGACTACGTCGCTTGGTGTGCTGAGCACGACGAAGATCCCGACGAAGCACGCCCAGCGTACGCAGCACGTCGCATGCGCGACGGCGACGTGACCTCATGGCCGCCTGGACGCAACGAGCCGTGCTGGTGCGGCTCCGGTCGGAAGTACAAGAAATGCTGCGGGCCGGCACCCGCACGTCCGATGCACCATCCGGAGCGATAGTCCTCGGGCAGGCAAGAATCCGACGGTCCGCGCGGCGGACCGATCATTACCAATAGCCGGAGCGGAGTGGCAGTCAAGGGCGGCCCGACAGGGCCAAGCGAAGCGAGCCGCGAAGCGGCGCCCTTGACGGCCGGGACGCGGAGGCTAACCCCGTGGTTAGACCCGGGCTGTGATCTGCGCGCGGCAGCGTTCGGCCAGATGTGTCTCCAGGTCATGTCGGCTGAATCGCAGGGCTCGCCCGATCCGCAGGTGCGGCAGCCGCCCGGTGCGCGCCAAGTCATAGATCGTCGAAACCGGCAGGCGCAACAGCTCGGCTACCTCCTCCGCGGTGAGAAGCCGGTCGTCAAGTGGCACGATTTCGCTCACGTCCGACTCCCGTCGCTGCGCGCCCTAGCTCCTCGCTGGGGAATGCACGCCACGGGCAGCGGCGCAATCTCCAACAGCCGCTCCGCGCCGACGACGCGGGCAGCGCGCTGCACCGCCTGAGCGATGTCCGGTGGTGCGTAATAGCGGATGGCTTCGACGTTGCGGTTGCGCACGTAACCGCGCAGTATCCGCTCGAGACGAGCTCGCTCCTTGAGCGTCAGCTCGACCTCGATCGCGATCACGCCCTCCCCGCTTCCAACGAGCACGAAATCGGGCCGGTGCAAGGCGCCGTTGGCTGTCTGCCGCGATCCAATGATTGCCGAGCCGAGCGGACGACCGAGCGCGCGCTCGGCCGTGCGATGTTCACGGTCACTGAGCAGCCGCTGTTCGACAAGCTGCGGCTCGAGCTGGGCGGTGAGCGCCGTCGAGATGAGCATGTGCAGACCAACGCGAGGGCGACGCGCGGCGGCTTGAGCCGGTCGAGACTCGCCCAGAGCAGGCAATCTGCAGTGACCACCAGCAGGCCGCCGTCGGCATACAGAACGCGCTGGCGGCGCAGTAGGCCGTATTCCACGAGTTCGTGCACGCGCCTGTATGCCGCGGTGCGCCCGATCGAGAACCGGGTCATAACGTGCTCGGTTTGGGCGACACCGTGGCGCCCGATCCACCTGACGAGCTGGCGGTCGCGGGCGGTCAGCACCGAGGCTCCTTCCTCTCGCCGCGATCCGGGTGGAGGACCCGCACGATCTTTGCCAGCCGGCGCCGAGGAACGATCACCGCTGCGTTGCCCCCATCGAGGCTCTTGATCTCGTCGGGGTGAATCGCGTACTCCCGTCCACGTGTACGGCTGCCAAGTCCGGTGTGAAGCGCGCCCATTCCGCCGGCCGTCTGGCACGTCGTGATCCAGGCACCGCGGGTTCCGGCGATCGCCGCGACCATCTCGGCGGACTCAGGCAGGTTCTGGCGAAACGAGACCAACGCCTCGATGTTCCCCGCCACCTGTTCGAAGATGCTGACCTCGGCGGCCGCGACCTGCACCGACTTGAGGTCGGCGGCCTCCTGAGTGCCCACGAGGCTGCTGAAGTTCGCCCCGCGCCCGCGGCTGAAGAGCCTCGCCACGGCCAGGGCTCCGACCACGATCGCAGAGAGTTCGTCGAAGATCAGTAAACCCGGACGGTGCCTCCCGTTCTGGCGCGCGGCGCAGATCGCCGCGAGATCCTGCATGATCGCCCCGGCCACCATCGGCGCGGCGAGCGGCAGCCGATCGGCGTCGAGCCGGAACAGGACCAGGTCGCCCTGCTCGAGCGCGGTGCGCAGATCGATTGCCTCGCCCGGCGTTTGCGGATCGAGCCACCGGCCAACGTCGGACTCGGCGATGATCGCGAGCCTGTCACGCGCACCGGCGAGATCGCGCTCTTGCTGTGGCGTCAGGTCCTCCAGGTACCCAAGCAGCTTGGCGGTCACCGGTTCCGGCAGATCGCGGGCAAGCGCCGCGAGCCAAGCAGGCTGCATGTACTCGACGACCCCGGCAAGCGTGACCGTCATCCCCGCTGCCCGCACGGCCCGGACCAAGTGCCCCAGGTAACGCTGTGCGAGCCGTTGATAGTGCGGCTCGGTGAACACCTCGGCTGCTAGCAGCTTGTCCGCGATCTCCGTATCCGAGCCGTGCTCGTACGGGTTATAGACGGAGTCGCCCTGACCGGTCCATAGGGAGAATCGCTGCCCGGCCCGATCCGCCGCTTCTCGCAGCTCCTCGAGTAAGTCGTCGTCACCCTTCGGATCGATCACGACTACCGCGGACCCGCGACCGATCGCGGCACGCGCCATGAGGCGGAAGAGGGTCGTCTTGCCAGAACCGGTCGCACCCAGGACAAGCCCATTTGCCGGCAGAGCGCCGCAGATCGGGATGCGCACCAGGTTCCCTCTGGGGTCCATGCCCACCACGGTTCCGTCGTCCGTGACCCAGCCATCGTCACGCACCCTGCGACGAGCAAGCCGCCCGCGGACCCAATCGCTAGGCGCCCGACGGTCCCGCGCGCGCCGAGCGAGGTCGCCTCCGGCACGCAGGTCGCGGGCATGCCAAAAGCCGCCTCCACCGACCACGACGAACAGCGCCGCGCCATACCCGAGCATCGGCTGCCAACCGATCAGCGCAATGAGTGGCCCACCGAGCACTAGAGGTACACCCCACGACGATGAGAGCCCACGCCAGCGCATCACCCCCATGCCCAGCAAGCCCAGAAACCCGCCTCCCAGCACCCACACGGAGGCGACCATCACGAGATGCGCAAGCTGCACCACCGGCACCGTCGGCGTCCCGGAACCAGCCATCATCGACACCGGGCTTCCACTCTTCTATAGCAGCGCTCGTTCAGATCAGCTTGCAACGCGTTACCTCCCTTGTGCCTTTCGGTTGGAGGTATTCGGCCGAAGCCTCGGCGTCTCCCCCTGGGTCCCTCCAACCGCACCCACCCCTGCCGCCCGCCCCGCCTCGTACACAATGCGCCCGGCCGCTGACCCCGAGCACACACGATGTGGGCGCGGGGTCAGCGGCCGGGCGCGACCTCAATCCCAGGCGGGGCGGGCGGTGGGGATGGATCCGCGGTCCATAACCGAATCCACAGGTCGGACTCTCTCGAGCATGAGGCAGCCGGCGTCCGTCGCATTAGCAACGAGTCCGAGATTTGCAAAGTCAATCGCGCAGCGGGAGCACCGCCGCGCGCTCCGCGCACTCTTCGAGCAGTTCGGTGGAGCTGTCCTAGTCGTGGGCCCGCGACCGCCCCGTTCACGAGACGGCAGCGGCGACGCTCGTCCAGCGAGAAAGCTCCTTTCGGCGAACGCGAGGGCTACGGTTGACCGATCGCCGCCATCAGGACGAGCGCTTCGCCGCAAAAGGACGCGTCAGCGGAGATCAGTCCGCGCGCCCGGAAGCCGTTGATAGGGGCGTCCGGTGATGGGGCGAAAGCAGGCGTCAGAACTTCGACAGACGTGCTCTCGGACGGATTGGTGCCGCGCCCGCTGCTCGGGTTGGCCGTTGCGCACCTCGGTTGACGCCCGACGGGTGCTTTGGGGTGTAGGGAGAGTCTCGCGGACCGACGTCGTGCTCGCCGACACAAGGGCTGCTCAGAGCATTCCCAATGGGAAGCGATGTCGGCGTGTTGCGCGGTTGCCGTGCCCGTACCAAACAGGAGCCTGGGCGCTGGCGGTCGCGTCGGTCACGCGCCAGTTGCAAGCGCTCTTTGCTCGGGGCCCGGCGGGGGGCGCGACCGGCGTTACCGTCTGCTGCTTTGCCGATGCGCGGGGATGGAGGCGCGCCTAGCCGACCCCGAAGTTTCGCCGTTCGGCCGGTGTTAGCTGGCGGGTGACGCGGTTGGCGGCTAGGGCGAGTAGGGCGCGGGGGTTTTGGCAGTCGGTGCATGCGTCCCATTTGGTGATGACACCGGCGGAGTCCCAGGTCAGGAGGTCTTGGCTGTTTGGGGTGAAGATGGCTCCGTACAGCACTGTTGGGTCGTGGATAACGCGCAGGAGTTTGAAGGTGTGGGCGTCGTAGATGTCGGTTGCGTGGTCGGCGCTGGCGGTGGCGAGGTAGCGCCCGTCGGGGCTGTAGGCGGCCCCATACACGCCGCGGGTGTGGTCTGTGAGCACGGCGAGCGGCGCTCCGGTCAGCGGGTTGATGACGGTCACCGTATCGTCTGCTGCCGGTATCGCCAGCTGCCTTCCGTCGGGACTGAAGGCGAGGCCGGGCCCGATCTGTGCCGTGCCGACCGTGACCGGCCGGCCGACGCGGCGACCGCTGGCCACGTTCCACACCTCGACTTCTCCGCACGCTCCACCGGCCGCGATGAGCCGTCCGTCGTTGTTGAAGGCGAGGTGTGGTCCGGTCGAGCAGCTCGTCCGGGCGAGGGTTCTGAACCGGCCGGTACGCGTATCGAGCAACCCGATCGCCCAGCCCGCGCCGGCTGGCACAGTCATCGCGATGATTCGGCCGTCCGGACTGACCACGGGCGTCTGGCCTGGGGAGGGCGTGGTCGGTACGTGGTCGATCTCTCGCCGCTTGAGAACATTCCAGATCAGGATTCGACCTTTGCTTCCCGCGGTGCCGGTGGAGACTCCGGCCAGCGGCCCGGAGCGGGCGAGAACCACGCCTGGGGTCGCGTTGGGCGATAGCGTCAGCGGCGGCGCCGCGGCCCGCAGCGCGCGCGACCACAGCCGCGCCGTGACGCCGCTCGGGGTGCTCTGGATGCTGGCAAAGCCTGCGGATAGCGGGACGACGGTTTGGATCTGCCCGTTGACCGTCGCCGATCGCAGCGCGAGGCCCTGTCCGCGCCACACCCGCACCGTCCCGTCGGTGGAGCCCGTCATCACCAGTCGCCCGTCGGGGCTGAAGGCGATTTGGCTGATGGCGGCGGTCTGGCCGGGATAGGAGACGATCACCTGGCCGCTGGCGGTCGAGACCAGCGCTGTCGTGCCGTGGGCCGTTCCGTAGGCGATCCGCGACCCGTCCGGGCTGAAGGCCACGGCCGCGGGCTGATCGATCGTCGCCGCGACTACTCGACGCATGGCGAGGGTGCGCGCGTCGCGCAGGACGATGGCACCCCGTCCGGTCAGCAGGTTGTATTCGCCTGAGACGAGCTCGCGACCGTCGGGCGAGAAGGCCAGAGCGTCGACTTGGAGCTGCGAATGGTTGTGTAGGGCGGCGATGATGCGCCCGGTGCGGGCGTCCAGCACGAGCGCCACGATCGGCTGATCGGGCGCGGTGACTGTGAGGGCGACCGCCAGACGTCTACCGTCGGGACTGAACGCCAGCGTACCCGCCGTCAACCCGCCCGGCAGCGCGAGGGTTCTGACCGCGCGCGTGCGCAGGTTCCAGAACGTCACGCCCCGTCTGCCTGCGAAGGCAACGACGGGAGCGCTCGGGTTCGAGGCCAGGTCGGTGTAGGTTCCCATGGCGGGCCCGCGCTCGCGGACAGCACCGCTGCCCGGATCGATCGCCAGGACCCGTCCCCCGCCGACCGCGACCAGCAGCGAGCTGGCGCGGTTATAGGTTAGTTGGCCCGCCAGCCCACGCCCCAGGTGCACCCGGCGGACCACGCGCCCCGACCGGCCGCTGGCCAGCACCACGGTGCCGTCACAGAGCGCCTCGGCGACCTGGCTGCCGTTCGGGCTGAACGCGACCCCCGGCGAGAACAGCAGCGGGGCGTACCTGGCCCCAACTCCGCACGGTTGCGCTGCGACGTCGGGTAGTCGGAAGCGGATCGGCGATGCGTCGATCGCGGCCCTGAGCGCGAACATCGCCTGCGGGGTCACCGACGTGCGCATAGCGGCTGCGGCGAGCAAGATCGACCGTTCTGGATCGACGGACAGCTGCGTCTGGCTCTCGGCGGCCAGCGCGCGCGACTTCGCGGTCCGCGCCGCGGCGGCAGCCTGGCCGCGGGAGATCAGCGCGAAGATCAAAAGCCCGACCGCCACCACGGCGACCGCGAAACTGCCGCCGACCAACGCGCGCCGCCGTCGGGCCGCGCGTTCGCTCTCCAGGCTGCTGCTATCGAGGAACTCGCGCTCCAGTGAGTTAAGCCGGTCGGGGTGCTCGCGGTCCCAGTCCAGCGCGGAAGCGAGCCGCGCGCCTCGATACAGCTCTCCGCGATCGCGCTCGGCGGCCTCCCACTCGGCGGCCGCCGCGGACAAATGCGCGTGCAGCCGTCGCCCCGCTTGGTCCTCTTCGAGCCAGCCACGGTATCGAGGCCATCCGTGCAGCAGCGCCTCGTGGGAAAGCTCGACCCGGCCGTCGCTGAGAGTCAACAGCCGCGCGTCGATCAGCGCCGAGACGACCGGGTTTGCACCGTCTATGCGCTCAAGCTCGGCTACCGGCGCGCGGCGGCGGACCAGCGCCCCGTCATGCTCGCCGGCGAGGCGCAGCATCAAGCTGCGAGCGACCTGCCGCTGCGGCGCCTCCAACCGTCCGTAAGCGGCCTCCGCCAGCCGCGCGACGGCCGCGCGCATGCCGCCGCTGACTCGGTAGCTCTCGTAGCGCAGCAAACGCCCCTCTCGCGCGTGCCACAGCTCCATCAGCATCGCCGAGAGCAGCGGCAACCCGCCGCCCTGTCCCGCCGCGTCTGATGCCAGCGCGTCTACGAGCGGTCGTTCGATCTCGAGCCCCGCCCGAGCCGCCGGCCACTCGATCGCCTCCGAAAGCTCACCGCGATCCATCGGCCCCACGAGCGCGTGCTGGCGGCTTAGCAGCTCCGCGAAGTCCGGGTAGGACGCAAACGGCGCGTAGAAATCCCCGCGCAGCGCCACCAGCACCAGCGCGCGCTGCCCAACATCGCACGCCGCTACGGACAGAGTTTCCAAAAACGCCGCTCGCTCGTCCTCGTCCTCACAGCTTGTGAACAGCTCTTCCAGCTGATCGACGGCGATCACCAGCCGCTCACCGGGCGACAGCGCAGCCAATACCGATTCGAGCCGCTCGCCACCCAGCGCCCGGGTGAGCTGGCAGCGGGGACGGTCCCCGGGACGCACCAGCACCTGCCGCCACCCCGCGCTGCCAGGGATCTCGCCTGCACCCAGCGCCGCCAGCACGCCGGCGCGCAAAAGCGAGGACTTGCCGACCCCCGACGCGCCAACCATTCCCACCAGGCCGGATTCCGCCGCCCGCCCAAGCAGCTCTGAGACAAGCCGCTCACGGCCACAGAAGTACTGCGCATCGGCGACATCGAAGAACTCAAGCCCCTTAAACGGGCACACCTCCGGCAACGCTTCGCGAGTCGCTGTCACCGTGCGCGGACCCCGCTCGAGCGACTCGTCCTGTTGAAGGATCGAGCGCTCGAGCTGCTGCAGCGCCCGACTTGGATCAAGCCCGAGGTCTTCGCGCAGCATCTCGCTTGTCTGCCGGTAGGCAGCCAGCGCCTCGGCCTGCCTGCCCGAACGGTACAGCGCCAGCATCAGCTGACCACGCAACCGCTCCCGCAACGGGTACTCCGACGCCAGTGTCGAAAGCTCCGGGCACAGATCGGCGTGGCGACCGAGCGCCAGCTCGGCGTCGACGCGGTCCTCAAGCGCCAACAGACGCAGCTCCTCCAACCGCTGCACCTCAAAGCGCGCGAATGGCTCGAACTCCAGATCGACCAGCGGCCGTCCCCGCCACAAGCCCTCGGCCTCGCGCAACAAAAGCGCCGCCTGCTCGGGAGCCTCACGCTCCAGCGCCGCCCGCCCCTGTTGCGACAGAGCCTCAAACCGTTGCAGATCCAGCTCGCCCGCCTCGACGCGCAACACATACCCCGGCGCCCGCGCGATCAGCCGCGGCGCCTCCTCGCCGTCTGAAAGCGCCTTTCGCAACCGCGAAATCCGCACCTGCAACATCCGCTCCGGCGACCGAGCCAACCTGCCCGCCAGAAGCTCCTCGGCGAGCTGGTCGCGCGATAAAGCCCGATTGGCATTGCACAACAGCAACGCCAAAAGCGCCCGCTGCCTGGGCCCGCCGACCCGCACAGGCACGCCGTCGCGCCGGACCTCCAACGGCCCCAAAATCCCAAACTCCAAGCCAGCGCCCACGGTCCCTCGCGACATTATCCCGCAAAACACGCCATTGGCGAGCCGAGTGGCGGGCGAAGCGAGCACTTGAAAGCGTTTTGAAACACCGCCACGTCAAGCTGCGCGCGATGCTCTACACGGCCAAGTGCTACTGGCCGGGAATCACCGCCGGCGAGTTTGAGCGCGACGCCACGCTCAGGTTCGAGCAGCCGGGGGCCTACGGCGCTGCAGAGACTCAGTACATCGGCTCGCTCGTGTTCGCTAGCGACGGGCTGGTGCTCTGCATATACGAGGCCGCATCGCGAGCCGCGGTCATAGACGCGGCCCGGCGGGCCCGCATCCCATGCGAGCGAATCATCGACTCGGCCTGGCTGCCAGCAGCCGACACGCCGCTCTCAACACCAGGGGGACATCCATGAACCAGCGTTTCAGCTCAAGCCACCGCCGCGCGCAACCGCGCCTCAGGCTGATTGCCGCTCTGATCAGCGCCGCGCTCGCGCTCGCCGCCGCCCCGGCCCTCGCGAGCGCGCTCGCGGCCGCCGGTCACGATACCACCGCCAGGGCGAAATCGACAGCAACGGGCGCCAAGCCGCTCTTCGCTGCTCAGTCCGCGCCGGGGTTCTCGTTGGCGTCGCCCGCGGCTTCGCATTCGCGGTGGTCGATTCAGCCCACCCCGAACCCCAGCGCGCCGAACGGCGTCCTGCTTTACGGGACCTGCACCAGCCCATCTTCGTGCATCGGGGTGGGCACTCACGTGACGGCCTCGAAGCTGGGCGTGACATTGGTCGAGCGCTGGAACGGCGAAAAGTGGAGCGTCCAGCGAACCCCCAACCCTGCCGGGGCGACGGTCGGGTTCTTCTACGGGGTGGGCTGCTCATCCCGGTCGGCCTGCACCGCCGTAGGCAGTGCCGTCAGCGCCTCGGGGCGAAATATGACCTTGGCCGAGCGGTGGGATGGCTCAAGGTGGCTGGTCGAGTCCATCCCCAACCCGCCGGGCTCGCGGGAGAACTTTCTGATCGGGGTGGCGTGCCCATCGCGATCGGCCTGCACCGCGGTCGGTCAAACGTTGACCGACTCAGGGGCCTTAAGGCTGCTGGTCGAGCGGTGGAACGGCTCGACGTGGCGCATCCAGCGCGCGCCCAACCCAACTGGCAGCAGCCTCGGTGACGCATCGTGCACGGGGCCTTCAGCTTGCACCGCCGTGGGGTTCTCGAACGCGGGGGCACTGGCCGAGCGCTGGAACGGCCATAAGTGGAGCATCCAGCCCACACCCAATCCTCCGCAGGGCGGAGGTTTCCTCAATGGAGTGGTCTGCACCTCATCGTCGTCGTGCACCGCGGTCGGGGGGTCAAATGCAGGCAACCTGGCCGAGCGCTGGAACGGCCGCAAGTGGAGCAACCGGCCCGTTCCCAACCCGCCTGGGAACCAGTTCACGTTCCTGAACGGGGTGGGGTGCTCGTCACGATCGGCGTGCACGGCCGTTGGCGCCTACGGCAACAGCTCGGGCGAGACGCTGACCTTGGCCGAACGGT
>JAFAPR010000364.1 GCA_019247075.1 Solirubrobacterales bacterium
GTGATGACGACCTCGCAGGATTGGTGGCCAGCCGATTATGGCCACTACGGCCCGCTCTTCATCCGGATGTCGTGGCACGCCGCCGGCACCTACCGCATCGCCGACGGCCGGGGCGGTGGCGGCGCCGGCGCTCAGCGCTTCGCCCCCCTCAACAGCTGGCCGGACAACGCGAGCCTAGACAAGGCGCGGCGGTTGCTCTGGCCGATCAAGCAGAAGTACGGGCGCAAGCTCTCCTGGGCCGATCTGATCATCTTCGCCGGCAACTGCGCGTATGAGTCGATGGGGTTCAAAACATTGGGCTTCGGCTTCGGGCGGGAGGACATTTTCGAGCCCGAGGAGATCTTCTGGGGATCGGAGGACACATGGCTCGGCGACGAGCGCTACAGCGGCGACAGGGAGCTCGCCAAGCCTTTCGGCGCCGTGCAGATGGGCCTGATCTACGTGAACCCCGAAGGGCCCAACGGCAACCCCGATCCGCTGGCGGCCGCCCGGGACGTCCGGGAGACCTTCCGGCGCATGGCGATGAACGACGAGGAAACGCTCGCGCTGATCATCGGCGGCCACACGCTCGGCAAGACCCACGGCGCGGTCGATCCCAAGTACATCGGCCCGGAACCTGAGGCTGCCCCCCTTGAGCAACAGCTCCTCGGGTGGAAGAACAGCTACGGCAGCGGCAAGGGCGCCGACGCGATGACCAGCGGCTTGGAGGGCGCCTGGACCAACGAGCCGACGAAGTGGGACAACGGGTTCCTGGAGAACCTGTTCAAGTATGACTGGGAGCTGACGAAGAGCCCCGCTGGCGCAAATCAGTGGACTCCGAAGAACTCAGAAGCGCAGGGAACCGTGCCCGATGCGCACGATCCGTCCAAGCGGCACGCCCCGATGATGCTCACGACGGACATCGGGCTGAAGCTGGATCCGATCTATGGTCCGATCTGCAAGCGGTTCTACGAGCACCCCGATGAGCTCGCAGATGCATTCGCCAAGGCTTGGTACAAGCTGTTGCATCGCGACATGGGACCCGTGTCGCGCTACCTCGGCCCCTGGGTTCCGGAGCCGCAGCTGTGGCAGGACCCGGTCCCCGAGGTCGATCATCAGCTGATCGGCGACGAGGACGTGGCTGCCCTGAAGAACCAGATTCTGACCTCCGGACTCGCGGTCTCCGAGCTGGTTGCGACCGCCTGGGCGTCGGCGGCAAGCTTCCGCGGCACCGACAGGCGTGGCGGGGCCAATGGAGCGCGGATCCGCCTGGCGCCGCAGAAGGATTGGGAGGTCAACAACCCGCGTGAGCTGGCCAACGCGCTCGAGGTCCTCGAGGGGATCCAAGAGCGATTCAACGGCTCTCAGTCCGACGACAAGAAGGTCTCGCTCGCCGACCTGATCGTTCTGGGCGGGTGCGCGGCGGTCGAGCAGGCGGCGAAGAACGCCGGCCACGACGTGAGGGTTTCGTTCGCGCCGGGGCGCACCGACGCCTCACAGGAGCAGACCGACGTCGAGTCGTTCGCGGTGCTCGAACCGACCTTCGATGCGTTCCGCAACTACCTCCAGGCCGGTCAGACGCTGTCGCCGGAGACCCTGCTGGTGGAGCGCGCCAACCTGCTTACCCTTACCGCTCCGGAGATGACGGTACTCGTCGCCGGCATGCGCGCGCTGAACGCCAACTACAAGCAGTCACAGCTCGGCGTGTTCACCGACCGGCCGGAGACGTTGACCAACGACTTCTTTGTGCACCTGCTCGACATGGGCACCGCATGGACGGCGTCCGGGTCGTCTGGAAATGGCTCATCCGCACAGGTGTACGAGGGCCGCGATCGTTTTACCGGCGAGCTCCGGTGGACCGCCACGGCCGTCGATCTCGTCTTTGGCTCCAACGATCAGCTGAGAGCGATCGCGGAGGTCTATGCGTGTGATGACGGACAGGAGGCGTTCGTGCGTGACTTCGTGGCCGCGTGGGACAAAGTCATGAGCCTCGATCGCTTCGACTTGGCCTGATCGACCCTCGATTGGTGACCGGTCAGGGAGGAGCCGGTCACCCGCCGCCGCCAGACGTGCGCGGGGAGTTCTGAGACAGACTCTGAACCCCTGCGCCTATCCTCGAGCCGTGTCGATACTTCCCGCCGACAGGCGCCGTGAACTGCCCGACGAGCCGGGCGTGTACCTCTTTCGCGATACGCGCGGCAGGGTGCTTTACGTCGGCAAGGCGAAGTCGATCCGCAAACGCGTGGCCTCGCACTTCTCGAACCCGAGCACGAGGGGCGGCACGGACCTCGTCTCGCTGATCGATCAGGTCGAGGCGCTGGTCGTCCACACCGAGTCCGAAGCCCTGCTGGCGGAGCAGACCTTCATCAAGCAATACAAGCCGCGCTTCAACATCCGCCTGCGGGACGACAAGTCATATCCGTATATCGCGATCTCGCTCGATGAGGAGTTCCCGCGCGTCTACTTCACTCGCGAACGCCACCGGCGGGAGCGGGTTTACTTCGGTCCATACAGCAACGCCAAGCGCGTTCGCGCAACGCTCGAGGTGCTGGGCAAGGTGTTCATGTTCCGCACCTGTGAGGGTCCCGAGCCCGGTCGCCGGAGCGGGTCGCCATGCCTCGACTACTACATCAAGCGCTGTGAGGCTCCCTGCGTCGGGTATGTCAGCCGCGAGCACTACCGACAGGGAATCGACGGCGTGATCGGCTTTCTCTGCGGCCGCTACCGCGAGATCGAGCGAAGGCTCGAGCGCGACATGCGCGAGGCGGCGGACGAGCAACGGTTCGAGGACGCCGCGCGCGAGCGTAACCGACTGCGGGCCGTGCGCTCACTCCTCGAACGCCAGCGCGTGGCCAACGAGGCAACCGGCACGCTCGACGCGGTCGCAGTCGCGGTGATGGAAGGCGAGGCCAATGCGCAGGTCTTCCAGGTGCGCGACGGCGTCCTCTCCGACCGCCAGAGCTTCTACCTGGATAACGCGGCCGGCGGATCCCTGGGCGACGTCGCCGAGGCGTTCATCCTCCAGTACTACGCGAGCGCGATGTCGATTCCTCCGCTGCTGGCGGTGCAGGAGGAGCTTCAGGCAACCGATGCGCTCGCAAAAGCGCTTGCCCGAAGACGCGGCGGTCATGTCGAGATCCGCGTCCCGGAGCGCGGCGACAAGCGGCGCATACTGGAGCTCGCGGAGCGCAACGCAAGGTTGGCGCTCGACCAGGAGCGACTCCGCTCCGAGCGCCGTCGCCAGCAGCGCGTGGAGGCACTCGACGGCCTGCAGCGGGCGCTCGTCCTCGATGCCATCCCGCTGCGGATCGAGTGCTTCGACATCTCGACGCTGATGGGCACGAACACGGTCGCCTCGATGGTCGTCTTCGAAGGCGGCGCGCCAAAGCGCTCGGACTACCGGCGTTTCAAGGTGTTCGCCTCCCGCGGCGAGAACGGCGCCGGCACGGTGGGTCGGCCCGACGACTTTGCGGCCATGGAGGAGGTCCTCTCCCGGCGGCTGGCGCGCTTCGAGCGCCAGCGCGAGATCTCCCCGCACGACAAAGACCACGACCCGAGCTTCGCGGCACTCCCCAACCTGATCGTGATCGACGGCGGCAGAGGCCAGCTTTCTGCGGGGCTGCGCGCGCTGAACGGCTTTCGCGAACGCGGCGTGGCGATCGTCTCGCTAGCCAAGCGCATCGAGGAGGTCTACACCCCGGAGCGTGCGGCACCGCTGCGTCTGCCGCACGAGACCCCGGAGCTCCAGCTGCTACAGCGGATCCGCGACGAGGCCCACCGGTTCGCGATAACACATCACCGGATCAGGCGCGACCGCGCGATGACTGCGTCGATCCTGGACGGGCTTCCCGGCATCGGACCGGTCCGCAAGCGAGCCCTGCTCTCGCACTTCGGCTCGCCCGACGCCGTCCTTGCCGCTTCTCGCGAAGAGCTCGCCGCGGTTCCGGGGCTGCCGGGCAAGCTCGCACGCGAGCTATACCGCGAGCTGCACAAGAGCGGCGTGTAGCCACCGCCTATAACCCCGGGCTCACACTACCCGCGCAACGTCGCGATGGACGGTTTCGACCAGGTAGTCCTCCGATGAGCTGTACCGGCGCGCCAGATCGCTAGCGATCGTGACCGACCGGTGGCGACCACCGGTGCAGCCGATTGCCACGACCAGGTGGGCCTTGCCCTCTGCTACGTAGTGCGACAGCAGGAAATCAAGGAGCGGAAACAGCTTCTCGTAGAAGGCATCCAGAGCGCCGTCCCGGTTGATGAAGTCCCGCACCGGTTCTTCGTCGCCGGTCAGCGGGCGCAAGTCAGGCTCGTAGTGGGGGTTGGGCAAAAAGCGGACATCGAACATGAGATCGGCATCCCGCACCGACCCGTACTTGAAGCCGAAGCTCTCGAACGTGACGGCGAGCCGGCCCATGCGCGTTGGCAGGAGTTCCTCGGCGAGCTTGCGTCGCAACATCGCGGCGGTCAGGCCGGTGGTATCGATCACGATGTCGGCCCGGCCACGGAGGGGCAGCACGAGCTCGCGCTCACGGGCGATCCCGTCGATGATGCTTCCCGTGGGGGCCAGCGGGTGACGACGGCGCGTCTCCTTGTACCGGGTCAGCAGCGTCGGTTCATCCGCTTCCAGGAACAGCACGCGGTGCGGCACACCGCTGGACCGTAGGTCGTCGAGGATCGTCTCGAGGCCTTCGAAATAGCTGCCCCCGCGGACGTCTGAGACCACTGCGGCGCGTGCGACCTTCGACCCTTCGTGCCTGAAGAGCTCCACCAGCGAGCGGATCATCTCCGAGGGCAGGTTGTCGACGCAGAAGTAGCCTTCGTCTTCGAACGCCGCCATCGTGGTGGACTTGCCCGCCCCCGAGAACCCCGTGATGATGACCAGGTCCTTGAACGCGGGCCGTGCCGCGCCGGCAGGCTCACGCGTGGACTCGAGCTCCGCATCGGGCGGGGGTGGCCCCGGGGGCGTGGTCGTCGTGGGCTTCACACACGACAGCTTGACGGGTGCATTAGCCGAACGCCAGCGATGCACGCGTCCAGACGGCCGGCGACCCCGGTCGGGATACAGCCCGCGACCCCCGCCCGCGACCCACGGTCGGCCAGACGAGCGCGGCGGGACCGGCGCCCCGGTCAAGCTCGGGGCGCCGGTACCAGCGTGTCTGCGATCAGCGCGCCGATCGCGACGCGCGCCCGCCTCCAGAACGAGTGCCGGACGACGCGCGGCCCGAGCTCGAGCTCCGACGCCCCCGGGGCGAGGCTTGCTCGGGCTCACGTTGAGCGGTGGCGGGTCGCCGTCGCCGCGGTCGCGGCTGCTCGGTCTCGTCCTGCTGTCTTGAGCTTCGACGGCGCCGGGGGCGAGGTTGCTCGGGCTCCTCCTCGCCCTCGCCCTCGGGCTCCTCCTCGGCCTCGCCCTCGCCCTCGCCCTCGGGCTCCTCCTCGCCCTCGCCCTCGGGCTCCTCCTCGGCCTCGCCCTCGGGCTCCTCCTCGGCCTCGCCCTCGGGCTCCTCCTCGCCCTCGCCCTCGGGCTCCTCCTCGCCCTCGCCCTCGGGCTCCTCCTCGCCCTCGCCCTCGG
>JAFAPR010000056.1 GCA_019247075.1 Solirubrobacterales bacterium
GGGGGCGAAGCGCTGAGCGCCGGCGCCGCCACCGCCCCGGCCGTCGGCGATGCGGTAGGTGCCGGCGGCGTGCCACGACATCCGGATGAAGAGCGGGCCGTAGTGGCCATAATCGGCTGGCCACCAATCCTGCGAGGTCGTCATCACCTCGAAGATGTCCCGCTTCAACGCCTCGAGGTCGAGCTTCTCGAACTCCTCCGTGTAGTCAAAGCCCTCGCCGAGCGGGGTCGGCTGGGGCGAGTGGTGGTGAAGGACCCGGAGGTTCGGCTGATTCGGCCACCAATCCTGGTTTGTCTTGGGACGAGTCAGCGCCGGAGTCGGTGAGGGGATCGCGGGATTCTCGGTTTCGCTGAAGGTGTCGGTCATGTCGTTCCTCCTACTCGGTCACGGTTGGCAGCGTAGCCTGAACTCCGGAGTAAACCCGATCAACGACGTATGCGCTCGCGAGCTAGCGATACTTGCGGGCCGACCACACAACCGCGAAGGTCGCATAACCCGCCGCGACCAGCAGCAGCAGCCACACGACCCGGCCCGCGGTGGTCGCGAACAGCCGCGAGGTCGCGGTTAGCGTGAGCACCACGAGGCCGGCCGAACCGTAGAGCATCGCCCGCCGCCGGGCGCCCAGCGAGTAGAGGCCAAGCCGGTGCTGGCGGTAGGAGGTGTATCCGAACCAGCCGATGACCCCGAGAAACAGCAGCGAGACTGCCTGGAGCGCGAAACTGGCTCCGGCGCCGCCTCCCGGGACCAGCACGACGAGCGCCGCGAGGGCCAGCACGATTCCGACGTTCCGGGCAGCCAGGAGCATTCGACAACGGAGATTAGCCGTCCCGCGCGCGCATGTACTCGGCCCACCCGCCGCTGTAGTTGCGCAGTGCGGTCCCCTCGAAGGCAACGGTGCGGCTGCCTACCGCGTCGAGCAGCGCGCGGTCGTGCGATACAAGCAGCACCGCTCCCGGAAAGGTACGGAGCGCCTCCTCCAGGGCCTCTCTGCTCTCCAGGTCGAGATGGTTGGTGGGTTCGTCCAGGATCAGTACGTTCGCGCCCGACCCGACCAGCATCGCGAGCGACAGGCGGCGGCGCTCGCCGCCCGATAGCCCGGCAAGCGGCTTGTCCGCATCCTCCCCGGAGAACAGGAACCTGCCGAGCAAGGCGCGCGCCTTTCCTGGAGTGAGCCGCGTCGCTCGCTGAGTGGCCTCCAGCACGGTCCGCGCCTCCCCCGTGGTGGGCTCATCATGCTGAGACAGAAAGCCGACCTTGACGCTGTGTCCGGTTCGGACCTTGCCTTCGAGAGCCGGTTGGCCGTTGCACGGCGGTCCGGTGAGGAGCTCCCGCCGGCCCGCGAGGGTCTCGATCAGGGTCGTCTTGCCCGCGCCGTTGGGACCGACGAGCGAGACATGCTCGCCCCGCTCGAGCCACATCTCACCCCGGTCGAGGAGCACGCGCCCTTCGACCTCTATACGACCATCGAGCAGCTCGAATACGACCCGGCCCGTGCGTTGCGGCACGGCGAATTCGAACTGGAGACTCTTGCGGCCGGCGGGCCGGCGCGGAGCACGGTCCATTTTCTCGAGCCTGCGTGCGCGCGATTTTGCCTGCCGCGCGCGTGTGCCCGCGCGGAACCGATTGACGAAACGCTCCAGCCGTTCTATCTCGGCCTGCTCTCGCTCGCTAGCGCGGCCCAGAGCGAGCTCGCGGACCGCCTTCTCCTTGCGCCACGCGTGCCAGGGCCCGGGGAAGTACGTGCTTGCGCCGTTCTCCAGCTCGAGGACAGAAGTCGCTACAGCCTCAAGAAACCAGCGGTCGTGGGCGACCAGCACCACAGCGGCGTCGAGGGTGGTGAGCGTCTGCTCGAGCCACTCGAGCGCGGCGACGTCAAGGTGGTTTGTCGGTTCATCGAGCAACAGCAGATCGGGATCTCCCGCCAGCGCCCGTGCGAGCGAGGCTCGTGTCAGCTCACCGCCCGAGAACGTGCTGACCGGCCGGTCGAGATCCACCTCCGGCCCAAAGCCGAGGCCGGGAAGTGCGCTCAGTGCCCGCTCGCGCCAGCCGTACCCGCCCGCGTGCTCAAGCCGTGCCTGGGCATCTGCATAGCGGTTGAGCGTCGCGCGGTCATGGGCGCCTGCCGCCATCTCGTGCTCGAGCTTGGTCAGCTCCGCTTCGATCGCAGCGAGCTCGCGCGCCCCGGACAGCACGTACTCGCGTAAGGACATGGCGTGGCCTGCCTCGGGCGGTCGCTGATCTGCGAGCGCGACTTTCACGTCCTTGCCGATTACCAGCTCGCCCCCATCGAGCGACTCCTCCTGAGCGAGCATGCGCAGCAGAGTGGTCTTGCCCGCGCCGTTGGGGCCCCCCACCGCCATCCTCTGCGAGCGTTCGAGCTTGAACGACACGCCTCGCAGCAGCGGACGCCCTGCGACGTCCTTGCCAAGGTTTGATGCGATCACCACGGCCACGGAAGGCGATGGTAGGCGCAGCACGGCGCCGAGGCCGGTGCAGTGGGGTACGCTTAGCGTCATATGCGGACAGTCAGAGTCATTGCCGCGGTGAGCGCTTCGGTTGCCGCGCTGTTGCTGTCCGCGCCCGCGGCCCTGGCCAACGCAGGTCAGGGGTGGTATGGCGAGACCAACGACAAGGCCGTGACCAACGTCATGTTCCTTGTGATCGCCTTCTTCGCCGTGTTGGTCACAGTCCTGACCCTGATCCAGTCGCGACTTGACAAGCGCAAGCACGCGCGCCTTGACGCGGAGAAGCGCCGCGCTGTTAACGCCGACTGGCGCGGCGGCTGGTAGCGCGCGGGCCGCAGTGACGGGTTCACCGGTCGGAGATCGGCAGCGCCGGGCTCCGCGGGCCCGCACGAGGGCCTTCTAAATTGAGGCGATGACTTCGCTCAAAGATCCCAGCGTCCGCGAGTTGCTCGAGCAGCCCAACTACGCCATGGTCTGCACCCACAACCGCGACGGCTCCATCCATTCGACGATCGTCTGGATCGCCGCGGAGGACGGCGACGCGGTCAGCCTCAACAGCGCCGTCGGTCGCGTGTGGCCCACCAACCTCCAGCGTGACCCGCGCGTGACGGTCATCGTCTTCGAGGCCGACAACCCCTACACGTTCCTCGAGATCCGCGGTACCTCGCAGGCCACGACCGAGGGCGCTGACGAGCACATCGACCTCCTCGCCAAGAAGTACACCGGTCAGGACAAGTTCCCCGACCGTCGGCCCGGCGACCAGCGAATCAAATTCGTGGTGACGCCCGAGCACGTGCGCCTGGTCAAGGCGTAGCCGGGCGAGCGATCAGCCAAAGGGACGGCGAGCGGGTAGCACAAACGCGCAGATGAACGAGCGCAGCCAGGTTTTGGTGGACGACCCGGGACTCGCCGAGGCGTTGGCGGGAGCCCGGATGGTCGAAGCGGCCCGCGACTGCGTCGCGCGGACGATTCGTCTGCCGCGCGGCTCCTGGAGCCCGGGCGACGACCTCGGTGGAGCCCAGGGCGGCATCGGCTTGCTGGTGCTCGAGGGCCTGCTGGTGAGAAGGGTCGGCGTCGCCGCCCGCTTCGGCGCCGAGCTGCTCGGCGAAGGAGACTTGCTGAGGCCGTGGCAGCGCGAAGACCTCGCCACTACGCTGCCGCGGAGCGGAGACTGGCGGGCGCTCATGCCCTGCCGGCTGGCCGTACTTGACGCGGACTTCGCGCTTCGTGCAAGGGACTACCCCGAGGTCATATCGGCCCTGTTCGCGCGCACCCTGAGACGATCGCGAATGTTGGCGGTCAATATCGCAATCGTGCGCCAGCCCCGTGTCGACGTCCGCCTGGAGATGCTCTTCTGGGAGCTCGCCGACCGCTGGGGCAAAGTCCATCCCGACGGGGTGCGAGTTCCCTTGCCGCTCACGCATGCCGTGCTCTCAGATTTGGTGGCGGCTCAGCGCCAGACCGTCAGCACCGCGCTGGGCGAGCTCGCCGCGCGCCATCGACTGGTGTGGACGGGAGACGCGTGGTTGCTCTCCGGCACCCCTCCGGACGAGCTTTGCAGTGCCGTCTCGACCTACGGCGCAGCCATGTAGTCCGCGGCGGCCGCCGCCTCCTGGGGGTTCGTGTCGCCTCTCCGGGCGTTTGCCTCGTTGCCGGACCGTCCCGCTTTTTACGTAAACGTAAATTTGCTACGCTGGCTCGGTGAGCACAACACGACGGAGCCCGGCGGCTCGCCTTCGCCTGCATCTGCACACCACTCCCGACCACTACAAGTGGGTAGCGCTGTCGAACACCACGCTCGGGATGCTGATGGCGACCATCAACTCCTCGATCGTGATCATCGCACTGCCGGCCATCTTCCGCGGTATCCATCTGGATCCGCTGATCGCGTCGAACACGAGCTATTTGTTGTGGATGCTGCTCGGCTTCCTCGTGGTCGGAGCGGTCCTGGTGGTGAGCCTGGGGCGCGTGGGCGACATCTTCGGACGGGTTCGCATGTACAACCTCGGCTTCGCGGTGTTCACGGTCGGCTGCATCCTGCTCTCCGTCACCTGGCTGCACGGCTCCGCCGGCGCTTTATGGATGATCGTGATGCGGATCGTGCAGGGAATCGGCGCGGCATTCCTGTTTGCCAACTCCTCGGCGATCCTGACCGACGCCTTTCCTGCCAACGAGCGCGGGCTCGCGTTGGGCATCAACATGGTCGCCGCGATCGCGGGATCGTTCATCGGCCTGGTCTTGGGCGGCGTGCTCGCTCCCGTGGCCTGGCGGCTGGTATTCCTCGTCTCGGTGCCAGTTGGGGTGCTGGGCACGGTGTGGGCGTATCTGATGCTCGAGGAACGAGGAGTGCGCTCGCCGTCGAAGATCGACTGGTTGGGCAACGTGACGTTCGCGGTCGGCCTCATCGCCGTGCTGGTGGGCATCACCTACGGCATCCTTCCCTACGGCGGCCACGACATGGGCTGGACCAACCCCGAGGTGATCGGCGAGCTTGCGGGCGGAGTCGCAATCCTGGCGCTGTTCGTCGTGATCGAGCGCCGCGTGAGCGCGCCGATGTTCCGCTTGCCGCTATTCCGGATCCGAGCGTTCAGCGCGGGGGTCTTCGCCACCCTGCTGTCGGCGCTTTCGCGCGGTGGCCTGATGTTCATGCTGATCATCTGGCTTCAGGGGATCTGGCTGCCCGAGCACGGGTACAGCTTCTCCCAGACGCCGCTCTGGGCCGGGATCTACATGCTGCCTCTATCGGTGGGATTCCTCATAGCTGGGCCATTCTCTGGACGACTGGCCGACCGTTTCGGCGCGCGCCCATTTACCACGGGCGGCATGATCCTCGCCGCGGGGTCGTTCCTGCTGCTCATTTCGCTTCCCGTCACCTTCGCGTACTGGGCCTTCGCGCTCGTGATCTTTCTCAACGGGTTCGCGATGGGGCTTTTCGCCGCCCCCAACCAGACCGGCATCATGAACAGCCTCCCCCCGGACCAGCGGGGGGCGGGAGCGGGCATGGCAGCCACCTTCATGAACTCGGCCATGGTGCTCTCGATCGGGATCTTCTTCAGCCTGATCATCGTCGGCCTCGCCTCGACGCTGCCCGGGACGCTCTATCACGGCCTCACCACCCACGGCGTCAGCCACGCATACGCGGCGCGGGTCGCCCACCTCCCGCCGGTCGGAAGCCTGTTTGCCGCGTTCCTGGGCTACAACCCGATCGGGACGATGCTCCACCCGGTGCTGGGCCACATGACGCATGCCAAGGCCGCGTACCTCACGGGCCACCGCTTCTTCCCAACGCTCGTCTCGCACCCGTTCGCCTCGGGCATCCACGAGGCCTTCTATTTCGCCGCCGGGTGCTGTGTGGTGGCCGCGATCGCCTCCTGGCTGAGGGGCGCAAAGTACGTCCACGCGGCCGAGGTTCCTGCCCCGGCGTCGGCGGCCGCTCCAGTTCCGGCACAGCCAACTCCAGCGCAACGGGCCCGCGCGGCCTAGCGCGGCCGCCGCCGGTCGGCGCGGTGGCTCCGTCATGCTGTAGGCATGAGCATGCGCGCGCTGCGCTGGCACGGCACCGGCACCTTCCACCACCGGCAGTTCCCCCCTGAACGGCTCGCGCGCGAGCTGCGCCGGGCGGGGGCGGGTCCGGTCTCGGTGTGCTTGCCCGCGCGCAATGAGGCGCGGACGATCGGACCGATTCTGGAGAGCCTCGGCGAGCTACGCGAGCTCGGACTCATCCACCAGGTCGTCGTCGTCGACGACTCGACCGACGGCACCTCTCAGATCGCGCGAGGGCTCGGAGCCGAGGTTTACGCTCAGCGTGACCTGAAGCCGGAGCTGGGCGATGTGCTCGGCAAGGGCGACGCGCTGTGGCGAGCGCTGCCGGTACTGCGCGGAGAGCTCGTGTGCTTCCTGGACGCGGACTCAGAGCGTTTCGGTGCCCACTTCGTGCGTGGTCTGCTGGGTCCGCTTCTGTCCGACGAGCGCATCGCGTTCGTCAAGGGCTTCTACCGCCGCCCCTTCCGCCTCGGCGAGCTGACGCTGCCCGACGAGGGGGGCAGGGTCACGGAGCTGACCGCGCGGCCCCTGCTGAACCTGTTCTATCCCGAGCTCGCGGGCTTCGAACAGCCGCTCGCGGGTGAAATCGGGGCGCGGCGCACACTGCTCGAGCGGCTTCCATTTGCGACCGGTTACGGCGTCGATATCGGTTTGCTGATCGACGCACACGCGGCGGTTGGCCTGGAGGGCCTGGCCCAGGTGAACCTTGAGGTCCGCCAGAATGCCCATCAGCCGTTACGGGAGCTGACCGGGATGGCCGCTGCGGTGCTGCAGGCGGTCGCCGTGAGGCTGGAGCGGGAGGGTAGGCTACGCGGCCCACTTCCGTCCGGACTGGTGGTACCCGAAGCGCACGGCCTGCGTCGGCGAGATGTCTCGGCGGTCGAACGGCCGCCGCTGGCGGCGGCGCGTGCCGCGGCTTAGCTGCTGAGCTCCCGCGATGCTAGGACTGGAGGGCGGGCCGCAAACGGCGCACGTGTAGCACCTAGCGCGCGCTCCGGCGTATCGCCTCGAGGTCGTTGGGCGTGTCGATGTCGCCGCGCGGCCCCAGATCCCCGCACTCGATCGTCTTGCCGCCGTCCAGCAGCTCGCGCGCGCCGCGATCGCCGCTCAGCGCCCGCAGCGAGTGAATCTGCCTGGGCCCCAGGACCACCGGGTGTCCCGGCTGCCCTCCGTACGTGGCGCGCGATCCCGGGGGCGTCTCGACGAACCTGGCGATGATCTCCGACCGCATGAGTGGCTCGTCGCCGAGCGTGACGATCACCCGCTCGGCGTCGGCGAGCGCCTCGGTCCCGCACCGCAGCGAGGCGGAGACGCCATCGCTCCACCGCTCGCAGACGAGCGGCTCGGCGCGCCCGAAGTCAACGGCCTCGACAATCGCATCCGCGTGAGCACCCAACACCACGACGATCCGTTCGAGCGCGGCGACCGAACACTGTGCCGCGATCGCGTGCTCGAGCACTGGACGCCCGTCGAGATCGGCGAGCAGCTTCGGCTCGTGGCCGTAGCGGCTGCCGGCGCCGGCAGCCAGGATCAGACCCGCGAGGGCCACGGGCGACGCGAGCGGCCCAGCTTGAATCCGAGGACCAAGGAGGCGAACGCAAGCGTGCCGCCCGCGAACAGCAGCGTACGGGGCTCGCGGAGACGGCTCGCGACCACCGTCCGCGCGAGCTGGCCGGCGTCGAGGGGTGCAGCGGCTGATGAGGACGGCGCTTCCGGCGGAGGGGGGCCGGCGGGAGGAGGCGTCGTGCTGGGCGGTGTCGGCGCGGAGTCCTCCTCCTCCTTGACCGGAGCCGCGGCGGCGTCAGTTGCTTGCGCGGCGGCCGCACTCGCCCTGGCCGCGCCATCCTGGGGGCTCTCGGACAACATCCGGGCGAGGTTGCCCGCGAACTCCGAGACGAGCGCCTGGGATACGTCCGCGATCACGCCTCTGCCCATGGCCGCCGCCCGCCCGCTCAGCTTGAGGTCAGTCGTCATGGTCGCGCGCGTACCGGCACTCTCCTGCGCCAGCTTGATCTGAACCGTTGCGTTGGCGGTGCCCTGGCCGCGCGTCTCCCGCGCCTGCACCCGCATGGCCGCGGCCCCTCCCGCCTCGTCTCGATCGGTGATTTCCGCTTGCCCGCGGTACGCCATCGACATCGGGCCCACCTTGACGCGGACCTGGACCTTGTACGCGTCCTCGCCGGCGCGTTCCAGCACCTCCGCTCCGGGCATGCAAGGGGCGACCCGCTCGAAGTCCATCATCGCCTGCCAGACGGTCGCGAGCGGGGCATCGACAACGAAGCTGTTCTCGAACTTCATCGCGTTCGGGCACAGCGTCGGGTGATAGATCGGCTCATCAGGCAGCCACCTCGTGTATGCGACCGCGCGCTTGCGACAGTCGTCCGCCTTCGTGACCGTGGCGCGCCGCGACCACTTCCGCCAGCACAGACAGCGCCGTCTCGCCGGCCGTGATCCCCCCGAGGTCGAGGCCCAGCGGTGCTGCCAATCGAGCGAGCTCGTCCTCGGTCACGCCCGCGCCCAGCAGGCGTTCCCGCCGGCGCTCCTGCGCTCGGCGGGAGCCCATCGCACCCACGAACCGGCTCGGGGAACGGAGCGCGATCTGGAGCGCCGCGTCGTCCAACTTCGGATCATGGGTGAGGACGACAATCGAGGTGGCGCGATCGATGCCCCCCAGGGCCGCGAACGCCTCGTGGGGCCAGGCGGCAACCACTCGCTCGGCGTCGGGGAATCTCTCCGCCCTTGCGAACCGCGCCCGCGGATCCACGACGTAGGGGCGAAAGCCCGCGGTGCGCGCCAGGGTGCACAGGGGCGCGGCGATATCGACCGCGCCGAACACGATCAGCCTGGGCGCGGGCGCGGTGACGTCGAAGAACAGCGATCCTCGCCGCTCACAACTCTCGGTCCAAAGCAGCTCCGCGCCGACCCGGACTGCCTCGTCGTCGAGCTCAGGAGCGCCCAGCGAGCCCGACCGTGCGCCATCCGCCTCCACCAAGAGCTTCGCTCCAGGATTCGCGCCCTCGAGCATCGTGATTTCGGTGGCGCGACCGTCGCTCCGTGCGAGCTGCTCGAACCGGCCCGGCTCGTAGCGCTGGATCCACACATCAATCTCCCCGCCGCACGGCAACCCAACCTCCCAGGCGTCAGCGTCGGCGATGCCGAAGCTTTGAAGCTCTGGCGGTGAGCCCGCGAGCACCCGGTGGGCGATCTCCACCACCGCCCCCTCGACGCAACCGCCCGATACGCCCCCTGCGATCTCGCCGCTCTCGCTGACCGCCAGCTTTGCACCCGGGGGCCGGGGCGCCGACCGCCGCGCGGCCACTACGGTCGCAAGCGCGATGTCATCGCCACGTGCCGACCATTCGCTCAGCTCCCTCAACACTTCTTTCACGGTGCCTCCAGCCTCGGTGGGTTCACATCTCCTCCAGCATGACAGCGAGCTGCTCCAGAGAGGCTAGTGAGTTGCCGGGCAACAGCCGATCGGTGTGCGGAATCGCAGCTCGCATCCCCCGCGTCAACGGTTCGTACGTTGGATGGGCAGCGAGCGGGTTGAGCCATAAGAGTCGGTGCGCGGTGCGCCGCAGCCGTGCCATCTCGGCGCCCAAAAGCTCGGGGTCCCCGCGATCCCAGCCGTCGGACAGGATCACGACCAACGAGCCGCGCCCGAGGCGGCGACCGTGGGCGCGGTTGAGCTCGGCCAGCGCAGAGCCAATTCTCGTCCCGCCGGCGATGTCGAGCACGGCGGTGCTCGCGCGCTCCAGCGCACGGTCGGGGTCGCGGCCGGCGAGTTCCTGCGTTATCCGCGTCAGCCGCGTGCCGAATGCGAATGCCTCGACCCGCCTGCGCGCCGCCACGCAGGCCTGCATGTACTGAAGCAGCATGCGCGCGTAGGGCGCCATGGAGCCCGACACGTCACACACCAGCACGACCTGCCGCGGCCTCAGACTTGGCGCCCTCCAGCTGCGCTGGAGCGGCTCACCGCCTGTTCGCAGCGAGGCGCGCACGATCCTGCGGAGGTCGGGGGCGTGGCTGCGCCGCCGGGCGGCCTGGGTGCGACGTGAGAGGCGCATCGGCCCACGACGTGCAAGTCGCGCGATCAGTTCCCGCGCGAGCGCCACCTCTCGCTCGCTGTAGCGGGCGAAGTCCTTCTCACGCAGGATCTCCACCTCGCTCCAGGCCGCGGGTACGGTCTCCTGCGGGCCAGAAGGCGCCTGCGAGGAGCCGGGAACGGCGGTACGAGGAAGCGCCTCCCGCTCGATCTGGCCGAGGTCCTTGAGCTCCTGCGCCACATCTGGCGTGGGCTGGCCGAAGACCGCGGCAAAGGCCCGCTCAAAGCGCTCGATGTCACCCCGGGTGCTGCACAGGACGGCCCTCAGCGCAAGCCGTGAGTCTTCCCGCGAGGCGGAATCGACGCACGCCAGCGCGCGCACCGACAGCAGCAGCTCTCCGACGCCGGCACGGCCGCCCTGGAGGCGAAA
>JAFAPR010000120.1 GCA_019247075.1 Solirubrobacterales bacterium
TCGCTGTCACAATCGACTACGTGAGTGATCAGGTTGTCCTTCCCGGCCCGGAGCACCCCACCGGGACCGTAGCCCGTGCGTTCGCGGACCGCATTCAATCCCGCGAGGAACGCGAGCTTTCGCCTCTGGCGACGCGCTCCTACCCCGCGACGCGGTTGCGTCCCGAGCCTGACTGCGGGCTGCGCACCCCGTTTCAGCGCGACCGCGATCGGATCGTCCACTGCAAGGCATTTCGCCGCCTGAAGCACAAGACGCAAGTGTTCGTGGCCCCCGTCGGCGACCACTACCGCACGCGGCTCACACACACGCTCGAGGTCACCCAGGTGTCGCGCACGATCGCGCGGGCGCTGCGGCTGAATGAGGACCTCGCGGAGGCGATCGGCCTCGGGCACGACCTCGGGCACCCGCCCTTCGGGCACATTGGGGAGGAGGCGCTCGATCGCTGCCTGCGCACGCGCTTCGGCCGCAGCTTCCACCACAACGAGCAGTCACTGCGCGTGGTCGACGTGCTCGAGCGCGACGGCCGCGGGCTCAACTTGTCCCGGCCTGTCCGCGAGGGAATCCTTCACCATTCCTGGCACGCCCCGCCGCCGTCGACGCTGGAAGGGGCGATCGTCCGCTACGCAGACCGTGTGACCTACATCAACCACGACATCGACGACGCGCTGCGGGCCGGGGTCATCGCGGTCGAAGATCTGCCCGCGGACGCCATCGCGGTGCTCGGAGACAGCGGCCCGCGCCGGATCGACGCGCTCGTGCACGACCTGGTGGAGCACTCCGAGCCGGCCGGCGAGATCGTGCAGGGCCAGGCGGCGGCTGTGGCGATGGCTGCCCTGCGCGAGTTCATGTTCGATCGCGTCTATCTGGGCGCGGAGGCCAGGCGAGAGCACGCCAAGATTGAGCTGGTCATCCGCTCCCTGTTCGATCACTACTGCGCGGCGCCCGGCGAGATACCGGACACCATCCCCGACGGCTCGCTGCAGCAGCGCGTGACCGATTACCTTGCAGGCATGACCGACCGGTTTTGCATTCGCGCCTTCGAGGGGCTGAGCGTGCCGGTCGCGTTCGCGTCGTGAGTCCGCAGCAGTGACGCGGTACACGTCCGACTCGCGCGAGCGCGTGCTGGACGCCGTCGACATGGTCGCGCTGGTCTCCTCGCGCACCGAGTTGCGGCGGCGCGGCGTCAACAGCTACTTCGGCCTATGCCCGTTTCACGACGAGCGCACGCCATCGTTCCACGTCTCGCCGGACGAGAAGCTCTACCACTGCTTCGGGTGCCAGGCCTCCGGCAACCCGCTCACTTTCGTGATGGAGACCGAGGGCGTCGAGTTCAGCGGCGCCCTGGAGATGCTCGCCAACCGGTTCGGCGTCAGGCTCGAGAGCGAGCGTGAGGATCCCCAGGCTGCCGCCCGCCGGCGGAGCCGCGAGCGCCTCTACACGCTGCTAGAGCGCGCCACCGCGTACTACGCCCGCTACCTGTGGGAGGCGCGCGAACCCGCGCAAGCCCGACAGTATCTGGTGGGCCGTGGCCTCGACGAGCAGATCCTGCGCGAGTTTCGGGTGGGGTATGCGCCGAGCGCCTGGGATCGCATCCTGGTGGCCTCCCGCGGTGCGGGCTTCTCCGACGATGAGCTGTTGGCCGCGGGACTGGTGCAGCGATCGCGTACGGCTCCCGGACGACTCTACGACCGCTTCCGCGCCCGGATCGTGTTCCCGTGCGCAGATCTGCGCGGACGCGTGGTGGGCTTCGGTGCCCGCGCGATGCGCGACAACCAGCCGCCGAAGTACCTGAACACCGCCGACGGCGAGCTGTACCACAAGCGCCAGATCCTCTATGGGGTGCAGGTCGCGCGTGCGGTCGCGGCGCGCGCGGGGACGGTGATCCTGGTGGAGGGATACACCGACGTCCTGGCCCTCCACGGCGCGGGGCTGCGCAACGCGGTGGGCATCATGGGGACGGCGCTGACCGAAGAGCAGATCGAGCAGCTGCAGAAGATCGCGCCGGTGCTGTTGCTGTGCCTGGACGCCGACAGCGCCGGCCAGGAGGCGATGGTGCGGGCGGCCGCGCTGGCGCGCAAGCGCGCGCTCGAGCTGCGCGTGGTGCCGCTGCCCAGCGGCCAGGACCCCGCCGACCTGGTGGCGGGGGAGGGGGCGGACGCGTTGCGCGAGCGCGTCGGGCAGGCCGTGCCGTTCGTCTCCTTCCAGGTACAGCGGATCCTCGAGCGCGCGGATGTGCGCAGCGTCGAGGGACGCGACCAGGCGGTGCGCGCTCTGCGCCCCCTTTTCGCCGAGATGTCGCCCGGCCTGCTGCGCGATGAGCTGGGCCGCCGGGTGGCCGACGTGCTCGGGCTCGGACCCGAGCGGCTGGGTGAGCTGTTCACGCGTCGCGAGTCCCCTCCGTTGTCGGCCTCGTCGTCGCGGGCCGGCCCCAGGGCGCCGGTGGAGCTTTCCAGGATGGTCGACCCGGCGGTGCGCCGGGAGCGCGCGTTCCTCGCTCTGTGCGTCGCGGTGCCTGCCGAGGGCGAGCGGGCGCTCGAGCGGATCGACAGCGACGAGCACATCACGAGCACACGGCTGCGGCGAGCGGCTGGCCACCTCCGCGGCCGGCTGGAGGCGCCGCTGAGCGGGCTGCCACCCGACGACGAAGAGCTGGCCCGGACGGTCGCGGATCTCGTCGAGCGCGCAGGGCGGGCCGGCGTGGTTGCACCCGGTCGCATCGAGCAGCAGTGGCTGTACCTCGAGCTTGCGCGGCTGGACCGGGCCATCCGCCGGGCGCGATCAGGGGTGGCGGTGACGGGGGCGCGGCCGTCTGGGGGTCGGGGTGATGGAGGCGGGGACGTCGAGGACGCTGTTCGGGGCGCCGATGTCGCTGAGGAGACCCGGCGCGGGGAGGTCGCCGAGGAGGTCCGGGGTGCCGACGTGCAGACCCTTGCGCGCGAGAAAGAGGCCGTCCGCGCGGCGATCCAGGAGCTAGACGCGCGGCTCGAACGCCCGGTCTAAAGCCGCCGCGCCCATGACCCCGTCTCGCGCGCCGCGGCGCCCGTCGGTCCGCCCCCCTAGCGCACCCCTTAAAGTCACAAAGTTGTCACGGTTTGCAGGGCTTTTATGGCTGATTCCGTCCGCCCCGGGTGGGAACATCCGTTCGATCACCACAAGGAGATCGAACGTGGACAAGTCATCTATCCAGCTGCTGCTGGCCCAAGGCGAGAGCATCGAACGGATCGCCGGGCGCTTCGGCAAGGACCCCTCGAGCATTTCGTACTGGATGAAGAAGTACGGGCTGGCATCGCCCTACGCGGAGAAGCACGCGGCGAAGGGGGGGATCGAGCGGGAGCGGTTGGAGGCATTAGTCGATGCTGGGCTCTCAATCGCAGAAATCGGCGCCGCTGTGGGACTTAGCAAAGCGACGGTCCGGCACTGGCTGAGGCGATACGAGCTCCGGACCCGCGGGTCCGCCGAGCGGAAGGCAATTGCAGCAAAGCGAGCAGCGCGAGACGCCGGCGCGCTCACGCTCACCATGCCTTGCCCGCGGCATGGGGACACGACCTTCATCCTGGAGGGGCGCGGGTACTACCGTTGCAAGGAGTGCCGAGCCGAGTGCGTTGTTCGCCGCCGCCAGAAGGTGAAGGCCATCCTGGTGGCTGAGGCAGGCGGGCGGTGCGCGATCTGCGGCTACGACCGCCACGTGCGCGCCCTCCAGTTTCATCACCGCGATCCTTCGCTCAAGCGGCTAGATATCAGCGGCCGGGGAGTCACGTATTCGATCGAGACGCTCCGGGCAGAGGCCGAAAAGTGTGTTCTCCTTTGCGCCAACTGCCACGTAGAGGTCGAGACCGGAATGGCCCGGCTACCGCTAGAGTTGGCCTCGCTGACCGGCTCCCGAGAATCGGGCGATCCTGGGTAGCACAGCGGATTACTCCGGGGTAGCTCAACAGGAAGAGCAAACGGCTGTTAACCGTTAGGTTGCGGGTTCGAGCCCCGCCCCCGGAGCTCTCTTTCACGACGCTCAACACAGCCTCCGGTGAAGCTCTACGTCTGCTATGGCACCTGGAAGAACGGACCTCGCACCCATCCCTGCGGGGTGGCGTTCGAGGCGCTCAGGGACGCTGGCTACATTCCGGAGGTGATCCGCTCTTACGGCCTCGGACCTTTACCCGGGATCTTCAACTTCACCCCCGGCCGGCGCGAGGTCAAGCGACTGACGGGCAACTACTGGGTGCCGGTCATGGTCGGCGACGACGGGACCGTGGTCCAGGGGTCCAAGAAGATCGCCGAGTGGGCGCAGGTGCATCCGGCTCGGGGAGTCGCCGCTTCGTGAGCGAACCGGGATACCCGGCGGGCGCGTCGCAACCGTTCCGCGTGGCCGAGCTCAAAGACTGGGAGTTCCACGGCGCCACCTGGCGGACGCTCGAGCTCCAGGAGAAACTTGCCGTGATCGAGCTTTGCAGCTGCTCGGGCGAGCCGATGGACCGCGTCGAGTCCCACGACCCCGAGTTGATCGAGTACGTTCGTAATCACCGAGACGACTGAGGAGGATCCGTGCAGCACACAGCCGACCCCACCTTCTACCGCTCCCCCGCCGCGGCGATCGCTGCGCCCGGCGAGACGCTCGCCTATGTCGCCGCCTTCGACCCGCGGGGGGTCAAGCACGACGCTATCGCCGTGGTCGACTGCGACGCGAGCTCTGACAGCTTTGGGCGGGTCGTCGGCTGGTCGGAGCTGCCGACCGCCGGCAACGAGTTGCACCACTTCGGATGGAATGCCTGCTCGAGCGCCCTTTGCCACGAGGGGCATGGCGAGAACGGCGCGCTGGAGCGCCGCTACCTGGTGGTCCCGGGCATCCGCTCGTCGCGCACGTACATCCTCGACACCAAGCCGGATCCCCGGCAGCCCCAGGTGGCGCGCACGATCGAGCCTGAGGAGCTCGCGAGCAAGGCCGGCTACTCGCGGCCGCACACGGTCCACTGCGGACCCGGCGGGATCTTCATGTCGAACCTAGGCGGGGCGAACGGCGATGATGGCCCGGGAGGCGTGGCGCTGATCGACCACGACACCTTCGAGGTCACGGGCGCCTGGGAAACGGACCGCGGCGACCAGTTCCTCGCCTACGACGTCTGGTGGCACCTGAACGATGACGTCGCGATCACCTCCGAGTGGGGGACGCCGGCCATGATCGAGGGCGGCCTGAACCCCGAGGACCTGCTCGGGCGACGGTTCGGCCACCATCTCGACTTCTGGAGCCTGTCCGGCGGCAAGCTGATCCAGCGAATCGACCTGGGGGACGAGCACCAGATGGTCCTCGAGCTCCGGCCCGCTCACAACCCGCAGAAGCGGTGGGGGTTCGTGGGCGTGGTGATCAGCGTCGAGGACCTCTCCGCGTCGGTGTGGCTGTGGCACCGGGACGGTGATGGGTGGGCGGCCAAGAAAGTGATCACGATCGCCGCGGAGCCCGCCGACGAGTCTGAGCTCCCACCCGCGCTCAAGCCGTTCGGAGCGGTGCCGCCGCTGATCAGCGACATCGACCTGTCCGTCGATGATCGCTGGCTGTACGTCTCGTGCTGGGGCACCGGGGAGCTCAAGCAGTACGACGTCTCGGATCCCCACAACCCCAGGGAGACAGGGTCGGTGCGCCTCGGCGGGGTGGTGGGCCGCGAGCCACACCCGGCAGCGCCGGAGCTCGCCCTGGCCGGTGGCCCGCAGATGGTCGAGATAAGCCGGGACGGCCGGCGCGTGTACTTCACGAACTCGCTGTACGCCGCCTGGGATGAGGTCTTCTACCCGAACGGAGTCGGGGCCTGGATGGCGCGAGTCGACGCGGACCCCGACGGAGGCGGCATGACGGTCGACCCCAGGTTCTTCCCCCACGGCGATGACTTCCGCGGCCTGCGCGTTCACCAGACGCGACTCCAGGGAGGGGACGCCTCAAGCGACTCCTACTGCTTCGTCGAGTAGCGCCGGGTGCTGCATTAGCCGACCAGGGGCGCCGAGGCTTCCACGAAGGACCCCTAGCGAGCGCGGCTGAGCGCGAACTCCTCCACCAGCCCGGCCGCGCGCGTGGCTCCGTCGTTGGCGGCCGCCCAGGCGGCAAGCTCGGCGGCGCGGGCCCCAAGCCCCGGCTCGGACAGAGCGTGGCGAACGGCGAGCCGCAAGGTGGCAGGGGAGAGGAGACGCCATGGCAGCCGGACGCCCACCCGGGCCCACGCGGCGCGCGCCGCATTCTCGGCCATGTCGCCCGCGTGCGGCACGGCGAGGACCGGGCAGCCGCAGGCGAGGGCTCTGACCAGCGTGCCGTGGCCGGCGTGGGTGAGCACCAGGTCGCATGCAGGCATGGTGCGCGAGTAAGAGACCCACTCGACCAACCGCGCGTTCGCCGGGACGTCGACGGCGGCACCGAGCGGCCGGCGGTTGGTGGTCGCGAGCACGCGCACCCTCTCGCCTCCGAGCCCGGAGAGCGCGGCACGGAGCAGACGGTGATCCGGATCCTGGGCCGTCGAGGGAGCCACCAGCACCAACGGGTCTTCGCCCGGCGGGGGCGCCACGTCGTGGTAGGGCGGCTCCCACAGCAGCGGACCGATGACGCGCGCGTGCGGGGGCCAGGCGCGGGGATACTCGAGCTGGGGGAAGGTCGCCACCAGCGCCAGCTCGGCGCTGATCCCTCCGTGCGGCCGCATCAGCGGCTCGAGCCCGAGGCGCATGCGCGTCTCGTTGAGCTCCGCCCGGCCACGCTCTACGCCGATCCGCAGCGGGCGCGCGAGGGCACGCCACAGGCCGCGACCCCACGCGGTGCGGGGCAGACGGGCGCCGAGCGCGTACGGTGGCAGGCCAGGAGCCGCGACTGGATAGACGTGGGGCACGAGCGTGGCCACGGGCAGTCCTTCGAGCTCTCCGGCCAGCGCGGGCGCGAGCGTGAGGATGTCGTGGAGGACCGCATGGGGCTCGGTCTCGGCCAGCGCGCGCCGCGTCCGGGGCGCGGCGAGCAGGACCGCCTCGTAGGGCTTGACGGGCCTCTCCGGGGTGGGGAAGACCGGGTACTCCGGGGCAGCCAGGAAGCGCATGCCGGCGCCCTCCGCGTACCCGCGCCAGCGCTTCCACGTCTCGAAGACGACCTCGTGCCCGCGCTCCACGAGCCGCGCGCCGAGCGCGAGCATCGGAAACGCGTGCCCCGGGTCGCCGAAGGCCGCCAGAAACAGCCGGAGCTTCCGCCGCGCGCGTCCAGGACCCTCAGGCCGCAAGCTCTGCAATGGAGCGCAGTTGGGCGATGCGGCCCTCGGAGGAGACAGCCATGGGCGCGACCATGAGCGTGCCGACGCCGGCCTCGCGGAAGGCGGCCAGCCGATCACGCACGACGTCGCGCGGGCCACACAGCGAGATTAGGTCGATCAGCTCATCGGGGATCGCCGCGCACGCCTGCTCCCGCTTGCCGGCGAGGTACAGATCCTGGATTTCCCTGGCGGCCTGTTCAAAGCCGTAGCGCTGCACGAGCTGGTTGTAGAAGTTCTGCTCGCGCGACCCCATGCCGCCGACGTACAGGGCCACTCCCGGCCGCATCGCATTGCGCGCAAGCTCGAGGTCCTCGGACACGAAGGCGTTGACCATGGGAGCGATCTCGAAGCCATCGAGCGACCGCCCAGCCCGCGCCGCGCCCTGCTCGAGCAGCGTCCTCAGTTCGGAGATGTGTTCGGGCGAAAAGAAGGTCGGGATCCAGCCGTCCGCGATCTCGCCGGCTAGGCGGGTGTTGTTGGGGCCGATTGCCGCGAGGTAGATCGGGATGCGCTCCTGGACCGGCGCAATCGTGAGCTTTAGCGCCTTCCCGGGCCCGTCGGGGAGGGGAAGCTGGATCGTCTCGCCCGCGAACGACACCCGCTCGCGGGCGAGCGCTATCCGCACCACCGCCACGTACTCGCGCGTGCGCCGCAACTGGCGCGCGAAGCGCTGGCCGTGCCACCCCTCGGCCACCTGGGGGCCGGAGGAGCCGATGCCGAGCACCATCCGCCCCTCGGAGAGCTGGTCGATTGTGGCGGCAGTCATGGCCGCCATCGCGGGCGTGCGCCCGGGCATCTGGAAGATCGCCGAGCCCAGGCGGATCGTCGACGTTTGCGCCGCCAGCCACGCCAACACGGTCGCCGCGTCCGAGCCGTAGGCCTCGGCGGTCCAGGCCGAGTGATAGCCGAGCCGCTCGGCCTCGCGCACGACCTGGAGCTGGTCCGCGGAACCCATGCCGAGCCCCCAGTAGCCCACATGCACCCCAAGCTTCATCGTGGCCCCGGTCGCGTCACGACGACCTAAGCGCCCGTCTCGCCCACGCGTTGGAAGACGATCTCCGGCACCAGGCAGTGGGGAGACACCCGAAGCAGCATGCGCACCGCCTCGGCGATGTCCTCCGGTCGGATCATCTGCTCGGGAGGGACCGAGCCCTTGACGAAGTCGGTCATGGCCGTGTCCACGAACGCCGGACACAGCGCGCAGGACTTGATTCCCTGCGTGGAGAGCTCCTTGTTCATCGCCTGGGTGAACCCGATCACGCCATGCTTGGTCGCCGAGTAGACCGAAAGCCACGGTTGGCCTGACTTGCCCGCGATCGAGGACATGTTGACCACCAGCGCATTGCGATGTTCCTGACCCGCGGCCCTCAGCAGCTCGACGGACTCGCGATAGAAGAGCATGGCCGCGCGCAGGTTGACCCGGAGCTGCATGTCGAGGTGCTTGGCGTTTAGCTCGGAAACCTGCTGGCCGATGCCGATGCCGGCATTGTTGACGAGCACGTCGAGGCGGCCGAAGCGCTCGCGGTGGGCCGCGACTGCCGAGCGGACCACCTCCTCCGCGGAGACGTCGCCCGCGACCTGCTGGACCTCGCCTCCCTCCTGCTCGAGCTCGGCCACGGCCGCGGCCAGCTTCTCTGGCCGCCGCGCCACCGCCGTCACCCCGTGACCCTCCATCAGCAGCATGCGCGCGATCGCCAGCCCGATCCCGCTGGAGGCGCCGGTCACTATTGCCGCTCGCTGTGCCATTCCGTTTACCCGGGGCGGGGGAGTGTAAGGATGAGGGTGTGGCCGTGCCTGCCGCCATAGAGCTGCTAGGAGCGGTCGAACCGCGGTTCGACGAGGTGCTGACCCCCGGCGCGCTTGAGTTGGTCGCCGAGCTGCAGCGGCGCTTCGGCGACAGGCGGCAGGAGCTGCTGGAGCGGCGAGCGGAGCGCCGCAAGCGATTGCTTCGAGGCGAGCCGCTGCACTTTCTCCCCGAGACGCGCGAGATCCGCGAGGGGGATTGGACGGTGGCGCAACGGTCGGCCGAATTGCGCAGGCGGTGGGTTGAGATAACCGGCCCCACCGACCGCAAGATGGTCATCAACGCCCTGAACTCCGGCGCGAACGCCTTCATGGCCGACTTCGAGGATGCGAACTCTCCTACCTGGCGCAACATGGTCTCGGGTCACCTCAATCTGCGCGACGCGATCGAAGGAACGATCGCCTACGACTCCGCCGACGGCCGGCGCTACCAGCTCGAGCCTGAGCCGGCCACGCTGCTGGTGCGACCGCGTGGCTGGCACCTGCCGGAGCGCCACCTGCTGATCGCGGGAGAGCCGGTGGCCGGCGCTCTGTTCGACTTCGGGCTCTACTTGTTTCACTGCGCGCCGCGACTGCTGCGCGCGGGCTCGGGCCCCTACTTCTACCTGCCGAAGCTCGAGTCGCATCTCGAGGCGCGGCTGTGGGACGACGTGTTCTCCTTCGCCGAGGACGCCCTGGGGACCGCGCGCGGGTCGATCAAGGCAACCGTACTGATCGAGACCCTTCCTGCGGCATTCGAGATGGAGGAGATCCTATTCGAGCTGCGTGAGCACGCGGCGGGGCTGAATGCGGGCCGCTGGGACTACATCTTCTCCGCCATCAAGTGCTTTCCCGACCGGCGCGAGATGGTGCTGCCCGACCGCGGCGCCGTGACGATGACGGTGCCCTTTATGCACGCCTACACGGAACTGCTCGTGGCCACCTGTCACCGGCGGGGCGCCCACGCCATCGGCGGGATGGCAGCGCTCATTCCCTCGCGCGGCGACGATGAGGCGAACTTGCGAGCTATCGATGGCGTACGGGCCGACAAGCAGCGCGAGCTATCGCAGGGCTATGACGGCAGTTGGGTCGCCCACCCGGACCTCGTGCCGGTGGTACGCGAGGTGTTCGAACGGGGGCTCGACGGGGCGGACAATCAACTCGAGCGCCGCCGCGACGACGTGCGGGTCACCCCGGCGCAACTGCTCGATCTTCCTGCCACGCCCGGGCGCATCACCGAGGCCGGGCTCCGCGCCGACGTCAACGTGGGCTTTCAGTACCTGTCGTTCTGGCTCACCGGACGGGGAGCGGCCGCGATCAACTCACTGATGGAGGACACCGCGACGGCGGAGATATCACGCACCCAGGTATGGCAATGGGTCCACCACGGCGTGGAGCTCGAGGACGGTCGCCCGGTGACCGCGGAACTGGTCCGGCAGGTCCTGGATGAGGAGTCGGACAGGATCCGGCGGGCGGTTGGGGAGGAGCTATGGCGCGGAGGGCGTCCGGGCGAGACGCGGACGCTGTTCGAGCACGTCGCGCTCTCGGACGAGCTGATCGAGTTCATGACGCTCCCGGGCTATGCGTGCTTGTAGCTGATGCCCCACGGCACGACGTCCGCCGCGACGCGCCAGGGCCCGGTCCGGCGAGTCTAGGCTTTGGGCCGCTCGACCACCTCGACCACGTGAACGACCCGCTCGGTGCAGATCTCATGCGCGATCAGCCCGGCACAGGCCAGCGCGGCGATGAGCAGGCCGTTTGCCAGCGTCAGCCAGCGGCTCACGTGAGGGGTGAACACTGCAACGCCCACGATCTGCCAGATCGCGACGCTGGCCATCACGCCCGCCAGCACCGACCACAGCCCCAGGCCACGGCCCAGGATCTGGAACTCGAAATAGCCGATGAGATGACGTTGGTGGACGAGCCAGGCGACGAAAAGCAGCGACAGCGAGCAGCTCACGATTCCGATGCCGAGACCGACCCCCTTGACCGCGCCCGGACCGAAGGCGACCGCGGCGACGATCAGGAGCACCGCTCCACCCAGGGCGCCAAGGTTGAAGAAGAAGCGCTGCCGTCGAACGATCTTCACTGATTACCGCCTGCCGACAGCGTATCCCTACCCGCACGGGCGCGCAAGAACTCACGACATACGGCGATCGCATCCTCGATCGTCTGCCAGTGCAGGGCCTCCGGGGTGTCCGTGGGCCAGTGGTAGTTGACAGGAAAGTTGGTGTAGTCGACCGAGGCCAAGGTGGCGACCTTGTAGCCCGCCCGAAGCGCGATCAGCGCGTCCGTGGCCGCCACGGTACGCAGGCCACGCTTGACGGCCACGCCCGCGGCGGCGGCCGCGGCCGCCAGCGACTGGCGCATCTGCACGGGGTAGTCCCGCATCCGCAGCATTCCCTCGCCCTCGAGCACGACCAGCGTCGGGCCACCCAGGCATTCAAGACAGAGCATCTCGGTCAGCCCGGGCTCCAGCTCGGGGAAATGGCGGCGCGCAAATCCACGCATGCCCTCCATGAATGACTCCTCCGAGCCGGTGGAGACCAGCATCACCCGCAGCGCCTCCGGAGGCCGGCGAGCGAGGTCGTCGGCGAGCGCCATGAGCGCGCCGACTGCACTGAGGTTGTCGTTGGCGCCCGGAACCACATGGGAAGTGCCGATGTCGGCCAGCGTGGCGGTTGCGGCCAGCGCGAGCGCGGCGCCCGCCGTCAGCAAGCGGCGTGTACCGGCCAGCGCGGCCCCGCAGACGAGCGCGGGGCCAAGCCAGACCGCGTACAGGATGGGCACGGTGTGGCTGGCCCGCGCGTGGAGCTGCGGGGCGAGGCGGGGCGCGATCCGGGGGAGCGCGGGGTGGAAGACGAGCCCGCTGTGAGCCGCGTCATGGTGGGCGAGGACGACCACGACCCTCCTGGCTCCCGGGTCGCCGGCGTGAGCGACCACGTTCCAGGTGCTGCGGTGCGGCAGCACCAGGCGTCGAAACCACAGGCCTCCGCCGGACGCCTCGTCCCACACGGCGGCGGCGCCGATACCGGCCGCCACCGCCCCCAGCAGGCGGCCCGCGAAGCCTCCACGGCGTGCCGCAAGGGCGCCGGCCGCGGCAAGCAGGTTGGCGAGGCCCAGCGGCCACCAGTAGCCGCCGTGGGCCCGTTCCTCCTCCACGGCTGCTTGAAGCCCGCGGTGGCGCAGGCAGGCGGCAATCCACTCGGCAGCTCTGCGCTCGCCCGCTGAAGCCGATGCTCGCTCCATCGCGGCGAGCTCGCCAATTGCACTGCGCCAGCTTGGCGCGTCGCGCCGACGATCGTCCATCGCCCCAGTTCTATAACGTCTGAACTGTCGTCGATCACCGATCGTTTCTTCCGGGCACGGAGGTGGAGCAGGTGAAGGAGCGGCAGACCTCTCAGCAGCGCGGCGAGGGTGCGAGCACCGCGGCGTCCCGCGTTGGCCAGGCCGAGGTGCGCCCCGTACGCGGCCGCCGAGAGTTGCAGGCCTTCATCCGGCTACCGTGGCGACTGTACCGCGGCCACGCCAACTGGGTGCCGCCACTGCTGTCCGAGCGCAAGCGCCACCTCGATCGCGGCCGCAACCCCTTCTTCGAGCACGCCGAGGCCGAGTACTTCCTGGCCTGGCGTGACCGGCAGCCGGTGGGCCGGATCACCGCGCACGTCGACTACCGCCTGAACGAGTTCCAGAACAACCGCTGGGGCCTGTTCGGGTTCTTCGAGTGCGAGCGCGATCCCGCCACCGCCGCGACGCTGCTGGACCGCGCCCAGGCATGGTTGCGCGACCGCGACCGCGAGCGGATGCTCGGTCCCTTCGACTTCACCACCAACCACGAGTGCGGGCTGCTCGTGGAGGGTCATGAGCTTGCGCCGCAGATCCTCGAGAACTGGCACCACCCCTACTACCGGCAGCTGCTCGAGGGCTACGGCCTCACCAAGGCCATGGACCTCTACAAGTGGGAGATCATGCCCGACGACCGCGACAAGATGCTCCCGGTCATCGACGAGCTTGCAGACCGGCTCGAGCCGGAACACGGCATCCGCCTGCGACGCATGCGGCGGCGCAATTTCGAGGCGGAGGTCCGCGCCTTCATGGGGGTCTATAACGAGGCCTGGTCGCACAACTGGGGCTTTGTGCCACTCACCGACGCCGAGCTGTCCCACATGGCCAAGGAGCTCAAACCCGTGCTCGATGAGGACTTCGCTTGCGTGGCTGAAACCCCCGGAGGAGAGATCGCGGGCGTTTCGCTGTCGCTGCCCGACTACAACAAGGTCCTGGCGGAGCTCAACGGACGGCTGCTTCCGCTCGGGTGGGTCAAGGCACTCATGATCAGGCGCAAGATTGACGAGCTTCGCGTGTTTGCGCTTGGCGTCAAGCCCTCCTACCAGCATACGGGCGTGGCCGCGGCGCTCTACCGGGACATCTGGGACTCGGTCTTTCGCCGCGGGTTCAAGCGCGTCGAGACTGGCTGGATCCTCGAGGCGAACGAGCCGATGAACCGCGCGATGGAGGCGCTGACGGGGCGCACGGTCAAGCGGTACCGAATCTACGAGCGGCCGCTCGACGCTCGCGGCGGGGCCACGGCCTGAAGCGCGGCAGCTCTTTCTGAAGAGAACGCCGTGATCAGAGCTTCCACCGTAGCGGCAGAAGAGCGCCTCCGCCCCGAGACGCTCTTACCCCCGTGCCGCTGCGACATTTGCCGGCGACTCGCCCCCGCCCCCTTGCCCCTGCAGGATCGCCACCGGCTCACTCATATGCGGGATTATGCGTCCCAGACTGCGATCTCGCACTAGGGTGGGCACCCCAGAGTTTTCTCGCATGCGAAAGATTCAAAGCCAGGCGGTTCATCACATCACGCTGGTGGGCGCCGACCGCGAGACCTCGATCGGCTTCTGGGAGGGTGTGCTGGGTATGCCGTTCGTATTCGAGCAGCCCAACCTCGACAACCCGTCCGAGAGTCATCTCTACTTCGACCCCGGCGATGGCAGGCTGATCACAGTGTTCACCGACGCGCGCCGCGAGCCAGACTCGAGCCGGACCTCGACCGAGGTAGGCTCGGTGCACCATCTCGCCTTCGCCGTCTCTCAGGCGACGTTTGCGCAAACGGTGCAGCGGTTGGAGGAACGCGGGATTCGCCACAGCGGCGTCAAGGACCGCGGCTTCATGGACTCGATCTACTTCGAAGACCCCCTCGGTCTGTTGATCGAGCTGGCCGCCTACCGCTTCGAGCCGCCCGCGGGGTACACACACGCCGAGGTGCTGCTGGAGGCGCACCGGATCCGTGTCTCCAACGATGACTACAACATCGCTCCCGTCCACCTGGCGGACGCGATCGAGCACCTGCAGCGCGCGCGCGGTTCGCTCTCCGAGGACCGCTCGCCCAAGGACCCCTACCGGTAGCGCCGGTGCAGCTGGACGGCATCCATCACATCACCTGCATCACCGCCGACGCGCCCATCAACGTCGACTTCTACGCCCGGGTGCTCGGCCTGCGGCTGGTCAAGCAGACCGTCAACTTCGACGCGCCGGACGTCTACCACCTCTACTACGGAGATGAGCGCGGGGCCCCCGGTTCGATTCTGACCTTCTTCGAGTTCCCCGGGGCCGCGCCCGGGCGGGCC
Source organism: Solirubrobacterales bacterium (assembly GCA_019247075.1). Taxonomy (GTDB): domain Bacteria; phylum Actinomycetota; class Thermoleophilia; order Solirubrobacterales; family Solirubrobacteraceae; genus Palsa-465. The sequence goes on from JAFAPR010000120.1 coordinate 14,669, forward strand.
GGGGCGGGCATGATCCACAGTCTGCGCTGGCGCCTTTCAACGCCCGAGGCGCTGGAGTTCTGGGCCGGGCGTCTGGAGAGCGAGGGCGTCGCCTGCGAGCATGTGCCGGGCGAGTCCGCCCTGCGCTTTCGCGATCCGGAGGGCCTTACCCTTGAGCTCGCGGTTGTCGCGACAGCTGATCCGCCGTTGGCCGCGGAGAGCGAAGGCATCCCCTCCGAACACGCGCTGCTGGGCTTCGATGGCGTGCGCGCGTACAGCCACGGGCTCCGCACGGCGGAGCGGCTGCTCACGGAGGTGATGGGCTTCACACAGGCCGCCCCGGGCGCCTATGTCCTGCAAGGTGGCCGGCGCAGCGCCAGCTACGCATACGATGAGCCGCCAGCGGCGCTTGGCTTGCAGGGAGCGGGGACCGTGCATCACATCGCCTGGTGCGACCGCGACTCAGACCACGAGGCCTGGCGAGAGCACCTGCACGAGGTCGGCGCGCACCCCACGCCCATAATCGATCGTCAGTACTTCCTCAGCGTCTACTTCCGGGAGCCGCAGGGGGTGCTCTTCGAGCTGGCGACCCCAAGCCCTGGGTTCGCGGTCGACGAGGACCCGGACCACCTGGGCGAGGAGCTCCGCCTCCCACCGCGCTACGAGCATCTCCGTGGTCGGCTCGAGCAGCTCCTGACGCCACTCGAGAACCCCCGGACGCGGGCCGCGCGGCCGTGAGCGAGCGTGACCTCCTGGACCACCAGCTGCGCCCGGCCCGGGGGCGGCCGGAGGGAGCGCTGGTGCTGATGCACGGGCGGGGCACCGACGAGTTCGACCTGCTGCCGTTGCTGGACGCGCTTGACCCTGAGCGCCGCCTGGTCGGTGTCACCCCCAGGGCGCCGCTCGAGCTCCCGCCCGGGGGCTTTCACTGGTATGTCTCGCGTGCCGTCGGCTACCCCGACCGCGACACTTTCTTCGAGGCATTCGCCAGCCTCGAGTGCTGGCTCGACGGCCTTTGCGCCGCGCTCGAGGTTCCTTGGTCGCGAACGGTGGTCGGAGGGTTCTCCATGGGCGCGGTCATGTCCTACGCGCTCGCGCTGGGGGCGGGTCGGCCGTCGCCAGCGGCACTGCTCGCGTTCAGCGGCTTCATCCCGACCGTCGATGGCTTCGAGCTCGATCTATCGGCACGGCGCGGCCTGTCGGTTGCGATCGGCCACGGGACCCAGGACCCGGTGATCCCCGTGCAGTTTGGGCGCGACGCGCGTCGCCGGTTGGTGCAGGCCGGCGCGCGTGTGCTGTACCGCGAGTCGCCGATGTTCCATGCCATCGACCCCCTGTTCCTCCAGGTGCTCCGGAACTGGCTCTCGGAGGTAATCCAGGGCGTTCCCGCCGCCGACCGGCGGCCATAGGCCAGCGGGGGCAGGGTTGCACGGGCGACTGGGCGCGCCAGCTAGCGCGCCGCGAGCGCCGCCTGGGCCGCGTTGTATCCCCTTACACTGGCATTCAAGAGCAGTGGCGGTTAAGCGCTCGGTCATCATCTCGGCGGTTCGGAGGCCCGGGAACAAGCTCGGGTCATCGCTGCGCGCGCGTTGCGACGTCTGCCCCTGCGGCCTGACGGCCAGCGCATACGGCGGCGGCCGTGCCCCTGTACTCCGCCGTCTGAGAACCGGCGCATGAGCGAGGCGTGGCCAGCGCTGAACTACGAGCAGTGGAGCGCGACCTGCGACACTCTGCATGCGCACACGCAGACCCTCGGCAAGCTCGCCGTGGCCCTCGCTCCGCCAGAGCCCCAGCTTCAGCACACGGCGTTGCGGCTGACAGCCCGGGGATTCGAGACGGCGCCGCTGCCGGCACCCGACGGCTCGGGCGCGCTGGTGGGCGGGCTGGACCTGCACGCCCACGAGGGCTTCGTCGAGCACAGCGACGGCCGGGGGCGGCGCGTGGCCCTGACGCCGGACCGTCCCGTGGCCGAGGTCACGAGGGAGATGCTCGCCGCGGTTCGGGCGCTCGTCGGCGCCGTGGAGATCAACACGACGCCGCAGGAGGTGTCGTGGACCGTGCCGCTGGACGAGGACTCTGAGCACTCGAGCTACGACACGGGCGCGGTGGCCTCCTACTTGGCCGTCGTCACGCGGGCGGCGCTTGCGCTGGCCGCGTTTCGCGCCCCGTATCGGGGCCGCGCGACGCCGGTCAACGCGTGGTGGGGGTCCTTCGACCTTGCCGTGAGTCTGTTCTCAGGGCTGGCCGCCGAGCCTCCCTCCGATGACTTCATCATGCGCAATGCGATGGACTCGCAAGAGATCGCCGTCGGCTGGTGGCCGGGCGACCCAAACTACGGCAAGGCGGCGTTGTACGCCTATGCCCATCCGGCCCCAGAAGGCTTCGCCGACGCCACGCTGTCGCCTCCCGCCGCCCGCTGGGAGGGCCACCTCGGGGAGTACGTCCTGGACTGGGACGACGTCACGTCGAGCTCCGACCCGCACGGGACAGCGGTCGCGTTCGCCCGCTCGGCTTTCCAGCACTCCTGCCTGGTCTGTGGGTGGGATCCCGCTCTCGCGGGCAGCGCCGAGGGGAAGCCGCCGCCCCTGAGGTGAGCGGAACGCCCTGAACGCTATCGGGCCGGCGCGACGATCGGCTCGTGCCTCACGGGGAAGTTGACCGAGCTCGCGATGAAGCAGAGCTCGCCTGCCCGGTGATGAAGTTCGCGCGCGGTGCCGACCATGGCAGGTTCGGCGACGGCCACGCGCGGCTTGAGCACCACCTCCCTAAAGCGCCCTCCTCCGTCCGGATCCTCCTCCATCGAGCCCTCGGCCCGGTCCTCGTACCCGACCACCACCACGCCATCAGCGGCGCAGAGGTGCAGGTAGGCCAGCATGTGGCACTGGCTGAGCGCCGCGACCAGCAAGCGCTCGGGATCCCAGCGGCCAGGGTCGCCCCGGAAGGCGGCGTCGGAGCAGCCAAAGATCGCGGGGCGCCCGTCCGCCCTCACCTCGTGGTCGCGAGTGTAAGCGCGATAACCGCTCGTACCGGTGCCGCGGTTCCCCGTCCAGACCACGGTCACGGCGTAGCGGTGAGTTTTTCCAGGTATAACCACGCCAGCCTAGGCCTTTGACCCTATGCGGCCCGTCACGGTGCCTGCCGCTCGCCGTCTTGCGCGTCGTAGCCAAGGCGCTCGAGCACGCGCTCGAAGACGTCGTGGGGCTGGGCGCCCGGGATGAGCACGCGCGCGTCGACGAGCCATGCCGGGACGCCCCCTGCGCCCAGCTCGAGCGCGGCGCGCGTCTCTGCTTCGATCCGCTCCAGGTAGCGTCCGTCAGCCAGCGCCTCGATGATCTCGTGCTCCTCCAGCCCGACGGCGGTTCCCTCTTCCACCAGCACCCGCTCGCCGCCGATGTCGCGGCCACTGGCCCAGTAGGCGGAGAACAGCCGCGGGTGCAGGGCCTCGAACGAGCCGCGCTCCCGCGCCAGCTCGGCGACCATCAGCGCGCCTCGCGAGTTGGGGACCTTGTCGAGCGTCCCGGCGAAGGGCAGTCCGGCGCTCTCGAACAGCGCCCGCCGCCGCTCGGCGAACCCGGCGCCGTAGCGGCGCTCGAGTTCGGCGAGCGGGATGCCTTCGGGGGGGTACTCGGGGTGCAGGTCAAACGGTTTCCACACAAGCCGCGCGCCGAACCGGCGCTCCAGCCACGCCGCCCGCTCCAGGCCGACGTAGCAGAAGGGTCATATGTAGTCGCTCCAGACCGCGATCTGGGGCGCGCCATCCACGGTCTCGGCCATACCGACAGCCTAAAGACCCGTGGAAGTTCGACGATGCCGTGCCCCCCGCATGCCCTGCCCCCGGTCGCGCATCAGTCAAGGTAGGTGATGAAGTTTTCCGCGGGTAGGCGGTCCGGCGGCCTCTTTTCCTGCCAGGGCCAGCCGAGATGGATCAGCGCGACGAACCGCTCGCCCCGCGGGATCGCTAGAGCATCGAGGCCTCGCTGCGTCCTGAGCACCCCTGGAGTACGCCAATAGCCCGCCAGGCCCCTGCCGTGAGCCGCGAGCAATACGGCATAGATCGCGCAGGCGGTGGCACAGAGATCCTCCTGATCTTGAACTGGGTCCTCGGAACGGAGTGCGGTCGCCGCCACCAGCGTCGGCGCGCGGTCCAGCTTGGGCGCCGCTTCGGGGCCGGCCGATTCCTTCAACTTCGCCCGCGCGAGCGGGCCGATGACCCGGAAGCGCCACGGGTTTGTGAGGTGGTGGTTTGGCGCCCACCGCGCCACCTCCAGCAACTCGTCCAGCAAGTCGCGCGTCACGGGGTCCGGCCGGAACGCTTTGTGCGTGCGTCTGCTCCGAATCGCGCTCTCGACGTCCATCACAATCCCGTCTCGGGTGGTCCGCCGGCCGAGCGGCCCGCGGTCGTGTACTCGCCAGACATCGAAGTGAGCCTAGCTTGAGCGCGACCCTTGCCTACCACTTATCTGTGTGCTGAACTGCCCCGCTAGATGGTTGACGCCGCCCCCGAATCCCCGGATCGCACGGGACATCCGCGGCGCGCCACGTCGCTGCGCTGGTCCTTCGCGCTCGCCGCGCTCGCCGTGCTCGCAATCGTCCTCTGGGGCGGCTACGGTCGTCATTGGGCCTGGACAGGCATCAACGGTAAGACCGCCACGCTGTGGGATTGGCTTCACCTCCTGCTCTTGCCGATCGCGGTCGGCATCCTCCCGCTTTGGCTCAGTCACCGCACACGCGTGGCGACCGGGCCCAAGCTCCTTGGTCTATCGCTTCTGGTGGCCTTCGCCGTTGTGGTGCTCGCCGGTTACATCATTCCGTGGGCCTGGACAGGATTTGTCGGCAACAAGCTCTGGGATTGGCTGGAGTTGCTCGTGTTGCCGCTCGCGGTTGCGCTCACTCCCGTCCTGCTCGAGCTGCGCGACAGGTGGACGGTCCGTCACTCGCTTGTTGCCTTGACGGCGCTTGCCGCTTTCGTGGTGGTGGTGCTGGGAGGCTATCTCGGTAACTGGGGGTGGACAGGATTCCGCGGTAACACCTTCTGGAACTGGCTGCATTTGTGGCTTTTGCCTTTGCTGATTCCGATCCTCGTCCTCCTGATGTCACAGCGGCCGGCCATGTCAGGGGTGATCATGCTCGACGAGGACGGGCAAGCGCAAACACACGGGGAATCGCTCGGCACCGCTGCTCGCACCAGCGCCGAGTAGGGGCGCCGTTGCGTCCTGCTTAGGTCTTCGTGACCTCTTCTCCTCGTGGCGTCACCAGTTGGTCATGCGGCTTGCTTCTCCAAGTCAGCGGTATTCAGAGCGGGCACGTCATGGTCTGGCGTGCCTGCGTCGGCCAGCTTCAGCTCGGGTGGTGAGCTGGTGTGTCGCAGCAGCACGAACGCAAGAGCGATCCCGGCGGCGAGGGTCGCCGCGCCGGCGGCGAACGCGAGGTGGTAGCCACCGATGAGCGACGTGCTGAGGCCGCGGTGGGCGGCCAGAAGTGCCTTGGTGTGATTGGCGGCGACGGTGCTGAGGACGGCCAGTCCGAGCGCCCCGCCGATCTGCTGCGAGACATTCGTGATCCCGGATCCGAGTCCCGCCTCCGCTGCGGGGACGTCGGCCATGGCGATCGTCAGAAGCGGCATGAACGCGCTGCCGATGCCGAGCCCGATCGCGAAGCAGGCTAGAAAGATCGTGGGGACGAAGGTGGTGTGGGGGCCGACGTTGGCGAACAGGAGCAACCCCACAACCGCGCTGGCCATACCGCCCATCAGCACCGGCAGCGACCCGCAGCGCGCGACCAGCCAGGCGGCGATGCCCTGCGACAGGACCGCCACCGTGAGCGTCCACGGCAGGAAGGCGGCGCCCGCTTGAAGGGCGCTGTAATGGCGGACGTGCTCGAGATAGAGCGTGGCGAGGAAGAAGGTCGAGTACATGCCCGTCACGAGTACGGCTCTGACGAGGCTGGCGTTGACCAGCCCCCGCAGCCGGAGGATGTCCAGCGGCATGATCGGGTTCTCGATGCGGGCCTGTAGAGCCCCGAACCCCGCCATGAGTGCCAGAGCGAGACCACCAAAGCCGAGCACCAACGGGGAGGCCCAACCATGGCTGGTCGACTCGATGATCGCGTAGATGGCGCTCATCAGCGACGCGGTGACGAGCAGCGACCCGATCCAGTCGATTCCCTGCGCGAGGCCGAGTCCGGGGTCGGACCGGATCAGCGCCCGCCCGAGCGCGAACGCGATCGCGCCGATCGGAAGGTTGACGAAGAACACCCAGTGCCAGCTGAGCGTCTCGGTCAACAGCCCACCGGCGAGCAGCCCGAGGGAGCCGCCCGCCACCGAGACGAAGACGTAGGCGCTCATCGCTCGCGCTCGCGCGGAGGGCTCGGGGAACTCGGTGACGATGATCGCGAGGATCACGGAGGCCTGCGCGGCGGCCCCGACCCCTTGCACGAACCGGGCGCCGATCAGCGCCCCCCCGCTGGGGGCGAAGCCGCACAGGAACGAGGCCGCGGTGAAGATCACGAGCCCGGCGAGAAACACGCGCTTGCGTCCGACGAGGTCACCGAGCCTGCCGGCGAAGAGCAAGAGGCTGCCGAAGGTGACGAGGAACGCATTGACGACCCAGGTGAGATTGGCCTGGCTGAAGTGAAGGTCGTGCTGGATGGAGGGCAGCGCAACGTTCACGATCGTGACGTCGAGGACGATCATCAGCTGCGCCAAGCAGACGACCATGAGCGCCGTCCACCGGCGGCGGTCCGATACGGGTGTGGGGGCGGTGGCGAGGTTCATGAACATCCCAACTTGTCGAGGGTTGACTTCGGGGCTAAAATGGAGGCCACCTCCGAAATATCTGGAGGCAACCTCCGAAACTATATGGAGGCAGCCTCCGTTTGTCAAGCCCAATTGCCATGAGCACCGCCCAAGTGGCACCCGAGACCCGGCTCGCACGCCCCAAGCGAGCCGACGCGCGCCGCAACTACGAGAAGATCCTTAACGTCGCGCGCGAGGCGTTCGCCGAGGGCGGAGAGTCGACCGCGCTCGAGGAGATCGCGCGCCGTGCCGGCGTCGGGATCGGCACGCTGTACCGGCACTTCCCCAGCCGGCAGGCGCTGTTGGAGGCCTTGTACGTCAACGAGGTCGAGGAGGTCTGCCGCTCCGCCCAGCAACTTGACGGCGCCGATCCGTGGGAAGCGCTCAGCGAGTGGTTCGAGCGCCTGATCGGCTATCTCGCCACAAAACGGGCGCTCGCGGGCGAGCTGCTCAACTACCTTGACCTGGACGCTCCCCTCTTCCAGGAGTGCCGTACCTCGCTTTACGCCGCCGGTGCGCCGCTGCTCAAGCGCGGGCAGGACGCCGGCGTGGTACGACCGGACGTTGAGTTCTTGGAGGTCATGCACATGGTGGTCGGGATTGCCAAGATCCCAACCACCGATCCGGGGCAGATCGAGCACATCCTGCGCATAGCGCTCGACGGTCTCCGATATCGCGCCGAGGGGTAGGCCTGGCATCCGGGGGTTGGGGAGCGGCCGCTGGTCTCGAGCGCGCCGATGCCGATAGCAGCCGAGCTCGCGCACTGCGACCGGACGGGCCCTCCATAGGGCCCGTCGCCGGCCGCCCAGTCATAGATCACCCCTGACTTCATATGTCCCAGGACTTTTGTGTCTGCCTGGGGTGGCACGACACTCCCGACCGCCGGAGCGGGCCGCCCGCGTAGCGCGGGCGCGTGATCCGGCTGGACGCCGAAGCGTCCCGGCCGAGTGGGCGATCCGCTGGGCCACTCATCGTAGCCGCCGAAAGGGTCCCAGGCGGGCGCTAGCCGACTTTTTGCGGTCGCCCCGGCCACGCACTCACCGTGCTGGCAAACTCGACAGGATGCCGGCCTGGTCGACTCTTCTGTTGTTCGCGAGCGCCAGCATCGTCCTGCTGGCGATCCCGGGACCGGCAGTGGTCTACGTCGTGATGCGAAGCGTCGAGCAAGGCCGGAGCGCGGGGCTCGTGTCCGTGCTCGGTGTCGAGCTGGGCACCCTCACGTACGCCCTAGGCGCCGCGTCGGGCCTCTCCGGGCTCCTGGCGGCGTCCGCGGAGGCGTTCACGGCCGTCAAGTACGCGGGCGCGGCTTATCTGCTCTACCTTGGCGCGCGAAAGCTGCTCGAACGGGAGCAGCGGGAGCAGCCGGCGGCAAGCAGGCGATCGCGACTGTTTCTCAATGGCCTGGTGGTCCAGCTGCTGAACCCGAAGATCGCGATCTTCTTCGTGGCGTTTCTGCCTCAGTTTGTAAATCCCGCTCGTGGAGCCGTCGCCGTGCAGATGCTGCTTCTCGGCACGTTGTTCACGTCGTTGGCGCTCGTGAGCGATGGCGCCTATGCCCTGGCCGCCGGAGCGATCGGCGGCTGGCTGCGGAGCAACAGGCGTGCGCGACGCCGCCTCACGGTGGCGAGTGGCGGCGTTTATATCGGCTTGGGCGTTGCAGCGGCTCTGAGCGGAGGCGGCCCTTCTCGCTCCTATCGCGCCTGAAGGATCCCGCTTTGCCGCCCAAGGACGGAGCCTCCGCACGCGCCGTCGCCGGTCAGCCGGCGATCAGCTCGCCGCCTCGTTCGGGGACGACCACGAGCATGCTGCGCTTGGCCCGCTCGCTTTCGGGGCGGGCTGGACGGAGTTTGAGCTTCGCCGCGGCGCGCAGCACCTCGCGCATTTCCATCTCCGCAAACGGGGCTCCGGCGCAGCGCCGCACCCCGCCTCCGTACGGGATCCACGACGGGTTGAAGGCCGGACCCTCGAGCCAGCGCTCGGGCCAAAACGCGCCGGCCCGCGGCCACAGGTCCTCGCGCCGCATCGCCAGCCACAGGCACGCGGCGACCTGCACGCCGGCGGGGAGGTCGCGGCCCGCGATTTGCACCGGCTCGAGCAAGAGCCGCGGCGCGATCGTCAGGGCGGGACGGACGCGCAGCACCTCCTTGACGACCGCGTCGAGATAGGCGGGGTCGTTCTCCGCGAGGCGCGCGTGCACCCGGGGGTGGCGCACGAGCCGCTCAAACGCCCACGCCAGCGAGGCGGCGGAGCTGTCATGCCCCCCGACCAACAGCGCCACCAGCTGGTCGCGCAAGTGCTGTTCGCTGGGCGGCTTTCCCTGCTCATCGCGCTGCTCCATCAGCAGCGCGACCAACGAGTCCCGGTCCTCATCGGCGCGTCGGCGCGCAAGCAGCTCGTACAGCAACGCGTCGAAGCGCTCGACCGCGACCCGGAACCGGCCCCAGGGGCTGCGCGGACCGAGATCGCGCCGCACCAGCACCATGCCCAGCACTTGAGGAAAAGAGCGCACGACCGCAAGCGTGTCTTCGATCGCGTCGCGCAGCCGCCGCAACTCGACCTCCTCGGCTGCGCCGAACAGGACGCGCAGGATCACCTCGAGCGTCAGCGCTCGCATCCGCTCAAGGGCGACCACTCGCCCCTCCCACGAGCTCAGCTCGCGCTCGGCCAGCTCCGCGACCAACGGTGCAAACGCCCGCATCCGTTCGCCGTGGAACGGACGCTGCAACATCCTCCGCTCGCGTAGGTGATCCTCCCCGTCTAACAGCAGGATGGAGTGCGGTCCCGCGAATGGACGCAAAAACTCCCAGCTGCGGCCGGCTGGCGCGATCGCGGGATCGAGGCCGAACACCTCCCGCACCGCGTCGGGGTGCGAGAACAGCACCATCGGCTCCTCCGTCCAGTACGTGCGAATCGTGACCGGATCGCCAAAGCGCGCGTGCACCCGCTCCAGGAACGCCGCCGGCCTGGCCATCCACTCGAGCGTCTGCCACACGGAGGGAGAGCGCGGACCCGGCGGCATCGACACGAGGCGATCCTACGCCAGCCCCCGCGAGACAGTAATCAGGGAAGGTGTCGGTAGCGCTCGTCCTCCTCGGCGGTCCGTTCAGCGGTGGGGAGCGCCTCCAGCCGAGCGTCTGAAATCGGCTCACCACTCTCGACGGACAGGCCGTAGGTTCCGGCCTCGAGCCGTGCTTGCGCTCGTTGGACCGCGTTCAGCTCGGCGAGGAGATCGTCGCGCCGTCCCGCGTCGAACTCATCCTCGTAGAGGCTCTCGGAATCCACGTCCCCCGACTCGAGGCGATCGGAAGACTCGAGTGGGCCCTCGCGCTTGAGCCTCGCGAGTGCCTTCTCGATTCGCCCGCGCTCGCGCGCGAGGAGTTGCTGGGCGCGGTCCGGATCCATGGTGACAGCGGCGTGAACGCCTCAGGGTTAACCCTATGCGAACTCGGCGCGGCTATCGGATCGGTTTGTTGAACCAGGCAGCGGGTCGCCACGTTTGGGAGGCGACCCGCTGTGGTTGACCGCTCGTTAGTTGCAGCGCCCCAGCGCTTACACCTCGCGCGACTGCTCGTCGGCGTCGTTGTCGTGCGTGTCCTCGGCGAGGATGCGGTAGAGCGCGCGCCGGGTGTCCTGCAGCAGCGTCCGTGCACGGTCGCGTTGAGCCCGGTCACCGACCGAGGCGACCTGAAAGGTAGCCTTGCCGATCTGGATCACGAGCGGGGCGAGCTCGGTCAGGGGGTTGTCCGCGTCCTGCACGCCTTGCTCCCAGGGGGCCGGTTCATCGGCCCGGCTGTCCAGATGCTCGCGACCGGCGTCGGTTATCTCGAACCGGCGGTTTCCCTCGGCCTCGGCCGAGTGGATCAGGCCCTCGTCCTCGAGCTGAGCGAGCGTGGGATACACCGAGCCCGGGCTGGGGCGCCAGAGCCCTTCGCTGCGCTCCTCGATTGCCTGCATCAGTTGATAGCCATTGCGCGGCTCCTCGGCCAAAAGTCGCAGTAGCGCGAGGCGAACATCGCCGCGGCGTGCGCGACCGCGACCGTGGCGGTGCGGGCCCCAGCCGGAACCGCCGAACGGGCCGCCCCTCCACATGCGCCGCAGCGCGATCAGGTCGTCGATGTCTTCGAATCGGGGACGGCCGTGGCGGCCCTCCCCTGCGAGAAGCCAGTTCGGTGGGCCGTGGCGATGCCCGTGCCGCTTCGCCCGCCTGGCGCCCCGCCATTCCTGAGCAAATACATCGCTGGTCAAATCAATCTCCTTTCTGCGATAGCTCAACGATATATCGTGAGCGCTCGCTTGTCAAGAGGTGAAACTATGGCGGGATGAGCCGCACGGGCGACCGCGAAGCGGGCTATGGTGCCGCATCCGCCCCGCATACACTCGTCCTTGTGCCGGGGTCGGCGAGATCGTCATTGCGACCGGTCGTCCTTCGAAACGGCGCCGACATCGAAGATCCGCTGAGGGTCGTGCTGGGCTTCCTCGAGGCTTACGGTCATTTCGACTTGAGCGACCCGTCGGGCCCGGCGTCGTTCGGCGAGTCTGATCTCAGGACGGCGAACCGGGCAGGAGCTCGCATCTCCGCGGCCGAGATCGCGGCGATCCTGGGACGCCGCCGCGCGATCGAACGAGCCCTACGGGCGATCGCTCCCGATGCTTCGCTGGCGGGAGCCGCGAACGAGGTGCCGTGGCTGGCGCTGAGGCGCCTCTTCGACGCGTTCGCGGACATCCGCGGCGTCGGGTTCTCGAAGATGACAAAAGCGCTTCATCGGAAGCGCCCAGCGCTGATCCCGATGCTCGACAGCGTCGTCCAGAGGTACTTGGCAAACGGCGAGCTCGGAGTGCACGCTGCGTTCGGAGAGCGCGCTCTCGGCCTCGTACGAGCTTACAAACGCGACCTGGACCGCAACCGGGCGGCGATGCGTGTGCTCCGGCGGGAGCTCGCGAGACGTGGTCACCAGCTCACCGAGGTACGAATCATCGATCTGCTGATCTGGTCAGTCGAGGCCGCCGCCTGACGCTGGGCGTCCGGGCAGCTCAGAGCGGGCCGCCTGAGGCTGGCGCACCCTCGACGATTGGATTCGCCGCCAACGAACCGGACCCGCCGACCCCGACGGTTTTGCAGGCCGGCCCCGCCGCCGCGGTCCTACTGCCACCGCACGCCGCGATCAGCAAAGTGCACGCGCCCACCAGCGCGACGCCGGCCGCCCGATGATTCGAGTTCGCCCTCATCTCGCGGCTTGACGCCGTGCGTTGAGATCAGGTCGCCAGCTTGACCTGTGAGGTCGTGGTCCTCGTCAGGGATCTGCGAGGACAAGGTCAGGCGTCATCATTCCGAGCTCGGCCGCGATTGTTTGCGACCCAGAACGTACATCGCGCCAGTTCCGATCACGACTCCTGCCAGGAATGCCGGGCCGCGTCGCCTGGGTTTGGGCGCCTCGACAAGCCCGAAAACCTCGGCCACCATCGGGCCGTATATGACCGCGATCGAACCAAGGGTCGTTGCGGCGGCGCCAAGCCGCTCCATCTGGGCACGTGTCGTACGCCAGACCACGACCTTGCCAACGCGCCATCCGAGCTTCGTCGGAGGAGCTGCGGCCCGCCGAAGCGTCGGGTGGCGGACCATCGCTACCGCCGCCGTGGCTCCCATCCGCGCTTTTGTGGTCTTACTCGGCATGATCCATACCCCGACCTCGCCCTGCATCGTACTGGCGGGGCGAAGAACAAGTCGCCCGGTGCCGGTTACAGCAGTGCCTTGATCATCGCTTCGGCTACGAATTTGCCGTAGCGCTCGAGGGTCCATCCGCGTCGCAGGACGAGAAGCTGGTAGAGCTCGGGGGAGCTGTATGTCCAGAGGATGTCTGCGGCCCGCGTGAGCGGCATGTCCGGCCGAAGGTGGCCGGCGTCGCGGAGGCGGCGGGCATTGTCGGTCATGCGCTTGAGCCGGTCGGCATCAAGTTCATCCTGGAGGGCGCGCACATCGGGATCGGTGGCAGCAGCGTCGCGGACCAGGAGGAGGATCGGCGAGACACGCGGCGCGAGCTCAGCGACGAAGTCGCCCCATGCGTTGATGACCTTGCGCGGGTCGGGTTCCCGTTGTTGGATCGCCTCGGACCTGCGCTCGGCGGGGATCGGACCTTCCCCTGCGAGTGCATGGTCGCGGATCGCCCGGATTAGTCCGGGCTTGCCACCGAAGGACTTGTAGACGGTGTCAGCCGATACGCCTGCCGCGACGGCGATCGCCTGGACGGTGGTTGACGAGTAGCCGCTTGTGAGGAACATCCGCTCTGCCGTTTGGATCACCCGACTGCGGCTTTGGCGAGCCTGCTCGCGGCGACGGGTCGAGTCGTAGGAACGGCTTGGCTTGACAGCGGACGCTGAACGGCCGATCATTTCGTTCCAGTCTACTGGAACGAATGGAAAGGCATGAGCGAACCGCGACAAATGGTGCAGCGACTCTTGCGGGCGATCAATCATCACGACCTCGAAGCGCTCGTGGCGTGCTTCGCGGAGGGCTACGAGAACGAGACCCCCGCGCATCCCGCGCGCGGGTTCCGCGGCAGCGCTCAGGTGAGACGGAACTGGAGGCAGATCTTTGCCTTCGTGCCGGACCTCCGCGCCGACGTGACGCGGACGGCCGTCGACGGCGACGTGATCTGGACCGAGTGGGAGATGACCGGCACGCGCCGAGACGGGAGCGCGCACTGCATGCGCGGGGTCGCGATCTTCGGCGTGGATGGCAGTGTCGCGCGGTGGGCGAGGTTCTATCTGGAGCCCGTGGATCTCGCTTCCACTACGGTCGACGACGCCGTGCGCGAGCACCTGGAGCGCCGATGATCGCTATCGCAGGCGGAACCGGCCGCCTCGGGTCGCTCGTCGTGAGGCGGCTCGCCGAGCGCCAGCTTGACGTGCGGGTGATCGCGCGGGACCCCGCCCGCGCTGTCCACCCCCGCGATCTTCCGGTGGAGATCGTGAGCGCGGACGTCCGCGACCGGTCAGGCATCTGCGCTGCCCTGCAGGGCGCGAGCACCGTTCTCTCCGCCGTCCAGGGATTCGCCGGACCCGGCAGAGTCTCTCCGCAATCGGTCGATCGCGACGGCAACGCGAACCTCATCGACGCCGCGGCAGACCTCGGCGCCGACGTGGTCTTGATGTCCGTGGTCGGTGCCTCGGCTCAGCACCCGATGGACCTGTTCCGTGCCAAGCACGCCGCCGAGCAATACGTCATCGCTAGCCGCACCCGGTGGACCATCGTGCGCGCCAGCGCCTTCCTCGAACTCTGGGAGAACATCATGAGCAAGCCGATCGTGTGCGGCCGCGGCGAGAACCCGATCAACTTCGTCTCGGTGCACGACGTGGCCGCCGGTGTCGAGCGAGCGATCCTCGACCCGAGCGTCAGAGGCCAGCTCATCGAGGTCGGCGGACCACAGAACCTCACCTTCAATGAACTCGCGGCACTGCAACAGCGCGCGCGAGGCGAGACAGGAAAGATCCGCCACATCCCACGCGCGATTCTGCGCGCAGCAGCACCGCTGAGCCGGCAGGCGCGGGCGGCGCTTGCGATGGACACAATCGACATGACCTTCGACACACCCCACCCAGACCTCGAGATCAAGCGTCCGACCGAGCCTCTTAAAGCTTTCAGCCGGCGGTAGTCCCTCCCGGAGTCTCTCCGCTCTCACCCCACGCATCGTCGTCGCAACCAAAGCTCGGAGGTGCCCACACCTCTACCCCGCGCGGGGTCCATGGGTCGATCCGTTCGAGATCGTCCATTACGAGCGCGACCAGGGAGCTGGCTCGACAACGGGTACGCTCAGGAGCCGTGGCGCGTGGTGCAGGTGCTGCTTCTCCTCCGGCGACAATGAGCAACAGCGTCAGCCGCTTCAGTGCATTGGCCCTCGTAGCTTTGAGCATGACCGTGATGGCTGCGGGGTGCTCGTCGAGCGCCACGAAACGGGGCAACGCACGAACAGCCACGATGATCGCGCCGCCACCCCGGCCGACGCTCCGCTCGCTGATCCAGACCGGGACGGTGACGAGCGCCACGGTAGCCGGCTTCACCTTCGGGGACGCCCGGACGGGCGTGACCTTCGCCTGTAGCGTGGACGGGACCGCCTTCGCGCCCTGCACGAGCCCGGACGACCTGAGCGGCGTGGGCACGGGCCAGCACACCTTCGCCGTGCGGGCGAGCGACGCCTCGGGCGGCGTGTCGACGCCCGTGTCGCTCTCGTGGACGGTCAGCCAGCCCGCGGTCGCGGATCCCTGCGGCCAGGCCTCCGCGCCCCCGCCGACCTACAAGCACGTGATCGTGATCGCGTTCGAGAACGAGAACCTGAGCGACATCGTTGGCGCGGCCCAGACGCCCTTCACCACGCAGCTCGCGCACGAGTGCGGCCTGGCCACCCGAGACTTCGCCGTCGCACGGCCGTCGCTCCCCAACTACATCGCGCTCACGTCCGGCTCAACGCAGGGCATCACCGACGACGCCCCTGCGAGCAAGCATCCGCTCGCGGTCGACAACGTCTTCCACCAGATCGAAGCGGCCGGGTCCTCGTGGCGCGAGTACTCCTCGATGATGCCCACGCCCTGCGACGCAACCAACGACCCCGGGGCGCCGAACTCGTACTACACGGTCAGCCACGAACCGGCCCTCTACTACAGCGACCTAGCCTCATCCTGCCCCACATCGGCCATTCCCCTGGGCACGACCACCGCAGGCGCCCTAGCGAGCGACCTGGCCAACAACAAGCTGCCTGCACTGGCCTGGATCGGGCCATCGGACGACGGCGGCGACAGCGTTCTCGGCGGCGAGGTCGACCCCACGCTTGGCGACTTCTTCCTGCGCGACTGGATTGGCCGCATTACGAGCTCCGCGGCCTACCAGGCGGGCACGACCGCCGTAGTCATCACCTGGGACGAGGGCGACTTCAAGCACGCCAGCACCAGTGCGGCCTACCAGAACGTGCCGCTCATCGTCGTCGCGCCCTCCATCGCCACCGGCGCGACCACCGCGGTCACCGTGAACCATTACGCCGTGCTGCGTGCCGTGGAGAGTATGCTGGGGCTGCCGTTCCTCGGCGCGGCGGCTGACCGAAGCACGCCGGACCTTCGGGCGCTCCTCGGGTTCTGACACCACGGCGAGGAGCCGGGCCGCGACTTCCGCGTCCGAATGCGGCTCCGGACGCTTAAGAGCAAATGTCAGGCGAGGATCTGCTCGATGACGTCGAGAAGTACTCTGCCGGCGGCGAAATCGGTCGAGTCGAGGCTCGGGTTGTAGATGGTCACGTCCATCCCGGCGATCAGGCCGCTTTGTAGTAGCGGCCGTGCGAGTGCGATCACCTCGGTGGGGGCTAGGCCTCCCTTAATCCGCCAGTCGACGGCGGGCATGAGCGCGTCATCGAGGCAATCCGCGTCGAGATGCAACCAAACGCGGTCGAGTCCTCTGGCGGCAAGGAACGCAGCAGCGTGGTTCGCGGCGTTCTCCATGCCCGCTGCGCGAAGCTCGGCCAAGTTGCGCACGAGCATCGGCTCGCGGTAGACGTCCTGACTGCCACCTTCCAGTTGCTCGGCCCTGTCACGGTGGCCGTAAACCACGCACGCCTCGGGCGCGACGAGCGGACCGCGCCCCTCGAGGTCGGCAATCAGGGCCGGGCCATGGCCCGTCGCGATCCAAAAGTCGCTGTCCGACAGCTCGCCCGTGCCATCCGGAAGATCCCAATAGTCGGTGTGGCCATCGAGCAGAACGAGCCCGAGGGACCCCCGCCGCCGTAGAGCCAGCAGGCACCCGAGCAGCACACTATCGTCGCCACCAAGAACGACCGGGAAGCCACCACTATCGAGGATCAGCTCGATCTGGTTGGCCTGTTCGGTAGCGACCGCCGCAGCCGCTGGCACGTTGCGGGCGCCGAGCGCAGGGTCGCGCCGATGGTCGAATTCAGGCGCCCGCAAGATGCCGGCCACGGTCGCGCCGACTCGCTCGGCTAGGCCGAGCTCGAGCAGAATCCCGCCCAGCCGCTCGACGCCGCTCGGACGCAGCCCAAGGTTCGTCTCGACGTACAGCACACAGCGTGGGCCCGTCACGCTACGCGTTGGCATGTCATCGGCTTGACCGACGCTGGCCAGCGACAGCCGCGCATGGCTTCCTGTGACTCAGCGCTCAACAGATCCGGTGCCGATGTTGTCTGTCCCAGCTCGATCACGTGGTCATCCGGTTCGGTCGAGTGCTGTGGCAGATCGTCGCTGTTGCGACCGCGTCGGGCTTCTATGCGGCCGCGAGCGCTCGTGCGCGGGCGTGGCGGCGGTAGCGGCCGGGGGCGAGCCCGCGATGGCGCGTGAACGCGCGGGAGAACGAGTATTCGGAGCGGTAGCCGACGGCGGCCGCGATCGCGGCGACGGTGTCGTCGGTGTCGCGCAGCCGCTGGGCGGCGAGGTCCATGCGCCAGCGCGCGAGGTACTCGGGCGGCGTCTCGCCGACCAGGTGGGCGAAGCGGCGAGCCAGCGTTGCGCGCGACACGCTGACCTCGCGGGCCAGCGACTCGATCGTCCACGGCTCGCCCGGCCGCTGGTGGATGGCGTTCATCGCCCGGGCGATGACCGGGTCGCGCAGCGCGAGCAGCCACCGTCGGTGGCGTCGTCGTCCTGCGTGCGCAGCCATGCTCGCATCGCGTGGATCAGCAGCACGTCGATCAGCCGCCCTACGGCGGCCCGGGAGCCGGGCGGGCGGCCGCCGAGCTCGAGCGCGAGCAGCCTCAGTGTCGCGGCGACGGCTCCGTCGTCGCCGGGCATCCCGGCCGGGACATAAAGCACCGGCGGCAGTTGGGACATCAGGGGGTGGGCGACCTCATGGTCGTAGTCGTAGGCCGCGCAGAGCATGCGCGTCCCGGCGCCGGGACCCTGGATCACCATGTCGCCGTCGGGCGTGCGCGGAATGCCCGTCTCGAATCGCGCCAGTGAATCCGTTCGGGCGTCGGCCGAGGACACCAGCTCATGTGGCGTGTTGGTAGGCAAAAGAACGACATCGCCGGGCATCAGGTGCTGCGGCGCGCGCCCGGGCCTGCGCAGCCAGCAGCTGCCCGCAACCACCGCGTGAAAGGCGGCGCCGGGGACCGGGTCGATGCTCACGCCCCACGGCTCGTAGGCGATCAGCTGGGCCATCACGCCGCACGAGACGCGGCTGAGGTCGAACACGTCGGCGAGCGGGTCCACGACCATCACAGCTTATCGCCGTCCAGCTCAGAACTCCGCGACAGGTTGAGCTGAACGGCAATCGATTTGCGCTTCTGATGCATTGCTCTACCTAGCAAGCGCTCCTACTCTGCCTCTCGACACCCACAGAACCACCCACTTCACGAAGGAGCGCGACACGATGCAATTGCTCAACCCCGGCGACCAGTTCCCGCCCCTCACGATCACCCCGGTCGACGGCGAGGCGATCGACCTCCCGGACGCGCTGGCCGGGCACTTCGCCGTGATCCTGTTCAACCGCGGCTCGTGGTGCCCGTACTGCAACGCCCAGCTACGCGCCTTCCAGCGCGACGCCGAGAAGCTCGAACGCCTGGACGTCAAGGTCATTTCTCTGTCGGTCGACGACGAGGCCACCGCCCGCGAGCTGATCGCCAAGCACGGCCTGACGTTCCCCGTCGGCCACAGCGCCGACGCCGCCGCGATCCACCAGGCGACTGGTGCGTTCGTCAACGCGGACCCGGTGCACCTGCAGTCCACCGGGTTCGTCCTCGATCCCGACGGCAACGTGGTCGTCAGCGTCTACTCAAGCGGCGCGATCGGCCGTCTGGTGCCTGAGGACGTCGCCGGCCTCGTCAACTACATCAAGTCCAAGCAGCCCGCATGACCATAACCACGACGACCGCCCGCGAGCCCGCATGCCCCACACAATGACTCCCGACGAGATCCATGGCCTCCTCAGCCACGGCACACGCACGGCCAAGCTCCTACCAGCGGGCCCGGCGGACAACGCCACGTGATGCTGGTGGGTTCATGCTCGATAGCAAGGAGGTGGTGTCACGACACGGGGCGACTCAGTCAAGGGCCGTCGCTGACCTCACAAGACACGGACCTGCGGACCGTGCGCCTCGCAGCGGTCCGCGGGATCCGCGCCGTCACCCGCTCGACGAGGGACTACGTTGTGGACGCGATGGCCCGCCAGATCGAGGAGATCCGCAACCTGCCCGAAGTCGGGCGCTGAAAGAGAGGAAAAGAAATGACTGATTCCCCGCAGCAGCAGAACCCATCCGGACACCGCAGCCCCCTCGGCCAGGCCGCCGAGGAGCAGGGGACCGTGCTGACGCAGATGCTGATCGTCGCCGACATCGAGCGCTCGGTCCGCTTCTACCGTGACGTCCTCGGCGCCATGTTCGTACGCGACAACGCGCCGGCGATGCTGGCTTCTACAACGGCTGGATCATGATCAACACGGGCGGCGGGCCCACGCCCGACAAGCCCGACGTGATCCTCGAGCCGCCGTCGGATCCGTCCGTCGTCGATAGCTTCCTCAACGTCCGCGTTGCCGATCTCGA
>JAFAPR010000010.1 GCA_019247075.1 Solirubrobacterales bacterium
TTGAGCTGCCCTGGGTTTCGCGGAGATCTTGCAACGAGGATTTCATCCTCGGGAAAGGAACCCGTGACCTATGGCACGACCGAGGAAGTACCCCGATGAGTTGATCGATCGCGGCGTGCGGCTGGCGCTTGAGTCCGCTCGGCCGATCGCCCAGATCGGCAGGACCTGGGGATGCAGCCGGAGTCGCTGCGCCGGCGTGTGCGCCGGGCGGAGGTCGACCAGGGCTTGCGCGAGGGGCTGACCAGCGAGGAGCGGGAGGAGATCCGCAAGCTGCGCCGGGAGAACTTCGAGCTGCGCCGGGCGAACGAAGACACGACACACTGCCCGCCTCGAGGACTTGCCGGAGCGGGTGCGCGTGGTGCGGCCACATCACCCGCTGGAAGGTCGCTGGCTCGAGGTGATCGGCTGCACGCGCCGCCGCGGCGCGCTTGGGCTGATCGTGGTGCTGCCGGACGGCAGCCGGCGCGTGATTCCGGCTGAGTGGACGGACGTGCATGGGCCGCGCGTTCCGCAGCGGTTGGGGACGCTGGGATCGGTTGAGGATCTGCTGGCGGCGCGGCGGGTCGTGGATGGGCTGCTGCGCGCGGTCGAGGACTGGGAGAGCAGACGGTGATCGGCGCGGTTTGGCGGCGAATCTGGAGGTGCTATCGCTCGGGTGAGGGTCGCGGAGGGCCTCAGAGGGGCTTAGAACGCGTCGATCTGCGAACGGCCGGGCCCGAATCGGCGTCGATCGCGGGTTTCGCGGTCCTGGGCGGCGGTGTGCTGTCCTGCCCGGGCGCGATGATCTCGCTTGCGAGGAGCGAGGCGATGCAGTTGTGTCTGGATCTGGGCGGCTTATCGGCGCCGGCGGCGGCGCTGTGGGAGCTGGTGGGCTCGGAGGAGCGCCGAAGCGCGATCGCACTGCTGGCGGCGCTGATGGCTCAGATGGTCGCCGAGGGGCCGTGCGGTGACCCGGCATCGGTTGAAGATGCAGGGGCGCCCGGGAGGGGAGGTGATCGTCGCTGAGCGAGGGCTCGAAGCTGGCTGGCTCGCATCTGCGCCGGCAGGCTTTCGTCTATCCGCGTCAGTCCTCCCAGGGGCAGCTCGTGAACAACGTCGAGTCGACTGCGCGTCAGTATGCGCTGGTGGAGCGCGCGGTCGAGCTCGGGTTCCGGCGCGAGCAGGTCGTGGTGATCGATGACGATCTCGGGGTCTCGGCGGATGGCTTGAGCGAGCGCTCGGGGTTTCAGCGCCTGACGGCCGAGGTCGCGCTCGGCCGTGCCGGACTGGTGTTGGGCCTGGAGGTCTCGCGTGTGGCTCGCAACAACAGTGACTGGTACAAGCTACTTGATCTCTGTGGGGTTACTGACACTGTGATCGGTGACCTTGACGGCCTGTATCACCCTGGCTCGTTCAATGATCGCCTCCTGTTGGGCATGAAAGGTACATACAGTGAGATCGAGTTACACATGATCCGCCAGCGGCTGGACGGCGGGATCCGCAACAAGGCCGGGCGCGGCGAGCTGCGGCGCGGGTTGCCGGTCGGGCTGGTGTGGGGGGAGCGGGATGGGGAGATCCTCATGGACCTTGATGAGGCCGTGCGCGGCGCGATCGCCAAGGTGTTTGAGCGGTTCTCCGAGGTTCACTCGGTCCGCCAGATGTGGCTGTGGCTGCGCTCAGAGGGCATCCAGTTCCCGCTCCGGCGCTTCCCGGGCGATGACCTTCGCTGGGTCGAGCCCTCCTACCACCAGGTGCACGGCGTGCTCACCAATCCCGTCTACGCGGGCGCGTACGTGTTCGGGCGCAAACGCACCGAGCGGTATGTCGATGAGAACGGCCAGCCGCGCAAGCGCGTCCGTCACCTGCACCAGGCAGACTGGGAGGTGTTGATCTGGGAGCATCACGCCGGCTACATCGACCGGGCCACGTTCGAGCAAAACCAGGCGCGGATCGCGCAGAACGCGTGGCGCACGCCGCAGGCCACCGGCGCGGTCCGCGAGGGCAGCGCGCTGCTTCAGGGGATCGTCCTATGCGGTCGCTGCGGGCGGCGGCTGAAGGTCCACTACGACCGGGGTCGCGACGGCCCGGCCTACCACTGCCCCGGCACCGTGCTCGCCGACGGACACGGAGGCTCGTGCCTGCGGGTCGGCGGCGCGACGCTTGATGAGGCGGTCGCGGGCGCGCTGCTTGAGGCGCTCACACCAGCCGGCGTGAAGGCGGCGCTCCAGGCCGCCGAGGCGCTCGAGCAAGACCACGATCACGCGCTTGAGCAGTGGCGGTTGCAGGTCGAGCGCGCCCAATACGAGGCGCAGCGCGCCGAGCGCCGCTACCGGCAGGTCGAGCCCGAGAACCGCCTGGTGGCACGCGGCCTTGAGCGCGACTGGGAGCTGGCGCTCCGGGCGCTCGCCGAGACCGAGGCCGAGCTTGAGCGGCGCGAGCGCGCCCGCCCCCGCACGCTGACCAAGCAAGAACGACAAAGGCTGCTTGCGCTCGGATCGGACCTCGGCCGCGTGTGGTCGGCGCCGACGACCTCAGACCGCGACCGCAAGGCACTCCTGCGCTGCCTGATCGAGGAGGTGATCATCGACGTCGCACGCGAGGAGCACCGCGCGACCCTCAAGCTGCGCTGGCGCGGCGGAGCGATCACCGATCTGGCTGTGCCGCTGCGCCGCTATCAGCCGAAGATCCGCACCGATGAGGACACGGTCACGCTGCTTGAGCGACTCGCCGCCCACTACGACGACGCGACGATCGCCGGCATCCTCAACCGTCAAGGTCGCCTGTCGGCGACCGGCGAACGCTTCACCGCCCAGATCGTCGGCGGCGTTCGCCGCTACCGCGGCATCCCCCGGCACCAGCCGTCGGCGAAACCGGCCGACGGCGAGCTGGTCACGGTCGAAAAAGCCGCCAACCTGCTCGGGGTCGTGCCCTCGACCGTCCACCGCTGGCTGGCAGAAGGGTTCATCGCCGGCGAGCAGGACACCCCCGGAGCTCCGTGGCGGATCCTGGTCGACGATCAGTTCCGCGCGCGCTTCGTGGAAGAGGCTCCGCCCGGCTGGCTCACCGTCAAGGAGACGACCAAGACGCTTGGCGTCTCCCGCCAGACGGTCATGCAGCGTGTCAAGCGCGGCGAGCTCAAAGCCGTCCACGTCCGCAACGGACGCCGCAAAGGCCTACGGATACAGGTGATTTCGCCCGACGAGCCCTTGTTCGAGGCCTCTCCCATGAGCACTTCGGCAGTGTGACGATGCCACCAACTCGATCCTCAAGGAGGCGTCGGTGTTTTTTGCCAAGGCGCTCGACCCAGACCGTCCGTCGTGAGCGCGTTCATCGATCAGGGACGCGATCGCTACGGGGTCGAGCCGATCTGCCGGACCTTGGGCGTGTCGGCGTCCGCCTACTACGAGCGAGCCACCGGCCAGCAGTCGGCGCGCGCGGTCGGGGACGAGCGGCTGCTGGCGCGGATCGGTGAGCTGCACGCGGCCAACTATCACGCGTATGGGTATCGGCGGATGTGGAAGGCGCTGCTCAGGGCGGGCGAACGGGTTTCGCGCTGCCGGGTGCAGCGGCTAATGCGTCAGGCGGGGATCCAGGGCGCGAAGCGGCGCGGGAAGCCGTGGCGGACCACCAAGCCCGACCCGAAGGCCGCCAGGCGGCCCGATCTGGTCAAGCGTGATTTCACCGCGCCGGCCCCGAACCGCCTATGGGTCGGCGATTTCACGTATCTGCGCTGCTGGGAGGGCGTCGTCTACTTCGCGTTCATCCTCGACGTGTTCTCCAGGATGATCGTCGGCTGGCAGCTGGCCGCCAACATGCGGACCGACCTGGTGCTCGACGCGCTGCGGATGGCGCTCGGGCTCAGAGCGCCCGGCGCGGACTTCCAGCTCGTGAGTCACACCGACGCCGGAAGTCAATACACCAGTTTTGACTACACGCAGGTGCTCGACGACCATGAGGTGCTCGCGTCGATCGGCACCGTCGGAGACGCGCTGGACAACGCGCTCGCGGAATCTTTCGTGGACTCCTACAAAACCGAGCTGATCGCCGACCGCGTGTGGCGCTCCCGCGGCCAGCTCGAGCTCGCGACCGTCGAGTACGTCGGCTGGTTCAACCACCAGCGCCTGCATGAGGCGCTCGGCGACATCCCGCCGGTCGAGTTCGAACAGAACCACGCTCTCGAAGTCGCGCTCAACGCCCCGATCTCCAGCAACGGATCGGTCGCGGTGCTCGCGCCCGGGGCCGCAGACGGGCTTAGAACGCGTCAACTCGAGCGCCACGACGTCGAAATCGGACTCCAACCGGCAATCGTCTTCGAGAACGGCTCCGCTCCCGGCACGCTGCTCGCTAAGACCGCGCCCCCGGTCGCCGGCCGACGAACGCTCGCCACTGGTCTCTCCGACCGGCGGTTTAGAGAGATACTCGCTGACAACAACACCAACGACCAAACGACAAAGGAACCCACCTAAAACAGTCTCCGTGGAACCCGGTCCGGCTCACCCGCGCCCGCGCCAACAGGCAATCCCTCAATCCTCACAGGGGTAACTTCGGGCTAGGAGCGGAGCGTGCACTGCCCTCGGCGGAGTGTGGTACCTCTCCCCGCTTCGTTCACCCACCTGGCGCTAGTCAGCCCACCAGTCGCGCCGGCCATCGACGTCTTCGCGCGGAGCCTCGCCGAGATTCGGCGCGCCGATGACGAGGATCTCGAGGCCCTCCGGCCCGGCTTCGTAGCCTCGCCACGTACCGGGCGGGACGCGCACCGCATCCCACTCCTTGAGCTCGACGATCTCATCGTCGAGCTTCATCCGTCCACTCCCGCGCAGGACCACGTACACCTCCTCCTGGTTCCTGTGCGTGTGGCCGTACGGAAAGCGATAGCCGGGCGGGACGCGCTGGTAGCTCAGGCCGGATTTCTCGAGCTCGAGCGCCTCAGTCGCCAAGCGGAACTCCAGGTCCGGCGCACCATCGAACCTAGAGCCGACGTCCTGCAGGTCCTCCTTGAGGTTCCTGAGCGTAAACGGCACGGCGCAATCCTATGGCACCCCTGGCAGGGGTCGCCGTCAAGCGCCGCGGTGCCCGGTTCCTTCCCGGCGGCGCTCCGGGGGTCAGTCAATAGGTTCCGCTTGCATGCATAAGAGGCCCGGCGCCGCGCCCGGCCAGTGTGCTCCACGTTTCCGCATCTCTACTTCTCCTCTGTCGATTGCCCGTCGCAGTGGCGACGACGGGGCCTTTTGCTTAGGCGCCAAAGCGACCGCCGTCCTTCCCGTCCTCGCCGGCAGAATGGGCACCGCGGGATAGCTCGTGAGCAGGACGGTGCGATCCGAAAGCTCCCTCCGAGATGGGTACCGGCACCGCGGCGGGGCGACGAAGTCGCCCTCGTCGGCCGGTCCGAATGCTCGAAGGCCCGGTTGGCGAGCGCCCACACCGATGACGAAAGGAAGCGGATGACCAAGGAGCCGTCGGCGAACCCGCCCAAGCTCTCGGCGCCAGCGCAGCGTGCCCTCGCGCCGCAACTCCTTTCCGAAGACGAGCAGGATCAACGCGGCCCATCGCGTAACGTGAGCCGAGGTCGGTCCCTCGTATTTCGCTAGCCCGGCCGCGCGGCGGCTACCGCGCGTGCCTTGACCCCATGCTTTCGATCCGAAGGGCCGACCTCCTGCTCGACGCCACGCCGTCGTAGGCAAGCCCTGTTCATCACGGTCAGTTGCGCGCATCCGCTGGTTGGCGCTGCTTGCAGGCTCGCTGCAAACGATCGTGCTGGAGCAGCAACGTGCGCTGACGCCGAGTCGACGGCCGAGATGGACGAGTCGTGGCGGCAGGGGCGGTCCGACAGCTGGCTCCTGCGTTCAAGCAACCGAGGAGCTGGCTCACCCGTCCGCCAACTGGTGCTCGCCACTGGCTATGTCGGTCCGTGGCAGGCGCGCCACATGACCGCAGTTATCAGGTGCCGCTCGGGACGCAAGCTGAGTGGCTTAACGCAAAGCTCTCTTGGCCGTGGCAAGGTGGGGATCGATTTGGAGGCGTAGTGGCTTGTTGCCTCGGAGCGCCTCCACCGTGAAAGCTCGTCCGTGTGTCTCGTTCAGCGCGAGTCGGAGATCATGGCGGCTGCGCAGCGGGCGACGGTTGGCTGATCGGAGAAGGTCTCCGGCGCGAATTCCACTGGCGGCGGCCGGACCCGTGGGGTGGACGTGACTCACAAGCAGCCCCGGGATCTGTGGCAGGCCAACCGCGCGTCTTCGCTCTAGCGCTACCGGGGCCGCCTCAACGACGACGCCGAGCTCGGGCTCGAGCCGATCGGCGGGAGCGGGCTCCTCCAGCGTGTCGAGGAGCTTGCCGAGCAGACGGCCTAACTGTTCGCGCTCGTGCTCGCTCAAGCCCTCGAGCAGCCCCTGCGCGTTCGCCAGGTGCTCAGGCGCGCACGCTTCGAACAGATCTCGGCCGGCGTCGGTCGGCGAGAGCAACGCGCCGCGGCCATCTTGCGGGTCGACGTTGCGTGTCACTAGGCCGCGGCGCGCGAGCCGGTCCACCCTCAGGCTGATAGTGCCGGGAGAGAGGCGAAGCTCGCTTCCGATCCGTCGTTGGGAGACGTGCGCGTCGCCGAGCCGCACCAAGGTAGCGATCACGGCGAAGTCGGCGCCGCGGATCCCGAAGCGCTCGAACGCGGATTCGAGCTTTGCTCCCAACGTGTGGTATAGACGGTCGAGCCGAGCCGTGATCGCGATCGGCTCGACGCGCAGGTCAGGACGACTCGTCCGCCAGCTGCTGATGATCCGGCTGATCGAGTCCTCGGGAGAATCTGCCCGGCGCCGAGGGCGTTGAGGGAAGGACTGGGGGTTATCCGGCGTCATGTACGGCAAGAGTAGCTCTCAAATATAGTTTGAGCCAAAACTAATCCGTGAGCTATAGCAGCGTATCGATCCGTATGGCGCCGCCCGCCACGCTCGAAGTCCGAGCGGCTGAGGTGTTCGTCGCCGTGGCCGAAGAGCTCCATTTCGGACGCGCGGCCGATCGGCTGTACATGACCCAGCCTGCGGTGAGTCGTCACATCAGCCGGCTCGAGGCCTCGCTGGGCCTGACTCTGCTTCGGCGCACGAACCGACATGTCGAGCTCACACGCGAAGGCCACGTGTTCCTGTCATCGGCGCGCGATGTTCTGGTCAGCGCGAGCCGCGCGGTCCAGGCGGCGCGTCTCGCGGCTCGGGGCGGCGCCGGCCAGCTGCGCCTCGGTTCGGCGGGCACGCTCCCAAACGAGCTCGCGGTGCGCCTGGTTCGCGCCTTCCGCGCGGCTCATCCGGCAGTGGAGGTCCAGGTCTTCCAGTCCAGCTACGTGACTTGCCCGCTGGCGGAACTGGATCGAGGACGTGCGGAGCTGGGCGTCGTGCGCGCTCCCCTTTCGGTGCCTGGGCTCATGTTCCAGCCGTTGATGCAGGAGGCGCGCCTGGTCGCGCTGAGTGCCCGGCACCCGCTCGCCGACCGCGCGTCGATCACGCTCGCCGACCTCGCCGGCGAGCCGATCGTGACCTCTGACAGCTGGGCACCCGCCTTGCGCGACTACTGGGCCGGAGTGGACGATGGCGCCGACGCAAGCTACAGGGTGGCCGTTGCGGCCCCCGGACCGGGTGAGTGGCTGGCCGCTCTGGCCGAGGGACAAGGCGTCAGCCTTTGCCCACGCTCGATTTCCGGCTACTACCAACGCCAAGACATTGCCTACGTGCGAGTAGAAGACCTTCGACCCTGCACCGTTGGGCTTGCCTGGCGAGCCAGCGACGGCGGACCCATCATCGGCAACTTCGTCGCAAGCGCGATGTCGTATCTAGCCACCCACAACCTTCGCGGCTGGACGGCGAGGGAGTGAGCTATGGCCCGTTTGCATAACCAATCGGCATGACGATCCCAATCGCCCGTGATTGACCGGTGATGGAGGTCCGAACAAGCTCTTCGGCGATGAATCCGGAAAACCAGGAGGTCTGACATGAAGATCGGGATCCTCGGATCGGGACACATCGGCGCGACGGTCGGCAGCCACTGGTCGGAGACTGGTCACGACGTGATGTTCTCGGCGAATGACCTGGACGCGCTTGCGTCGCTCGTCGAATCGTTAGGTCCACGGGCGTCGGTCGGGACGCCGGCTGAGGCGGTCGCATTTGGGGAGGTCGTCCTGATCGCGCTCCCGGCACCGGTCGTCATCGACGTGCTGTCCGCCGCCGGGCCGCTCGACGGCAAGGTTCTGATCCACGCCGCTAACGGATTCGGCGCGAGTGCCGTGACGCTGGCGGCGCTCGGCGAGCGCTTCCCCGGGTCGCGGTGTGTGCGCGCCTACAACACGCTCCAAGCCCGGGTGCTTGAAAACGATCGGCATCGCGAGCCGCCGTACGCGCTGCTCCTCAGCGGCGATGACGAGGAGGCGAAGCGGACCGTGTCGGGGTTGATCACCGACAGTGGCTTCGCTCCCCTCGACATCGGCGGAAGCGCCGACTCGGTCCGCCAAGACCCCGGGAGCCCGCTGTGGAACAACCCGTTGGGCGAAGATCAGGCGCGAGCTGCGCTGAACGAGCTGCGCACTAACGGCGACATGGGCGCCGATCCGATCGCGATTGCGGTAAAGGCGCTCGCTGACCGGGGTTCTGACGACGGCGCATGGTGGCTCGAAGAGGTCACGCGGGCGGTCTTCCGCGCCGGACTGAGCTGGCGAGTGGTGGAGGCAAAGTGGCCTGGTTTCCGGGCCGACTTCCATGGCTTTGATCCGGACGCCGTCGCTGCCATGAACGAGACGGAGTTGGCGCGGGTCGAGTCGGATCCCAACGTGATCCGCAACGCTCGCAAGCTGCAGGCGACGGTCGTCAATGGCCGCGCCATGCAGGAGCTCCTGACTGAGCACGGAGGCTTTCGAGCCTACCTCGCGTCCTTCGCCAAGCCCACCGAGGCGGCCGAGGACCTCGCCCAGCGCTTCAAGTTCCTCGGACCAAGCGGCGCCTCGCGGCTGCTGCTGTCCGCGTCACGCTCGCTGGCGAACTAGCACGCCATAAGCAGCCGGCATCACTCTCCCCGAGGTTGTGTTTGACCCGAGCGGGACTGGATTCGATTTTCCAAGACGCATGCCAATGTCTAATGAAGGAGCAACAGATGGAGATTCATGATGCGACCGCAGTGGTCACCGGCGCCGGCGGCGGCCTCGGCAGGTGCCTCATCCAGGAGCTGCTGGCGCGCAGCGTCGCCCGCGTCTACGCTGCGGGAAGGACCGAGGGATCGGTGAGGGACGTGGTGGCCCTCGATCCCGAGGTCGTGGTCCCGCTGGTGCTCGACATCACCAGCGAGTCTGACGCCGCGGCGGCAGCTGGGATCGCAAGCGACGCAAACCTTGTCTTCAACAACGCAGGCGTGATCGCATTCGGCGCCCCGCTCGGAGTCGATCTCGACGAGGTCGAGCGGGATTTAACGACCAATGTGATCGGGACGCTGCGCGTGACGCAGGCGTTCGTGCCGGTGCTCGAGGCAAACGGCGGCGGGACGATCGTCAACACGCTCAGCCTGCTGTCGCTGGCGCCGGTGACCGGGATGAGCCCGTATTGCGCCTCCAAGGCCGCGTCGCACTCTTTTACGCAATCACTGCGCCACGAGCTTGCAGCGCGAGGCATCGCGGTGCTCGGAGTCTACCCGGGTCCGATGGACACTCCGATGCTCGACGGCGTCGAGGCGCCCAAGGCCAAACCGGAGGACGTAGCAAGGGCGATCCTCGACGCCGTGGAGGCGGGGGAGAGGTACATCGCCCCCGACGAGTTCTCGGCCCAGGCGTACGCCGGCTACCGCTCCGATCCGAGCTCGCTGGAGACGATGCTCGCGGCTTTCTGACGCCCGCTGACTCGTGAGCGCCGCCGC
>JAFAPR010000032.1 GCA_019247075.1 Solirubrobacterales bacterium
GAGGGCCTCCACGTCATTGGTCAGCCGGGAGATGATCACGCCGGCACGGTTGCGCGAATAGAAGCCGATCGACAGGCGCTGGAGGTGCGCGAACAGCTTGATGCGCAGGTCCTGGAGGGCGCGCTGCCCGACCCAGCCGACCAGGTACGTCTGCGCGTAGTAACACACCGCGTACACGACGGCCGACGCCAGGAATGCGAGCACGACCAGGTCGAGCGTGCCGACGTCGTGGCGCTCAATGCCGCTGTCGATCGCCAGCTTGGCAAGGGGGGCCGGCGCCAGCGCGGCTCCGGTGGCGGCCACAAGCGAGAGCAGCATCGCGGCCACGCGCCAGCGGTAGGGGGCCAGCAGCTCGGCGAGCCCCCGCACCTTGCGGCCCCGCCCGGAGGTGCTCGCGAGGCGCTGCCGGACGGCTCCCAGAGAAAGCTCTCCCAAGCGGCCTCTCACAGCCCCACGACCTCCGCTTCGGGCTCGGTCAGGAACACCTGGTCGGGCATCCCCTTCTCCACGATCTCGCGGTAAAGGTCGGAGGTCGCAAGCAGCTCCTCGTGGGTGCCGTGGGCCGCGATGCGGCCGTCCTCGAGCACGACGATCTCGTCGGCCAGCGCGACCGTGGAGGCCCGGTGGGCGATCACGAACGTGGTGCGGCCCCGCATGACCTCGCGCAATGCGGCCTTGAGCCTGTTCTCGGTCGAGGCGTCGACCGAGGAGGTGGCGTCGTCGAGGATCAGGATGCGGGGATCCGCGAGAATCGCGCGCGCGATCCCGAGCCGCTGCCGCTGGCCGCCCGAGAGCGTCAGCCCCCGCTCGCCCACGAGCGTCTCATAGCCCTCGGGCAGGGCCCGGATGAACTCGTCCGCCTCGGCGGCGCTCGCGGCCGCCTCGACCTCCGCCCGCGTCGCCTCCGGCCGACTGTAGGCGATGTTGTCGTGGACCGTGGCCGAAAACAGGAACGGGTCGTCGCCCGCGATCGCGATCTCCTTGCGCAGCGAGATGGGATCGATCGAGCGCACGTCCACGCCGTCGACGCTGACGGTCCCTTCGGTCGGGTCGTAGAGGCGCGGCAGCAGGGAGACGAGTGCCGTCTTGCCCGAGCCCATGGCGCCCACGAGCGCGACCGTATGGCCTGCCGGCACCTCGAGGTCGATGTGCTCCAGAGCCGGTCGGGTCGCGCCCTCGAAGATCAAGCTCACTCCCGAGAAGGACACGCTGCCCGAACCCGCCGGAACGGGCGCGGCGCCTGCGGGCATCGGCATGCCCACCGGGCGGTCGAGCACCTGGAAGATCCGGGCGCCGGAGGCCGTCGCCCGCTGAGCGGCCGACAGCATGTAGCCCAGCGTCCGCATCGGCGAGATCAGCATCAGCAGGTAGGCGTAGAAGGCCGTGAACTGCCCGAGCGTGAGGTCGCCGCCGATCACCTCGCGGCCGCCGACGAGCAGGATCGCGGCCAGTCCCAGGTTGGGCACGAAGCTGATCATGGGGCCGAAGTGGGCCTGGATCCGGGTTGCCAGCATCTGCTGATCGAACACCCGCATGACCGAATGCGAGAAGCGCTCCAGCTGGCGGGGCTCCTGCGCAAACGCCTTCACCACTCGTACGCCGGAGACGTTCTCCTCAGCGTCGGCCGTGAGCTCGGCGATCCGCTGCTGGGCCTCCTGGAGCGCCGGCCGCGACCGCCGGCCGTACGTGCGCGCGATCAGGATCACGAACGGCACCGGCGCGAGCGACAGCGCCGCGAGCTCGGGCCGCAGCGCGAACATCGCCACCGCGGAGAACAGGATCGTCATCGCCGACTGGGCGATGAAGATCAGCCCGTAGCCGAGAAAGAAGCGCACGGACTGCAGATCGACAGTCGCGCGTGACATCAGCTGGCCGGTCTGCTGGCGGTCGAAGAACGACAGCTCCAGTCGCTGGAGGTGCTCGTACAGGCCGTTGCGCAGGTCGAGCTCCACGCCCAGCGACACGCGACCCGCGACCAGCCGCCTGAAGACGCTCAGCACGAGGCGCCCCAAGCCGGCGACGACGATCGCGACCACGAAAAAGATCAGCGCGCCGCGGTCGTGCGACCGGATCGAGTCGATCGCCTTGCCGGTGAGCAGCGGGATGAGCACCGTCATTCCCATGGCGCCGGAAGCCAGCAGGAACGAAAAAGCGACTCCCTTACGGTGGGGAGCCAGGAATGCGAGCAGCCTCCAGAATAGCTTCATGCTTCATAAAGTATAGTGATAGGCCCCGCCACATGTAGCGCGGCTCGGCGTCAACGTGGCCGACCGGCGGCTCAGTACGACCTGGGCAGTCCCAGAGAGTGCTGGGCCACGTAGTTGAGGATCATCTCGGCGCTCACCGGGGCGGTGCGCAGCAGCCGGGCGCCCCACCACAGCTCCGAGACCCCGTACTCGAGCGTGAAGCCGTTGCCGCCGTGAGCCTGCAGGGCCACGTCCACGCAGTGGATCCCCGCCTCGGCCGCGGCGTACTTCGCGAAGTTGGCCGCCTCCCCGGTGCCGGGCGCCCCGGAGTCCTGCAACGCCGCCGCCTTCTGCACCATCAGCCGCGCGAGCTCGAGCTCGACCTTGGCCTTGGCGAGGGGGTGCGCTACCGCTTGGTGGGCGCCGATCGGGGCACCCCACACTCGCCGCTCGCGCGCATAGGCGCTCGCCTTGTCCAGCGCGCGGAGCCCGGTCCCCGTGGCAAACGCGGCGAGGATTATCCGCTCGGGATTGAGGCCGTCGAAGACGGCCGCGAGGCCGCCCCGCTCGCCGCCGATCAACCGCTCGGGCTCGACCTCCACATGCTCGAAGAACAGCTGCCACTGGCGGTCCGGTCCGAGGTAGGGCATGGGGATCACGTCGCGCGTGAAACCGGGCGAGTCCACGTCGACGCAGTGGATCCCCGCCTCTGCCGCCGCGTACTTCGCGAAATTCGCAGCTTCCCCGGTGCCTGGCGCCCCGGAGTCCTGCAACGCCGCCGCCTTCTGCACCATCAGCCGCGCGAGCTCGAGCTCGACCTTGGCCTTGGCGAGGGGGTGCGCTACCGCTTGGTGGGCGCCGATCGGGGCACCCCAGACGCGCCGCTCGCGCGCATAGGCGCTTGCCTTGTCCAGCGCGCGGAGCCCGGTCCCCGTGGCAAACGCGGCGAGGATTATCCGCTCCGGATTGAGGCCGTCGAAGACGGCCGCGAGGCCGCCCCGCTCGCCACCGATCAGCCGCTCGGGCTCGACCTCCACATGATCGAAGAACAGCTGCCACTGGCGGTCCGGCCCGAGGAAGGGCATCGCGATCACCTCGCGCGTGAAACCGGGCGCGTCCACGTCGACGATGCACATGCACAGCTGGCCGAGATTCCCGTCGTGGCCGCGCAGGCGCGCGACCACGAGCAGCGCGTCGGCGTCCTCGACGGCGGAGATGAACACCTTCTGGCCGGTCAGCAGGTACCGGTCGCCGTCGCGGCGCAGCTCCGTGCGCAGGTTGTGGGAGTTGGTGCCGGCGTCCGGCTCGGTGATCGCAAACGCCACCCGGGTGGTTCCGGCGGCGATACCCCGCAGCCATCGCTGCTTCTGCTCGTCGGTCCCGTGGCGGGCCAGGATCGAGCCGGTCATGGCGGGCGAGACGACCAGCATCAGCAGCTGGGCGCCGGCGGCGCCGCACTCCTCCGCGACCCAGATCAAGCCCGTCATTCCCATCCCGCCGCCGCCCCACTCCTCGGGGACGTTGGCACCCACAAATCCCTTCTCCGCGAGCGCCTCCCACAGCTCTCTGGGCGGCTCTCCCTTCTCCCAGATCTCCCGCGAATAGTGCTCGCCGAAGCCCGAGCAGATCCCGCGTACGGCCTCGCGGATCGAGCGCTCCTCGTCGCTCGGGGCGAGCGGCAGGGTGGCGGCGACCCCGGAGCTGGTTGCGGTCATGTGAGGCGCCAGACTATGCCACGGCCACAGGTTCTTGCGCGTCGAGGTAGACCTCGCCGCGCTGCGCCTTCTCGACCAGCGCGGCAGGTGGGTCGAAGCGCTCGCCGTAGGCCAGGGCGAGCTCACGGGCCCGCGCCACGAAGGCCGCAGGGCCGCGGCCGTGCGCTGGGTCCCGGTAACCGTTGATGTACTGGAGCACGCCGCCGGTCCAGCCGGGGAAGCCGATGCCGAGAATCGAGCCGATGTTGGCGTCGGCCACGGATTCGATCACGCCTTCGTCCAGGCATCTAACCGACTCGAGCGACTCGGCGAACAGCATCCGTTCCTTGAGGTCGCGCAGGTCGATTCTCGAGGGGTCGTCAACCGGCGGGAAGGCGTCCCTCAGGCCCCGCCACAGTGCGACCCGTTTGCCGTCCGCGTACTCGTAGAAGCCGCGGCCCTCGAGCCTCCCCGGGCGGTCGAACTCGTCGAGCATGCGGTCGATCACCTGCTCGGCGGGGTGCGCGTCCCAGCCGCTCGAGCTCGACTCCACGGCAGCCTTTGACGCATCGCGGATCTTGCGCATGAGCTTCATGTTCAGCTCGTCCGAAAGCTGCAGCACCGGCGCGGGATAGCCGGCCTGCGACGAGGCCTGCTCGATCGTCGCCGCCGGCACGCCCTCGAGCAGCATCGCGATGCCCTCGTTGATGAAGGTCCCGATCACGCGGCTGGTGAAGAAGCCGCGGCTGTCGTTGACGACGATCGGCGTCTTGCGGACCTGCTTGGCGACATCGAGCGCGCGATACAGCGCGCGCTCGGAGGTCTCCCGCCCCTTGATGATCTCCAGCAGCGGCATCTTGTCGACGGGACTGAAGAAGTGCAGCCCGATGAAGTCCTCCGGACGGGACACGCCCGCGCCCAATTCGGTGATCGGCAGGGTCGAGGTGTTGGAGCCGAGCAGCGCGTCGGGATCGAGGTGCTGCTCGGTCTCCGCGTAGACCTGCTTCTTGAGCGCCGGGTCCTCGAACACCGCCTCGATCATCAGGTCGCAGCCCGCGGCGTCTTCGGGCCTGTCGGTCGGGTGGATGCGCCGTAGGAGGGCGTCGCCTTCTTCGCGCGACTGCCGCCCGCGCTCGATCGCCTTCTCGACCAGCTTCACCGAGTAGTCCTTGCCGTGCTCCGCCGCCTCGAGCGAGACGTCCTTGAGCACGACGTCGATCCCCGCCCTGGCGCACACGTAGGCGATCGCGGCGCCCATCATGCCGGCGCCCAGGACCACGGCCTTGCGTGCTTGCCACGGCTCGATCTCCGCCGGGCGGCCGCGGTCTCCG
The DNA here is from genome assembly GCA_019247075.1 of Solirubrobacterales bacterium. Classification (GTDB taxonomy): domain Bacteria; phylum Actinomycetota; class Thermoleophilia; order Solirubrobacterales; family Solirubrobacteraceae; genus Palsa-465. The sequence goes on from JAFAPR010000032.1 coordinate 5,212, forward strand.
TTCACCCGTTGCATATCGAAGAAGAACGCCTGGATCATGTTCTTCGCCACCTGCCCGGTCACGAGATCGACGAAGTAACGGCCCTCGATCGCAAACGCGGAGTCCAGGTCGACCTCGGTGCTCTCCACCGCTGCGGCCAGGATGTGGTGCGGCGCGGGGTAGTTGGCGCCCTTCAGCTGCTTGCGCAGATTGGCCGGGAAGGCGGGCAGGTTCATGGCCAACTTGCGGTTGGCGGGTGTCCCGCCCGGGATCTTGTAGCCGGGCTCATCCCACCGCTGCACCGACTCGGGATGCTCTGCGATGAAGCGCTTGGCGCCCGGGATGAGGTCGTCTCTGGTGCTGACGATCTCGTCCACGAGCCCGAGCTCCTTGGCCTTGGCGGGGCGGTGGCGCTGGCCTTGGAGCAGAACCTGCATGAGCGCGTCCACGATCCCGAGCAACCTCACCGTGCGGACCACGCCGCCGGCGCCCGGTAGCAATCCGAGCTGGACCTCGGGGAAGCCGACCACCGCCGAACTGTCGTCGACGATCACGCGGTAATGACAGGCCAGGCAGATCTCGAGGCCGCCGCCGAGCGCGGCCCCGTTGATCGCGGCCACCACGGGAACGCCTAGCGACTCGAGCCGGCGCAGCTCCTGCTTTATCCCGCGCACCATCTCCGCGATCTGCTCGGCATCCTCCTCGCGCGCCTTGATGAGGTCGTTGAGGTCGCCGCCGGCGAAAAACGTCTTCTTGGCCGAGGTCACGATCACGCCTGAGACCGACTCGCGTTCTGACTCAAGCCGCTCGATGGCCTTGTTCAGCGACTCGTTGAACCGCTGGTTCATCGTGTTCACGGACTGCTCGGGGTCGTCGATCGTGAGGACTACGACGCCGTCGTCGTCCTTGTCCCAGCGAATCGTCTCCATCTAGATCGCCTCCACGACGGTCGCGATACCCATGCCGCCCCCGACGCACAGCGTGCACAGCCCATAGCGTCCCCCTGTCCGGTGCAGTTCGTCGATCAGAGTGCCGAGGATCATCGCCCCGGTTGCGCCGAGTGGGTGGCCCATGGCGATCGCCCCGCCGTTGACGTTGACCTTTTCCATCGGCAGCCCCATGTCCCTGACGAACCGCAGCACGACAGCGGCAAAGGCCTCGTTCATCTCCACCAAATCGAGGTCGTCGACGGTCAGCCCGGCCTTCTCGAGCGCCTTGCGGCTAGCCGGCGCGGGGCCGGTCAGCATGATCGTCGGGTCGGCCCCGGACAGCGCGGTGGCGAGGATGCGTGCCCGCGGCTTCAGTCCGAGCTCCGACCCGGTCTGCTCGTTGCCGACGATCAGGAGCGCCGCGCCGTCGACTATGCCCGAGGAGTTACCGGCGGTGTGGACGTGGTCGATCCGCTCCACCCAGTGGTAGCGCTGGAGCGCGACCGCGTCAAACCCACCCATTTCGCCGATCGCCTGGAAGGAGGGCTTGAGCTTTGAGAGCGTCTCGACGGTGGTGCCCGGGCGCACGTGCTCGTCGCGCTCGAGCACGATCTGGTCGTTGAGGTCGCGAACGGCTACCACCGAGCCGTCGAACTTGCCCTGCGCCCAGGCGTTTGCGGCGCGCTGCTGCGAGCGCTCGGCGTAGGCGTCTACGTCGTCGCGGCCGAACTCCTCGAGCGTGGCGATGAGGTCGGCGCTGATTCCCTGGGGCACGAAGTAGGTGTCGTAGGCGGTCTCGGGGTCGGTGGCCATCGGTCCGCCGTCGGAGCCCATCGGCACGCGCGACATCGATTCGACCCCGCCCGCGAGGACCAGTCCCTCCCAGCCTGAGGCCACCTTCTGAGCGGCGATGTTGACCGCCTCGAGGCCCGAGGCGCAGAAGCGGTTGACCTGCAGGCCCGCGACCGTGTCGGGCAGCCCGGCCTTCAGCGCGGCGGTCTTGGCGATGTCCGCGCCTTGGTCGCCGATCGGAGTCACGCATCCGAGCACGACGTCCTCGACGCGCTCAGGGTCGAGGTCCGGATTGCGCTCGAGCAGCTCATCGATCAGGCCGACCACCAGGTCGACCGGCTTGACGGTGTAGAGCGAGCCGTTGTGCTTGCCCCGGCCGCGGGGGGTGCGGATCGCGTCGAATACGAGTGGTTCAGTGGTGGTCATCTCTCGTCCTCACGTGCGCTGCTGTTTGCAAGGGTGACCTCAAGCGATAAGTGACACCCCTGTCGGTTATCATACTCGCCGCTGCGCTCGGTCGCTTCGGCCGGGCCGCGGCCTGAATCTCTTCCCGCCGCACGTTACCTCGCCCATCGCCACCCAGACCCCGAAACGTCGCATTCCTGCGCACGCCCGGCGGGCGCTGTTGGTCGATGCGGCGCTGCGCGAGTTCTCCGATCACGGTTATGAGGGCGCGTCACTCGGCCGCATCGCCGCCGACGCCGGCGTGACGCGCACGGTGCTCTACGACCACTTCTCGTCCAAGCGCGCCCTGTTTGTCGCGCTGCTCGAGGCAGAGCACCGCCGGCTGCTCTCGCACCTGCGCGCGGCGCTAGCCGGGGACGCGCCCAGCGCGGAGCGGATCCGAGCGATGCTCGAGGCGTTCCTTGCCTTCGCCGAGTACGAGCCCGAGGCGTGGCGCTTGCTCTACCCAGAGCACGCGCCCGTTGAGCCCGAGGTCGCGGGCGATCACCGCCGCCTTCACCGGGACGCGAGCCGGCTGCTCGCCTCGATGCTGGCACCGGACGCGCGTCGGGCCGGTCTCGATCCGGCAAGCCCCGTGGCGGGAGCGATTCTCGCGCTCCAGCAGGCGGCGCTCGAGGGACTTGTCAGGTGGTGGCACGTGCATCCCCGGGTGAGCCGGGATGAGGTGCTCGACGCGGCGATGAAGGCTCTCTGGAACGGCTTGGAGGGCTTGGAGAAGCGAGGCGCACGATGAAGGTGACCGAGCGGGGCCTGCGATGAAGGTCGATGTGATGAGCTACGTCAGCTCCGTTGTGGAGGGGGGCCGGATGGCCGCGGAGGGCGAGGCCTTCGGGTACGACGGCTGGTGGACCACCGAGACCCAGGCCGACCCGTTTCTTGCGTGCGCTGTCGCGGCACAGGCCACGGAGCGCATCGAGATCGGCACGGGTATCGCTGTCGCGTTCGGCCGTAACCCGCTGACGGTCGCGTTGCAGTCCAACGATCTCCAGCTCTTGTCGGAGGGCCGGTTCCTCCTCGGCCTGGGGTCCCAGGTCAGAGGCCACATCGAGCGGCGCTACTCGATGCAGTGGTCGCATCCGGCGCCGCGGATGCGCGAGTTCATCCTCGCGATCCGGGCGATCTGGAAGTCGTGGGAGACGGGGGAGAAGCTCGACTTCCGCGGGGACTTCTACACGCACACGCTGATGACACCGTTTTTCAACCCGGGACCGAATCCCGAGGGCAACCCGAAAATCATCCTCGCGGCGGTCGGGCCGAAGATGGCCGAGGTGGCCGGCGAGGTAGCCGACGGAATCTTCTGTCATGTACTGGGTACGGAGCGCTACCTGCGCGAGGTCACGCTGCCCGCGCTACACCGGGGAGCGCAGAGAGCGGCGCGATCACTGGAGGGGTTCGAGCTTGTCGCGCCTGGGTTCGTGATCGCGCGCGATTCGGAAGACGAGCGCGCGGCGGGGATCGAGTTCGTCCGCAGCCAGATCGGGTTCTACGGCTCCACGCCGGCCTACCGGCCGGTGCTCGAGCGGCACGGTTGGGGGGACCTCCAGGAACAGCTCAACGCGCTCACCAAGCAGGGGGCCTGGGACCGGCTGGGGAGCGTGATCGACGACGAGATGATGGCCGCGTTCGCGATCGTGGGCAGCCCCGAGGAAGCTGCCGCCGAGGTCGAGCGCCGCTATGGCGACGTGGCCACCAGGCTCCCGCTGGCCTTGCCGGACGGGGCCGACCCGGCGCGCTGGAAGCCCGTTTTCGATGCGTTGCGGAAGGGTTGAATCGGGTTTGCGGATACCCACCCGCGAACGTTGGCGATCCAGTTTCACCCAGCGAAACTAGAACGCCAAAGGCCCCCCGTCAGTAGCGATATCGCTGAGTCGGCGGGACGTCGTGATCGGGGACGTCCCCGCGCCGCCTGCGGTCGGACCACACGGTGATCCACAAAAGCGAGATCACCAAGCCAACGACGCCCACGATCATCAGGATCAGGCCGACCGTCTGCACGTTGACGGCGGACGAGGAGACCGTCACCGCATAGCGGAGAATGGCCCCAGCCGCGATCAGAAAAAGTGATGTGCCAATTCCCATGGATGGTCTCGGTTCGTGCCCGTCCAGTGTAGAGGCGCCCGGAACAGAAGTTCACGTTTGGCTTCCCTCCCCGTGGCGTGGTAAACCCCTGCCTCGCCGCTTGAGGTGATGGGCCTACTAGCTTTTCGGCCGTGAATCCGCTCAAGCTGGCGCCGGCGACCCGCGAACACGCGCGGTCGCTCGATTCGGGCGATCCGCTGCGCGACTTTCGCGACCGCTTCCTGCTCGACGACGACGTCATCTATTTGGATGGCAACTCGCTCGGCGCGCTACCGCGCACGACCGTGGAACGGATGCGCGAGGTGGTCTCAGAGCAATGGGGCAACCGGCTCATACGGGGGTGGGATGAGGGGTGGCTCGAGCTGCCTCTCACCGTCGGCGACCGTTTGGGATCTCTGCTCGGAGCTGGCGCGGGTGAGCTGGTGATCGCCGACTCGACCACTGTGTGTTTCTACAAGCTCGCCCGTGCCGCGCTCGACCTGCGCCCCGGTCGCCGCCAGATCGTCACGGACCTCGACAATTTTCCCACCGACCGCTACGTGCTCGAGGGGATCGCGCAAGCGGGCGATGCCCATATCGACTGGCTTCGCTGCGACCGGACGCTCGGTCCGCGCGTCGAGGACGTGGCCGCGGTGATCGGCGCCAACACCGCACTGGTCACGTTCTCGCACGTCTCATACCGCTCGGGGTTCATGGCCGCCATGGCGGCGATAAGCCGCCTCGCCCACGAGGCCGGCGCGCTGACCTTGTGGGACCTCAGCCACAGCGCCGGCTCGGTCCCCGTGGCGCTGCACGAGGACGGGGCGGACCTGGCCGTCGGGTGCACATACAAGTACCTGAGCGGCGGCCCCGGCGCGCCGGCCTACATGTACGCGGACCGCAGGCTGCTTGCCGAGCTGCGCCAGCCGATCTGGGGCTGGCTCGGGCGCCGCGACCCGTTCGCTATGGGACCCGGATACCTGCCCGCGGACGGCATCCGGCGGCTCCTTTCCGGCAGCCCGCCCGTGCTCGCGCTGACGGCCGTCGATGAAGGGATCAAGTTGGTCGCCGAAGCCGGCATGGAGCGGATTCACGCCAAGGCCATGGCCCTTACCGACTTCGCGATCGCCCTGGTCGATGCGCGGCTCGCGCAACTGCACTTCTCGATCGCCTCGCCCCGAAACAGGTTGCGGCGCGGCGCGCACGTGGCCGTCGCCCACGGCGAGGCCGAGGCGCTGTGCGCGGAGCTCATCGCGCGCGGAGTGATCGTCGACTTTCGCGGTCCCGACGTGATCCGCCTCGGCCTCTCGCCACTCACCACCAGGTTCGTCGACGTATGGGATGCGGTGGAGGCGCTCCGTGCCCTGGTGGACTGAGTTCAGCCGCGCCGACTCAAGCGGATCTCGACCTTTCCCTCGCGCTCGCGTGTCTCGAAGGCGGGTTGCGGCGCGGTCGCGGGGCCGCCGATGATCGACCCGTCTCGGACGTCGAAGCGCGAGCCGTGGCAGGGACAGGTGACCGTGTGACCCTCGACCTTGCCTTCGCTGAGCGAGCAACCGCGGTGCGAGCAGCGGTTGTGGATGGCGTGCAGACCGTCGCCGTGCCTGACGAGCAGCACGGGGGTGTCTTCCGCGACGGCTGCGTGCGGTTCTCCGTCTTTGAACGTGGCCGAGTCCCCGACGACGGTCCACTCGCCCGGACCGGGGTCGAACGCGGTCTGGTTGGGCCCCACGCCGCGGACGTAGGACATGTGGCCGCCGAGGTAGCCGCTGACGGTCATGACCGTGGTGCCCGCCAGCGTGAGGGCGACTCCGCGCCCCCGCGAACCGCTGCGGCGGGCGGTTAGGGAAGCGGCATACAGCGCCAGCGCCGAGACGTTCGCGCTGGCGTGGACGAGGCCGACGCGGCGAACGGCCTCGTCGGCTATTTCGGTATCAGCCCAGTCATTGACGCCGGTGACGGCTGTCGGCAGGGCCGCGGCCAGGCCCACGCCGAGCAACCGTTGGGCCGACTTGTCGTCGGCGCCGAGCAGGTCGAGCAGCGACGCGCCGAGGAAGGAGCCGATCACGACGTCCGTGAGCGGCGGGTGTACGGCGTGGCCGAACCACGTCCCGCTGATCGCATCCTTGAACCCCCCGGGGCGGAGCCGGTCGCGCACAGCCTTTCCGATCGTCTTTCCGGCCGAGTCGAGCGCGGTCATCTGCTCGAGCGCCTCGACGACGGGTCTGAGCGGCGTTGAAGCTGGCGTGCGGTCCTCCTCGCTCGACGTTGAAGCTGGCATGCGGTCCTCCTCACTCGGCTTGTGCAGTTGCGTGGTCACGGCTGTGGCTGGTCTGTCCAGCGGCCGCGGCGGATCCAAGCTAGCCGATCATCCGTTCTGACCGCTATTTGCGCACTATGGCGCGCCGGGGTCCTTGCCTAAGCGCAGCGCAGACGCTAGGTTGCTCGGCGGGCGTGGGCGACTGACGAAGCGAAGAGCAGACGTCTGGAGCTTCTGGGTCTGCCGCGCGGCTTGTCCTCTTTCGAGTGACTAAATTTATGCGCGCTCCGGTGTCGCGCCCACGCCCGCCTCGCTGGAGCCGTGACGTGGTCGGGGAGTCTGGGCCGTGACGTGGTCGGGGACTCGCTAAACCCGGCCCCGAACGAGGTCGAGCAGGCGACCGAGGATGCGCTCGCCGTCGACGCGCAGACCGTTGTGCTCGTACTCGTTGGTGATCCACGGTCTGAGGCCGCGGATCCGGGCAGCGGTCTCTTCCGACAGCGACCGCTCAACGTACATGTCGTCGACATAGATCACGGCCGCGGCGGGGACTTCGTTGCGCGCCAGCGCGTCTCGGTCGTAGAGTGCAGGCCACTCGCGCTCCGCGAGCAGGTGCGCCGCATCGCGCAAGGGCGCGAGCGCGGCGTAGTCCTCGAACACCCACGGGTAGACGTGCTCACCGGTCAGCAGTCCCTCGGACTCGATCTGCGGCGGGAGCATGCGCTCCGCCGCCCAACGCGTCGATCCGCCGTCCGCCCAGCAGGCCTCGTGCAGGACGGCGTAGATCGGGTTTCGGGCGAAGCCGAGCGGGTCTTCCACGTCGTGCAAGAAAGCCGGCGAGTCCTCGGGCAGCTCCAACAGGTAGTGAAGCCGCTCCGCGCCGTCGCTCATGCCTAGCATCGTTCCGACCTGCCGGAACCGCCGCCAGGTCAGCCGATCGCCCACCGGAAGTCGGACCTCCCGCTGCTCGAGCGTTCGCCGCAGCTCCGACAGACGCGCAACGTCGTCGGGGTAGCGCTCGGCGTAGACGCGCTGGCGCTTGATCACCTGCCCGTAAGTGCGTTCGTAGGCCTCGTCCGCGGTGCGTCCGAGGCCCGGCAGCCCACCCGTGATCAGCGCCTCTTGCAACCCCTCCGGCGCGATCGAAAGGTATGTGGTGACGCACATGCCGCCGAAGCTCTGCCCGGGCACGGTCCAGCGGTCGACCCCGAGCTCGCGGCGGATGAACTCAGCGTCCAGGACGATCGAATCCGCCCTGAAGTGGCTCAGGTATGCGGCCTGTCGCTGAGGGTCAAGCTCGGCCAAAGCGCCAAGCGGAGTCGAACGGCCGGTGCCGCGCTGGTCCAGCAGCAAGACGCGGAAATCCTTCAGCGCGCGGCGCACCCAGCCCAGTGAACCGGGCGTGGTCGGCCGCGGCGCCTCGAATCCCGGCCCCCCTTGCAGGTAGAGCAGGTACGGGCGGTCGCGACCGTCCGGATCGGCGAGCTCGCGCGCGAACACCGAGATCCGCTGCCCCTCGGGGTCATCGTGGTCGAGCGGCACCTCGAAGGAGTGCTCGACGGCGACCATTCCCGGAAGCGCGATGTCGCTCACCTGCACATCATGCATGTCTCCGGCTTCCCTCGACGCCTCGCACGCCGCTGATGTTCCAAGCCGCGCCGAGCCCAGCTGCGAGACCTCGCCATGATGTGCAGGCCCGCGCCCGCACATCCCGGCGTGTGGACAACATCGGCAATCGCAACAGGAGGTCCAACCATGCGCAGGAGCAGTGAACCTCGAGGAGAGACGAGGGCGTTCAGATCGACTGGCGCCAGCGCGACCGGCGCGATGGCGATCGGGGCCCGCGTGGTCGGGCCGTCGGCGATGGCTCCGCTCGCCATCGCCGCGTCGGCCGTCGGCGCCATGGCGATCGGGCGACTGGCGATCGCCAACGCCGTCATCCGCAAACTCCAGGCGGGGGAGGTCGAGATCGGCTCGCTTAAGGTCGGCGAACTAGAGGTCGCCGGGCGCCGCTGGCCCGATGGGGGGCCGGCGACGCCGGCCCCGTAGCTCTCGATAGCGAACGTCGCGCGGGTCCGTAGCTGCGCCGCGGACCCGTCGCTCGCCGGCAGGCGGCCCCGGTGCCAAACTGCGCACCGATGCTCCCATTCGCCGCGGACTGGGCCACGATCTCATCGCTCGCGACGGCGGGCGGCACGCTCGTGCTCGCGATCGCCACGTTCGCGTCGGTGCGATCCGCCAACAAATCCGCGCGTGTCGCCGAGGACGCCCTGCGGGAGCAGCGCAGACCTCTGCTGGCCCCGTCCCGGTTTGACGATCCGGTGCAGAAGATCATGTTCGTGGAAGGGCGTTGGGTAGAAGCGGCCGGCGGGGGGGCTGTCGCTGAGCACGTCGACGGAGCGGTGTATCTCGCGATCAGCCTGCGCAATGTCGGCGCCGGAATCGCTGTCTGCCAGCAGTGGTTCGTCAAGCCGGGCATGGCCACATCGCGAACGGCGCCCGCACACACGTCGGACGAGGAATTTCACGTCCAGTCACGCGACCTCTACATACCGGCGGGCGACATCGGGATGTGGCAAGGCGCGCTGCGGAATCCGGACGATCCTATCCGCGCCTCGGTGGCCGAGGCGATCGAGGCCCGTGAGCCGCTATCGGTTGAACTGCTCTATTCGGACCAGGTTGGCGGTCAGCCGACGATCACCCGCTTCGGTCTCAGTCCCTCGGGCGGCGATACCTGGATCGCGTCGACGAACCGTCACTGGTATCTGGAGGGGACAGGACCACGGTCCGACGACGCCGAGGTCAAGATGGGGGCGTCTCCGCGGCTGCCGATGGCCAGGTCGCCGACGTAGCAGCACCGGGTCGCGCGCCAGACACGTGTTAGCCCCCCAGCCGCGACCGGCCTTAGACCGTTTCGCCGTCGCGGAGCCGCTCGAGCGTCTCCTCGAGCGCCGCCATCAGGTCGGAGACCGGCTCCGGCTGTTTCTCGGGCGTGGGGGCGTGGATCGTCTTTCGCTTGCGCTTGGCGTCGATGACCCGCTTCAGGCGCTCGCGGTAGCAGTCCTCGTACCGCTCGGGGTCCCAGTTGGTGGAGAGCTCCTCGATGATCGCCGCGGCGTCCTCGAGCTGTCTCTTGGACGGCTTCTTGCCGGCTATGGCGATGTCCTTGGTGGGGCGCACCTCGTCGTGGAACAGCATGGTGGTTAGGGCGAGAGCGCCTTCTCGCTCCCGGATGGCGACGAGGTATTCCTTTGTCCGCATCACAAAGCGGCCAAGCGCCGCGCGGTCCTGGCTCCCCATCACCTCCACGAGCAGGCGATAGGCGCGAAGGGTGCCCTCGCTGTCGCCGGCCGGGACGAGGAAATAGGGGTGGTCGAAGTAGATCGGGTCAACCTGGTCCATGTCGACGAACGCCTCGATGTCGATCGTTCGGGTCTTCCGCGGCTGCACGGAGGAGAGCTCCTCGTCGGTGACCACAACCCGTTTGCCGTCGAGGTCGTACGCGTGCGCCACCTCCTCCCAGGCGACCTGCCGGTCATCCTTCGAGCAGAAACGTCGCTGCTCGATCCGGACCTTGTCCTTGTCGTGCAGCTGGTGAAAGTGGTAATCGAGATCTCTCGCTGCGCTGACCAACTGGACCGGAACGTTGACCAGGCCGAAGCTGAGCGATCCCCTCCAGAGAGGCCGCGCCACTCTAACTCCTCGCTCCGGCGAGACTGGCCTGCAGCGCCGCCGCCAGGTCGTCGCCGTGCGCGGCTTCCTCTTGAGCCACCAGGTCGATCTCTTCGCCCTTGGCCTTGCGTTTGATCAGATCGAGCACTGCCTCGCGGTAGGTGTCGTCGTAGGCGGAGCTGTCGAAGTCATCGGCGAGCGTCAGCACCAGCTGGCCCGCCATCTGGACTTCCTTGGGCGCCGGCTTCCGCGTCAGGCCTTCGATCTCAAGCTCGGCGGCGCCAACCACCTCGTCGTGGAAGCGCAGCGTGTGCAGCACGAGCACGTTTGCGCCGGCACGAACGGCGACCAGGTATTCGCGATCGTGGAAGCTGAAGCGACCCACTCCGGCCCGCTGGGTCTGCCGGAGCGCCTCGCGCAAGAGCCGGAACGAGTTCTCGTCATCTCGCGGACCGACGTAGTAGGTCTTCTCGTAGAAGACCGGGTCGATCTCCTCCGCGCGCACGAACTCGCGGAGGTGGATGACCTTGCCGCGGTCGCCGGCGGCGGCCTTCACCTCGTCCGCGTCAAGCACGACGTACTTCCCCTCGGTGACCTCGTACCCCTTGACGATCTCCTCAAAAGGGATCTCCCTGTTCTCTTTCGGGCAGCACCGCCGGTGCTCGATCCGGGCCCCGTCTTCGATGTGCACCTCGTGGAAGTGAACCGTCTTCGACTCCGTGGCGGTGTACAGCTTGATCGGGACGTTGACCATCCCGAAGGTGATGGTCCCGTTCCAGATCGATCTGGGCATTTGAGATTGCTACCCGGCCACACCGCGGCACACACTGGCCGCTAGAGGCGTTGTGGCTACGCTGTCTTGATTCCTTTCCCGCGTCCAGCCAGACCGTGACGACGCGCGCGCGTATCGTGGCGTACGGCCTGACGGGGCTGCTCGTGGTCGCGGGAGCGGTTTGCGCGGCGATCTTCAGCGGAGAGACGGGTCAGCTCGTTGGGTTTTCCCTGATCGGGGTGGGGCTCATCCTCGCCACCGGGCTCGTGTTCCTCGAAGTCGGGCTGAGCGAAGACCGTGAGCGAGCCCGCGAGCAGCAAGCCCGCGAGCAGCAAGCCCGCGAACCTGAGGCCGCGCTTAGCAAGCGCAGCAAGCCGCCGAGTCGCCACAAAGGCCCCGAGAGGCTGCGAGGATCCCGGCGCCGCTTGCGGTGAACGCCGTCGCAGGGTGCAGATGTCGCCCGTCCGATCGAGCGAGATCCTCAACGCTCGCGCGCTGAATCGCGCGCTGCTCGCGCGTCAGCTGCTACTCGAGCGGCGTGCCCTCCCGGTCGCGCAGGCGGTCGAGCACCTGGTCGGGATGCAGACACAGGAGCCCCAGGCGCCGTATCTGGGGCTTTGGGCCCGGCTGGAGGCGTTCGCGCCGGACGAGCTCTCGGACCTCATCGCCGCTCGCCGCGTGGTCCGCGGAGGGCTGATGCGGGCGACGCTGCACCTTGTCACCGACCGGGATTGGGTTCGTCTACGACCCTTGATGGGCCCGGTGCTGGCGCGCAACTTCAACGGGAGCCCCTTCAGCAAGGCGATCGCGGGGGTCGACGTCGACGAGTTGCTGGCCCACGGTCGGGCCCTGCTCGCGGAAAGGCCGCGTACGCGCGCCGAGCTCGGCCGGGAGCTGGCGGCGCAGCGACCGGGCGTGGATCGGACGGCGCTCGCCTACGCCGTGAGCTACCTGGAGCCGATCGTGCAGGTTCCCCCACGAGGCCTCTGGCGCCACAGCGGGCAGGCGCGCTGGACGACCGATGAAGCGTGGATGGGAACGAAGTCGGCAGCTCATTTCCAGCTCCACGAGCTGATTGAACGCTACCTAGGCGCCTTCGGACCCGCCACCGTCCAGGACATCGCAGCCTGGTCGGGCCTGACCGGACTCAGCCAAGCGGTGCGGCGCGCGCGCGAGGGACTTCGCAGCTTCCGCGACGAGCAAGGCCGTGAGCTGCTCGACGTCTCCGACGGCCCGCTTCCCGACCCGGATACTCCCGCGCCGCCGCGTTTCCTGCCGCCGTTCGACAACGTGATCCTCTCCCACGCCGACCGTGCCAGGATCGTT
>JAFAPR010000065.1 GCA_019247075.1 Solirubrobacterales bacterium
AGTTGAGTCGTCCGATGACGCGCCGCCGGCCGACGCTGTGGCCGCCCGCGGCGCGTCGCCACCGAGCCGGACTCGGACCACCGGGGCGAGCGTCAGCAGCATCGCCGCCGCCAGCAAAAGCAGCGGCACCGCGTCGCTCGTGGCTCGGGACAGGGTCGCGGCCGCCGGTGCCCCGAACGTCTCTCCCATCCCCCAAGCCAGGTTGAGCAGCATCGTGCCAAACGCGAGCGCCGCGCCGACCCGTTCGATGGCGTCCGTCATCAACGACATCGCCGCGGTCGTGGATGCGGTCAGTGGACCGCCGAGCGTCATCACGGTAAGCACCGCCAGGGGTAGCCCGGTCTGTGGCAACGGAAGCAATGCGAGCAGCACCGCAGTCAGGCCGAGGCCCGCGATCAATGGCAGCGCGTTTCCGCGGCGATCGGTCATTCGCCCGATGCCCGGCGCCAGCAGCGTGCTCAACAGTGATGCCAGGATGAAGGTCACTCCAATTGCAATTCCGGACGTGCCGAAGCGCGCCAAGCGCAGCGGTAGCAGGGTCTCGGTCGCGCCGATCGTGCATGCGACAAGCAAGATCAGCCAGAACCCGACCACGAACGCAGGGCTCGCGGCGAGCGCCCGCGGTGAGGTGCCGCCCCCGAGCGCGGCCCGCGGGGGTTCGGGATGGCGAACGGTCCATGCCGTCAGCGCCAGCGAGACGACCCCGACGCCTACGAACACGATCCCGGTGCCCGCGGCGACCGCCAAGGTCCCCAGCACCGGCCCGAGCAGGGTGCCGAAGATGGCAGATGCCAGCACCGATCCAAGCACCTCTCCTCGCTGGCCGCGCGGGGCGATCGCGATCACCCATGCCAGGCCGCCGCTCCAGATGTACCCGCACGCGATTCCCTGCACGAAGCGCAAGCCGTCGAGGACCGCGATGCTGGACCCGAAGCCGAACGGGGCGATGGACGCGGTGAACAACACCAGACCCACCACGGTTGTGCGACGCACGCCAGTTCGGGTGGCAACCCACCCCCCGAGCAGCGATCCAGGGAGCATGCCCGCCGGATAGGCGGCCGCAAGCACGCCTATTGCGGGCTTCGACGCCCCGAACTGATGTGCATAGTGCGGCAGCAGCGGCGCGACCACGGAATACAGGACCGACTCGAAGCCCAACAGGACGCGGATCAGAACCACCGTGGACCGATCGGTCCCCTGCACGGTCGCGGCTCCCGACCGCCGTGTCCGCTGCGAGCTCATGCTCCGATCAGGGCGCCGGCGAGCCGGCGCAGCTGGTGGCCGAGCTCCGAGCGGTCGCCCGTTGCGAGCTGCGCGACCAGCAGGCCGTCCGCGGCCCCGAGCAGGAGCGCCGCGTCGGACGACGGATCGCGCGAGCCGGCCTCGGACAGGAGGTGGCCCAGCGCAGCGAGATAGGCGTCCGTCCACCGCCGGGTCACGGCCCGCAGTGCGGGCCGGCGCGCGGCCTCGAGCAGGAGCGCGTAGGTGGCGAGCAGCGAACCACGGCTAGTCTGCCCGGTCTCCTGCACCGGATCGAGGATCGCGTCGACGGCGAGCCCAAGGGGGTCAGCGACGTCTCCAGCGTCGCCGCCGATGAACTCGTTGAGCCGCGCGATGTCGTGGTCTGCCGCGCGCTCCAGGGCCGCCGTCAACAGATGCTCCTTCGACTCGAACCAGTACGTGGTCGAGGCAAGCGGCAGGTCCGCCACCTCCGCGACGCGACGATGCGTTACCGCATCCGCGCCGACCTCCGCCACGATCCGGATGACGGCGTCGAGCAGCGCGTCGCGTCGCGCCGTGCCCCGAGGGCGCGATCGCCCCGCGGCCCTGGGGCGGCGGCCCGCGCGAGGGCGGCGCCCGACTTCATGGCGGCCAGGCGCGGGCGCGCCGAGATCCTTCGCGGCGGTCACCGGCATAATGGTACAAATGTACCGTTTCGCAATCCGGACGGCAGCGACCGCAATGGCTGCGTCTCGGGAGGGCGCGGTTAGCGGCAGCCGCATAGCGACCACCTCAAACCGCACCAGCGGGGACCGCGCGCGGTGCGGTTCGAAGCGTCCGGGGACCACTCGACTTGCACCGCCGTTATCGCCGCGCTATTATGGTGATATCATGCCACCGAGGAAGCTCGACAAAGGGATGGCGGACAGCAAACGGTTCCTGCTTCGACTCAAGCCCGACCTATTCGAGGCGCTGCGGCGCTGGGCCGACGACGACCTACGCAGCATCAATTCCCAGATCGAGTACCTGCTCACGGACCAGGCACGCCGCGCGGGCCGCCTACCGGCCAGACGCTCACGTCCGTTGCGTGCCGAGGACCCCTCTGAGCGAGAAAGGAACTGACGGTGAAGGTGTTCGTTGCCGGGGCCACGGGCGCGATGGGTAGGCAGTTGGTGCCGCGGCTGGTGGCGGGTGGCCACGAGGTGGTAGGGGCGACCCGCAGCGAGTCAAAGCGGACGATGCATACCCCACTTTGATCGCGCATTCGCTGCGACCAACCAACTACGGACCGAGGGCACCGACAACCTGTTGTCGGCGGGCGCGCGGTCGGAGTGCGCCGGTTCGTCGCGCAGAGCTTCACCGGCTGGCCGTACGCGCGTATCGGCGGATCCGTCAAGAGCGAAGAGGATCCGTTTGACCCGAACCCCGCGCGCGAGATGCGCGAGTCGCTGGCCGCGATCCGGTACCTGGAGGCCGCCGTCACTGGCGCGGATTGGACCGAAGGGGTGGTGCTTCGCTACGGCGGGTTCTATGGTCCCGGCACGTCGATGGCGCCCGGCGGCGAGCAGTACGAGATGATCCGGAAGCGCAGAATCCCGGTGGTCGGCAACGGGGCCGGCGTGTGGTCGTTCGTTCACATCGCAGACGCCGCGGAGGCCACCGTGGCGGCGGTCGAGCGCGGCAAGCGTGGGATCTACAACGTGGTCGACGACGATCCCGCACCGGTGGTGCAGTGGCTGCCGGCGGTGGCGCAAAGGGTCGGCGCGCCGAAGCCGTGGCGGGTGCCGCGTTTCGTGGGGCGGATGTTTGCGGGCGAAGCGGGCGTGGTCATGATGACCGAGATCCGCCCGGCGTCGAACGCGAAGGCCAAGCGGGACCTCGGCTGGCAGCCCCGGTACCCCAGCTGGCGCGAGGGCGTAGTAGCGTGACCGCCATGCCGCCGCCCTCTACGAGAACGATGACCGTCTTTGAAGGGTTCGGGAGCGATGTTCGTAAGTGGTTTACGGGCCTCGAGGCCGACAACAGCAAGGAGTACTTCGCCTCCGAGCGAGACTTTTTCGAGACGGCGATCCGCGATCAGATGGAGGCGCTGCTCACCGAGCTCGGAGAGCAGTTCGGCGGCGAGGTGAAGATGTTCCGGCAGAACCGGGACATCCGCTTCTCGCCCGACAAGTCCCCCTACAAGACCAACACATACGGCATTCTGGGTGGCACCTCGATCGCCCACGAGGGCCTGTACGCGTCGATCTCGGCGGCCGGCCTCGTGGCGGGGAGCGGCTACCACGCCATGGCTCGCGACCAGCTCGACCGCTATCGCGATGCCGTCGCCGACGACCGGCGCGGGCCCGCGCTGAGCAATGCGGTTGCGGATGCGGAAAAGGCGGGACTTGGGCTCTGGGGCGAGAAGCTCGCCACCGCGCCGCGCGGCTATCCGAGGGAGCACGAACGGATCGAGCTGCTGCGCCGCAAGAGCCTGACACTCGGCGCCACGCTGAAGTTCGGGCGCGGTATTGGCCGTGACCGGGGATTGCAGTTCGTCGCGCACACCTGGGAAGCGGCGGCGCCTGTGACCCGTTGGCTTGATCAGCACGTCGGCCCAAGCACGACCGCGACCGATAGCTCACGGCGGCGGCGCTGAGCGGCGAGGAGTCGCGCTGCCGCTGAGTCGCCACTCACGGCAACGCGACGAATCGCTTGAGCTTGCCGGTCCCGGGGTGGCGCTCTATTTGAGCGACGGTCGAGATCTTGATCTCCGGATCGCGCAGGTCGTAGCGCCGCAACGACTCGACCAGCGCGGCGGAGAGGGCCGCGAGGTCCGGGGATCCGACAACGACCACCTCGGCCCCTGCCGGCGTTTGCCGCACCTGGTACTCCGAGACCGCCGGGTCGGTGCCGAGGACGTGGCGAAAGGCGCTCGCCGGCACCGTGTCGGTCCTATATCGGAAGTCGTCGTCTCGGCGCCCCGCCACGGAGGCGATTCGCAAGAGCGAGCTTCCGCATGGGCATTCGCCGGGGAGCGTGGTGACCTCATCGCCGAGGTCGTAGCGGATGAACGGAAAGGTCCGGCTCGCCAGCCCGGTAGCGAGCGTCCGCGCCGCCGGCTGATCGAGCGGGACTGGGTCTCCAGCCTCATCCACGCGCTCGAGAACGACTTCGTCCTCGCACACGTGCAGTCCCTCGCCGTGGCCGCAGCCGACCGCTTGGACTCCGATCTCGGTGGAGCCCCACAGGTTGTGGACCGGGGCATTCCAAGCCCTGGTGATCGCGGCGAGGTCCTCTTCGCTCAGAGGCTCGGAGTTCGTGCTGACGCGCACCGGGTGGATGTCCAAGTTGCCGTCGAGCGTCGCGTGGGCGAGTCGCGCGATGACCGACGCGTAACCAACCAGGTGGGTGGGGCGCGCCTCGGCCACCGCGGCGTGGACCTGCTCGAAGGGATCGCCGGCGGGAATGATCGCGGTATCCATGTCCGCGGTGGTCGCGACATCGAACAGCGGTGTGCTGGCGTGCGGCGGACCACCTGCTTCGAGCACGGCGAGCCGGGCGGGGAGGGTCGCCTCAGGCGAACGGCGCTCTTCCCGCACCTGCATCCGCCAAGCCAGACCGGCAGCGGTGATCAGCTGGTGCCAGTCCCACACGTACACGCCGCGTACGCCGCTCGATCCGCCCGAGCTGAACAATTGGTCCCCGGAGGCCGTGTAGGAGAACCACTCCTCCTCGGCGAGGATCCTCTCCGCGCCTGCGCGCGTGAGGCCGGGAGCGGTTACGATCGCATCCCACTCTCGTTGAGAGTCGTCTTTGAGCATTGGGGGCAGCCGCGCAAGGTCCTCCACGACCATCGAAGATGGGTCCAGCCCGTCCATCCGGGCCGCGTGGAAAGGCGACCTTTCCCGCGCGTAGGTCAAAAGCGCCCGCAAGCGCTCGACGCGGTAGCGCTCGAGTCGGTCGCGCGACCACTCCACGCGGGCGACGTGGTCCTCGAGGGTCGCCCGTATCGCGTGTAAGTGAGCGCTGCGCAGCCGCTCATACGCGGCCCGCTGTTCAGTGGCCCCAGTTCCCACTGAGAGGAGCGTAACCGGGAAGCGGTGGCGGCGCACCGAACGATCAGCCCAGCGCGACGCGGCCCCTTAGCCGCCGCGGCGGTAATGCCAAAACGCAGGTGTCAGCGGCCTCGGTCCTCAGGCGCCGACACGCCGGTCAGAGCGGCCTGCAGCGCCGCGAGGTCGGCGGCGCCGAACACCACTCTGTTGCGCGTCGCCACGTACACCAGATCGAGGTTGACTCCGGCCTCGGCGATCTTGCGAGTCAAATCGGCGAGCACACCGGGTCGGTCCTCCACGTCGACGACGACTACCTCGCGCTCACGCGTGACCGCGACGTGTGAGATTGCGAGCGCGTGCCTTGCGGCCTCCGCGTGGGGCACCAGGATGTGGAGTTCGGCCCGGGCTCCCGAGCCAACGCACGTGGCCGCCGCCAGATTCACGCCCGCGTCACTGATTGCGGCCGCGACCTGCGCGAGCGCTCCGGGCGTGTTTTCGATGTCGATGACGAGGTCGAAGGGCATGCGCTGAAGCGAAGACCTGAGCCTATCCGGCCGCCGCGAGCCGCACCGTCCATCGAGAACCACATCGCGCTTGTGCCGACGTCAAGGGTTGTTACGCTGCGACGGATCCGCGCGAGGTGACTCAGGAGGCCGAGCGCCGTGGAAGTGCCATTTCACACGTCCAAGGGGCCATAGCTAGCCGTGCCCCGGCCTATCGACGCACGCGGTCAGCGCTACGTCCCGGGCCTAGATGGGCTCCGGGCGATCGCTGTCCTGTGCGTGATCGCTTATCACGTCAACATGCCGTGGGCCCAGGGTGGCATGCTGGGCGTGGGCGTGTTCTTCACGCTCTCGGGCTATCTCATCACGGATCTCCTGTTGGAGCATTACGCCCGCCGGGGAGACCTTGGCCTCGGCCAATTCTGGTTGCGCCGAGCCCGGCGGCTGCTTCCCGCGCTGTTCCTGATGCTGGTGGCGGTGAGTGTCTGGGTGGCGCTGTTCGATGCCTCGCAGCTGGACGGCGTGCGCCGGCAGGTGATTTCGGCGGCGCTGTACTTCGCCAACTGGTCGAACATCGCCGCGCACGCCTCGTATTTCGCCCGCTTCTCGCAGCCGCTGCCGCTCGATCACATGTGGTCGTTGTCGATCGAGGAGCAGTTCTACCTGCTGTGGCCGTGGCTCGTGTTCCTCGCGATCTGGATCTGGCGAAGTCGCGCTGGGGTCGCCATCTTCGCGATCGCGGGCACCGCCGCCTCGGTGTGGGTGATGGGTCACGTCTTCCACCCGGGGAATCTCGACCCCACGCGCGTGTATGAGGGCACCGACAGCCGTGCCTTCGAGTTGCTCATCGGCTGCGCCCTGGCCGTCGTCAGGCCCACCCACTTCCCCCGGTTCGGGTCCCGCGTTCCGGTGCGGCGCGTGCTCGCGCTCGACGTGCTCGGCGTCGCCGGGCTGGTCACGATCTTCGTCCTCGTCTGGAAGACCACGCCCTTCACTTCCTTCCTGTATCCGGACGGGTTCCTGCTGCTGTCGTTTGCGACCGCCGCGGTGATCGCGGCGGTGGTGCACTCCGCGAGCGCGCTCGGCGCCCTGCTGGGAGCCCGTCCGCTGCAGTGGATCGGCGTCCGCTCCTACGGCATCTATCTGTGGCAATGGCCAATCGTCGTCCTTTGGGGCGCGGCGAGCACCCACGTCCAGCTGGGGAAGGCGGTCCTCCAGCTGGCCGTCACGCTGGTCGTCGCCAGCCTCTCCTGGCGCTTCGTTGAGGACCCGATCCGGCGGGGAGCCCTTGGGCGGCTGTGGCGGCAAGGACGCATGGGCGCGGCCCGCCTGCGCGAGCGCCGCACGGGATTCGCGCTCGCCGGGACGGTCCTGGCAGGCCTGGCGGTCGCGGCCGTGGGGCTCGGCGGGCTGCTGCCGGAGGTGGCGTCGGGCCGCCGCCGCGCCCCGGAGATCGCACATCTGCCGCCCAGGCTCGCGAACGTAAGCGCGGTGGCGGACCCGACCGCCAGGCGACAATCCACGACCCCGGCGGCCGTCCCGTTCATCCGTTCCTTCCAGCGACAGACCAGTGCTCCTACGCACACCTCCTGCCGGTCGGTCGTGTACATCGGCGATTCGACCTCCGAGGGGCAGATCTCGAGCGCATACATCCCCGACCCCCACAAGCAGCTACAGGCGCAGCTGGCCAAGGTCGGCGTCAGGACGACGATTCCGGAAATCTCGGGCGCGCGCTCGATCGTGGAGGTGTTTGAGGGCCACCCAAACGGGGCCACGGTTGCCCGCGAGCATGTGGGTGAGGGGTACCGCGGCTGCTGGGTCCTCGCGCTGGGCACCAACGACACCGCGGACGTGGCCGCGGGCTCGAACGCCGGGCAGGCGGCCCGCATCGCGCGCATGATGCGGATCATCGGCAACCAGCCCGTCCTATGGATCGACACGATCACTCTGCTCAGCTCGGGGCCGTACGCCGAGTCGGGCATGCAGCGCTGGAACAACGACCTGCTCGCGGCCTGCCGCCGGTATCCGACCATGCGCATCTTCGACTGGGCCGCGCACGCGCGCCGGAAGTGGTTCATCCCCGACGGCATCCATTACTACTCGCCCGGCTACATCGCCCGCAACCGCTACATCGCCCGCGGCCTGGCGGAAGCCTTCCCTCAGGGCGGGTCGCCGAGCCCCACCTGCTTGGTGTCCTGAGCACCACCGCGGTCGGCGCTGCGCCGCCATTACGCGGGCGCGTGCTCCGCGGATCGCCGTCGATCGACTCTATAGCGATTCCTGGCCTCTTCTAACCCGGCTCTCAGCAACGGGCGCTTATATGTGGTGTCACCTCACGGAATGGGTCCCCCAACCTCCAGGCGACCCTTCCTCACGGCTACGGCGCCCGCCACCCCCGGAAGGCGGGCGCCGGCCGCCACCCCTCCACCATGGCATCTCGAACGCAACAGAAAGCGCAGGCTCGCGCGCAGCGGGTCGCCGAGGAGCGCGCTCAGGCGCAACGGGCACGGCGACAGAGCCGACTGCGGATCCTCGCTGGTGTGGTGGCCCTCGCCGCCACGGTCGTCGCGGTGGCGGTAGCGATTTCGGCCGGGTCGGCGAGCTCGGCGCCGAAAACCACCAGCGTCGCTGCCAAGCACGTGTCGGCGACGGTCAACCGCCTGCTGGGGGGCATCCCGGAATCGGGCAACACGCTCGGCTCACCGCACGCCAAGGTGACGCTGACCGAATTCGGAGACCTGAAGTGCCCGATCTGCCGCGCGTTCGCGCTCGGCCCGGAGGCCACGCTGATCTCCAAGGACGTGCGCGCCGGCAAGGTGAAGATCGTCTATCGCTCGCTCTGTACGGCGACATGCGGCGGGCCGCAGCCGGGGGCCTTCTCCACCCAGCAGGCCGCGGCTATGGCCGCAGGGCTCCAGGGCCGCGCCTGGTACTACATCGAGCTCTTTTATCACCTCCAGGGGGATGAGAACACGAGCTACGTGAACCCTGGCTTCCTCGACGGCCTGGCAAGGCTCGTCGGCGGGCTGCACTACGGCAAGTGGCTTCACGACCGCAGTTCGCCGCAGCTCGCGGCTGCGGTCAGCAGCGACCAGCGGTCGGCGCACGCCCTCGGCTTCAGCGGCACGCCGTCGGTCCTGGTTCAGGGACCCAGGGGGGCGCGGACGATCCCGTACCTCGGTAACTACCAGACCTACGAGTCGGCGATCAAAGCCGTCGAGGGGTGATCGCGAAGCTGCGGCAGGTGATGCTGGTCCTCGCGGTCGCGGGGCTGGCCGTGGCCGCCTACCTCACCTACGTGCACTACGCGGGCGTCCACCCCGCGTGCACGGCGGGACAGTCGTGTATCAAGGTGCAGACCTCCCAGTGGTCCCGTCTCGCCGGCGTGCCCGTGGCGCTGATCGGCCTGCTCGGATACGCGGCGATCATGGGCAGCCTGTTCGCGCCGGAGGGAGAAGAGAGCCGCCTGGCAACGCTCGGGTTGACGCTCGTGGGGTTCGGCTTCAGCGCTTACCTGACCTTCAGAGAGCTGTTCTCGATCCACGCGATCTGCGAATGGTGCGTGTCGAGCGCGGTGATCATGACCCTGTTGCTGGCGTGCGCGCTCGCCCGTTATCTGCTCGCGGGCGGCCCTGCGCCCGAAAGCCACTCCTCGCGGTACTCGACGGGCTCGTCTGGCCGCATGTCCGCGTAGGCCTGCTCGGCGTCGCGGGTCTCACGTTCCACGCCTGCCCGGTGGCGCTGGGCCAGCTCGGAGACGGGATAGAGGACATCGCCGCCCGAGCGCGTGCCGACGGCCAGGATCGCGCACGGCCGGTCGCCCGCGCCGACGAACACGTGCTCGGTCCACGGCGGGCAGTGCACGAAATCCCACTGCTTCAGGCGCTGCTCGGTGCCCTCGATCAGCAGCAGGCACTCCCCTGAGAGCACCAGGAAGTCCTCCTGCTCGTCTTCGCCGTGGTACATACAAGCCGGCTGCCCAGGCTCGAGCACCCCGATGTTGAAGCCCAGCTTCGGGAAACGGGGATCGCCTTCGAAGCGCGTGTAGGCGCCATACTGGCCGTCCAGCCATCGCGCCTCACGCGCGTTCAGCACGAACCAGCCCGGGCCGGATGGAACCCGGCCGCCGTCGGTGGACTCAAGGGGAGCCTTCGGGACTATGTTGGGGATTATGGACGCTGGGTGACGCTGAGTGATCCAGATTTCAGGCAGGCGCTTCGGCGGGAAGCCCGACGAGCTCGGCGCTGCGGTTCCATAGTTCTCGGGCGAGGTCGCCGTCCCGGGCCCGCCGACTAGGTGAGACCACCTTCTCGTCCTCGATGTACTCCCCATCGAGTTGGCCGGCCTCGTCGGAGAGCGCGAGCCATACCAGCGAACGCGCGCCTCGCTTCGAGGAGCGCATCATGGGTGACCCGATCGTCGTCAGGACCTTCCAGACCCCGTTGTCGTTCTTGCCAAAGCCGGTACGCACCACGCCGGGATGGAAGCAGTTCGCATGCAGCTCGGGGGCGCGCCGGGCGAGCTCGCGGGTGAAGAGGATGTTGCACAGCTTGGTAGTGCCGTAGGCCCGCATAGAGCCGTAGGAGCGCTCCGACTGAAGATCGTCGAGATCCAAGTGTCCTGACCGATGCGCGTCCGACGCCGTCGTCACGACACGACCGTCTCGCAGCCGCTCTCTCAACAGATCGGTGAGCAGGAACGGGGCCAGGTGGTTTAGCGCGAAGGTCTGCTCAAAGCCCTCTGCGGTCACCTTGCGCGAGGCGAACAGTGCGCCGGCGTTGTTGGCCAGCACGTCGATGTGGTCGTAGCGCTCGAGGAGCTCTTGCGCCAGCTCGCGCACGTTGGCCATGAGCGTCAGATTCGCGACGTGCCCGTGCACCCGGGCGCCGCCGTCCGTGGCTCGGGCCTCCTCCACGGAGGCCTCGACTCGGTCCGGGTCGCGACCGACGAGAGCTACCTCGGCCCCTTGCCGCGCCATCTCCACGGCGGCCGCGCGGCCGATCCCGCGTGTTGCTCCGGTGATCACGACGAGACTCACGGGTGCGACTGTAGCGCCCCCCGCAGGCGGGCCGACAGGGGTGTGTGGCGGGCCTCCGCTGAGGCGCAGGCCTGCCTGACCGCTAGCGCGCGCTCCACCCGCTCCAGCGGTACACGTCGACCGCAAGCACCGCTCCCGCCGCCCGCTGCTGGGGGTAGCGCTCCAGCAGCAGAGCGATGGCTCGGCGGGCCTCCGGTACGTCAGAGTCAAGGACGCGCCCGTGGCCATCCGCGCGCACCCACCAAAGCGCGCCCCAGTCGTCGTCGTAGTGGTCGACAAGCAACGCGACCGCCGGGTTGTGTCGCACGTTCGCCAGGCGGCGAAGAGCTGTCGTGCGCTTGGGTTTGGCGTCCACGGCGCTGTAGACGCGGTCGTCCTCGACCGCGAACACGATCGGCACGAGGTGCGGACGGCCCGACCGGTCCGTGGTGGCCAGTCGTGCGACGCGCGCCGCTGCGAACCGCTCGCGGGCGTCGTCCGCGTTCACGTTTGCGGACCCCGCCCGGCTCAGGCCTCGCCGGTGAGCTCGGCGATCGCCGACTCCCAGGCCTCGAGCGCCCGCTCGACGTGTCCGGCGCCCGCGGACGGGATCCAGTGGACGGCTAGGCGACAGCCCGCCCGCTCGAGCTCGTCGAGCACCGCCGCGTCGGGCGGGGCGCCCATCATCATCAGGCCGATGGGCCGCTGCGCCCGCGCCCGAAGCTCGCCCATCCGTTTGAGGATCTCGCCGCCGGGGACGTAGTTCGGAAGCCAGGCGTCGCCGAAGGCGAGCACGCGGTCGAGCACCGTGGGGCCATTGCCGCCGACGAGCACCGGCGGGTGGGGGCGTTGCGCGGGCTTGGGCCACGACCAGATCCGCTCGAATCGCACGAATTCGCCCTCGTAGCTCGCTTCCTCCTGGGACCAGATGGCCTTCATCGCCTCCACCCGCTCGGTCATTAGGCGCATCCGCGTGCGCGGGTCGGTGCCGTGGTTTTTCATCTCCTCACGATTCCAGCCGGCGCCGACGCCGAACTCGAAGCGGCCGCCGGAGAGGTGGTCGATCGACGCGACCTCCTTGGCGGTGATGATGGGGTCGCGCTCGATAATCAGACAGATCCCCGTGCCGACGCGGAGATGTGAGGTCGCCTCGGCGGCCGCTGTCACCGCGACGAAAGCGTCGTAGGTGTGGCTGTACTTGCGCGGCAGCTCGCCGCCACCCGGATACGGGCTCTCGCGGCTCGAGGGGATGTGCGTGTGCTCGGCGAAGAAGAGCGCCTGGTGGCCTCGCTCCTCGACGAGCCGCGCGATCACCCCCGGACTGGGCGCATCGTGGGTCGGGAAATATCCAATTCCGAACTCGATCCCGCGAGTCTAAGGTCGGCGGCGGGCCGGGCGCCGCCGAAGATGACGGCGGGGCAGCGAGCGCGACGATATCGTCGCCTGACCATGGCTCCGGTCCGGCTTCGCTTCCTCGGCTGCGGCGACGCCTTCTCGAGCGGTGGCCGGCTGCAGACGTGCTTCCACCTCGAAGGCGCCGCGGAGCCGATGCTCGTCGATTGCGGAGCGACTGCCCTGGCAGCACTGAAGCGCGAGCGGATCGACCCTGGGTCCATCGGCTGGGTGGCGCTTTCTCACCTCCACGGCGACCACTTCGGCGGTCTTCTGTGGCTGATCATCGATGGCCGGTTGACCAAGCGCTCAAGGCCGCTGGTGGTCGCGGGGCCGCCGACGACGCGCGAGCGGCTAGAGCAGGCGTCGGAAGGTCTCTACGCCGGGTCCTCCAGCGCCCAGACCGCCTTCGAGATCCGCTACCTGGAGCTCGCCGAGCGCACCCCGTGCAAGCTCGGCCCGGCGACCGTGACGCCGTTTGAGGTCGTCCACCGAAGCGGCGCGCCATCGTTTGCGCTTCGGGTGCAGTACGGCGGCAAGGTGCTCGCCTACTCGGGTGACACGGAATGGACCAACAGCCTGATCGATGCTGCGCGGGGAGCCGATCTGTTTGTTTGCGAGTGCAACGACTTTGACCAGCCGCAGTCCGGGCACCTCGACTACCGCACGCTGGCCGAGAAGCGCAGCCAGCTAGAGTGCGCGCGGCTGGTGCTCACGCACATGGGCGATGATGTGCTGGCCCACTTGGGCGAGCTCGAGTTCGAGACGGCCGCCGACGGGCTGGTGCTCAGCGTCTGAACCACGTAGTCGACAAAGGAGGCACCCGAGAATGAACGCCAACAAGATCGCCCGGGCCAGCGGCGGCATCGTCGGTGGGACCGTTCGGATCGGAGCGAGACTCGGCCGGCGGGCGGCCACCGGGACTTGGGGCCTGATCGAGGAGGCGCGGCACCTGCGCCAGAAGCGCAAGCGGGACATGGACGACGTCACCCTTGCGCACAAGGTCGAGAGCCAGATCTTCCGGGGCCGCAGCACGCTCAAGTCGACCGTGAACGTCAACGTGGTCGACGGAGTGGTGTGGCTACGGGGCGAGGTCAAGCGGCCCGAGCAGATCCGCAGCCTCGAGCAGAAGGCCAGTTCGGTACCGGAGGTACGGGGAGTCGAGAACCTTCTCCACCTCGTCAAGACTCCCGCACCCACGCGCGCCGACACGCCGCGGCGCCAGCAGCGGACGCGCTCCTCGACGCGGCGGCCCGCTCCCAGGCGACGAGCTGCCGGCCCCGTCAGCGAGGATCGGGGCGAGGCCGCGGCTCCGCAAGCCGAGCCCTCGCCCGCGGAGCATGCGAGCGCTGGCGAGGGCCGCACACCGGCGCCGCTGGGCTCCTCGGGAGAAGACGAGCAGGCCGGCGTGACGCACACGGGCGAGCAGACCGCTCGGACCGGAAACGGCGGCGCCGCCAACACCGGCTCCCAAGAAGCGGTGCCGTCCGTCGGGACGCCGGCTCCGGGCGAGTCCGAGAGCGGGACCGCTCAGTAGACCGCACCGACGATGAGCGACACCACC
Organism: Solirubrobacterales bacterium; assembly: GCA_019247075.1. Classification (GTDB taxonomy): domain Bacteria; phylum Actinomycetota; class Thermoleophilia; order Solirubrobacterales; family Solirubrobacteraceae; genus Palsa-465. Next base: position 13,735 of record JAFAPR010000065.1, read on the forward strand.
CTAGAGGAACTTCCGCCCTTCGCCGGGCACAGCCCCGACCAGGAGCGTCCCCTGGGCGGCTACGTCCTGCTCATGGGGTCCTTCCTGACGCTATGCGGCGGCTTTTCCGTCTGGCTCCATCGTTCTGGCAAGGAACTGCCCGAACGGGTCGAGAGCCGCGACCTGGCGCTCATCGCCACGGCCACCTTCAAGGCCTCGCGGATCCTGGCCAGGGATCGGGTCACGAGCGCGATTCGCGCCCCGTTCAGCCGCTTCCAAGGCGACGCCGGCCCCGGCGAGGTCGACGAGGCCGCGCGTGGTCGCGGCGTCAGGCGCGTGCTGGGCGAGCTCCTGGTTTGCCCTTACTGCCTCGACGTGTGGACCGCGAGCGCCTTCCTTGCCGGCTTGGTCGCGGCTCCCGCGGAGACCCGCTGGGTGGCGTCGGCGTTGTCGGTTGTGGCGGCGGCGGATGCCCTGCAGATCGCCTACGCGAGAGCGGAAGCAGCCCTCTGACGAACTCAAGCTAGACTGGGCCTGGGCAGCCTGCGGCCGGTGAGACAATCGGGCCGTGGTGGAGCGGGTGTTGTGTCCGAGGCTGGTCGGCAGGGACGAGCAGCTGTTCGTGCTGGAAGACGCGCTACTCGCTGCGCACGGCGGCGAGAGCCGCTTCATCGCTCTAGGCGGTGAAGCGGGGATGGGCAAGACGCGGCTCGCAACCGAGCTCGCCAAGCGCGCGCAGCGCCTCGGCTGGGCTGTCTTGTGGGGGTCGTGCAGTGAGGCGGAACTACCACTTCCTTACCTCCCGCTGGTCGAGGCGATTGGCAACTACATCTCGCTGCGAGACGCCGAGCGGCTCGCGAACACGCTGGGCGCTGCACGGCGGGAGCTGGCCCAGCTGTTCCCGCAGCTCGGTCGCGAAGAGGCCGCCCAGCCGGTAGGCGATCCCGCGCAGGCGAAGTTGCGCCTGTTCGAGGCGATGGCGGCGCTGCTGGTTGTGCCGGCCCATGAGCAAGGGGTGCTATTGGTCGTAGAAGACGTCCACTGGGCCGACTCCGCGACGCGGGAGCTGCTCGACCACCTCGCCCGCCGGTTGCGCAACATCCGTTCGCTTCTGGTCCTCACCTACCGCAGCGACGAGCTCGACCGCCGCCACCCACTGGCGCCGCTCTTGCAGACCTGGCGCCGCTTGGGGATCGTGGAACTGGTGTCACTCTCGCCGCTGCGGGAGAGCGAGATCGCCGAGATGATCGCTGCGATTCTCGACGGGCAGCGGGTCGAGCCCGAGTTTCGCGATCTGATGTACGCGCGCAGCGAAGGCAACCCGTTCGTGGTCGAGGAGATGCTCAAGGAGGCGCTCGACCGCGGCGACTTCCTCCCCGGCGGCCGCGGGTGGCAGCGCGGCGCGCTCGAGGAGCTGAGCATCCCCGAGACGGTGCGGGACACCATCCTGCTCCGATTCGGTCGCTTGGACCGCAGCGAGGGGGAGATCCTCGAGGCAGCCTCGGTGATCGGCAGGACGTTCGACTACGACACGCTTGTCGCGGTCGCGAAGGCCCCCGAGGCAACGGTCCAACGCGCGCTCGAAGTGGGCGTTGCGAACCAGTTGCTCGAAGAGCTCCGGGATGGCGGCGCGAAGTACATGTGGCGTCACGCCCTTACCCAGGAGGCCGTCGGCGATGAAATCGTGCTGCCGCGCCGCCAGGCGATTCACAGTCGCGCGGCCGACGCGCTCCGGAACGCCAGGGCCGGCTCGCTGCCCGTGGCCCGCCATCTCTTGGGAGCCGGCCGCTTTGACGAGGCCGTGCCCGTGTGCGTGGCAGCCGCCGAGGAGGCCGAAGAGACGATGGCGTTCGCCGACGCGCTCGAGCTGGTCGGTCGTGCCCTGCCGCACGTCCGCGATCCGCTCGCCCGTCCACGCCTTCTGTGCCGGATGGGCAGGCTGCTGTGGATGGATGGGAAGCCAGCGGCCGCAATCGACGTGCTTGATGAGGGAGTTGAGGGACTCGAGGCTGCCGGTGAAGAGGTGGAGGCCGCCCGCTACAGGCTGGTCCTGGGCCGCTGTCGTTGGGAGCAGAGTCGCCCCGACCAAGCCCGAGAGGAATTCGAACGCGCGCGCCAGGCGCTGGAGAAACACGGGCCCACGTCAGACCTGACCCTCGCGTATATGCGGCTCGCCGGGCTGTATGAGTTCGAGTTTGACCCAAGAGGCATTGAGACAGCTCGGAAGGCGGTTGAGGTTGGGCGCGCGGCCGGCGCCGACTTCGAGCGCATTTGGGCGGAGTCGTTCCTGGCAGTGGCCCTGATCGACGCCGGGCGCACGTCCGAGGGGATGAGGATGCTCGACCAGTCCTTCGAGGAAGCGCGCCACCGCGGTTACACGTTGGTCGCGCACAACATCGCTTATAACGATGCCTGGACCCGGCTGCACATGATGATGCCGGGCGTCTGCGCGCACATGGACCAACTCGCCGCTGAGCCGGCCCCCGCGGTTATCGGGGACATGTTCGGCTTTGCCTGCAGCTGGGGGCTTCGGGCGAGCGGTGACCTCCGCGGCGCGCTTGAATTCATCAGGCGCGCGCAGGTGACCTCCACCGCCGGCGCCAACGCCAAAGTCAGCTGGCGCAGTAACGTTGAGCTCGCCGAGGTGCTGCTTGAAATGGGGCGGCTGGACGAAGCGGCCGCGACGCTGCCCCCACTATCCGACCGCGCAGAGCTCCAGGACGTCATCTATGACGCCGCTGTGCAGATACGGCTGCGTCTCGAAACCGACCGTCTCGAGGAAGCGGTGGAGCTGGCGCGGGAGATCGAGGAGCATGCGTACGCACTGGCTCCTTTTGCCGACTCACTCTCCGTCGCCACGGAGGCGCTGGTGGCCGCGGGCCTGCTCGACGAGGCGCAGACTGCCATCGCCACTGCACGAACGCGCGGGGTGGAAGCTGGAGCGCCGTTCCTGGACGAGGCCGAGGGCCGGATCCTGCTTGCCAGGGGAGAGGCGGAGCTGGCCACGGCGGTCCTCGCCGGTGTGGCGCGCGAGGCCGCGGAGCGAGGCTTCCGCTTGGTCGAATGGCGCGCGCGCACGCTGGCGGCGGAGGCCCTGGGACGGCATGGAAGAAGACAAGACGCCGAGCGTGAGTTGGCCGCGGTTGCCGCGGCCGCCGCGGCCGCCGGCGCCGCGCTGATCGCCTCCTCCGCCCAAGCCGCTGCCGCCAGGATCGGTGTGGCCATTCCCGAACCAGCGCAACCGGCATCGCCGGTCGCGGCGGACGGGGAGCCGCGAATCATGCAGGCGGGCGAGCGTCTGGTCACGTCGATGTTCGCCGACGTCCGCGGTTACACCGCGCTGACCTCCGCCACCCCGCCCGCCGACATGGCAGAGCGCATCACGACGCTCTATCGCTGGGCGGCGGCGGAGGTGAGCCGTCATTACGGCTTCGTTGACAAGTTCGCCGGGGATGCGGTAATGGCCACTTTCAACGCCACCGGCACTCGCCTGGATCACGTCCGCGACGCTCTCGAGGCCGCGATCGCCCTGAGCGGGAAGGCCACGCTACTTGATCTTGCAGTGGGCATCGGAATCGCCGTTGGACCCGCCGTGGTGGGGCCGGCGACCGCCGATGGAAGCGTCTCCGTTCTCGGCGCCACTACCAACCTCGCCGCGCGTTTGCAGACCGCCGCCAATGCCGGAGAGATCGTGCTGAGTGAGGAGGCGCACCGGCGGGTGCAGGCGTGGCTGCACGAACGCGGACTCGAGGCGGTTGCGCAGGAGCTCGAGCTCAAAGGTTTCGACGGCCCCCAGCCGGCGTGGCGACTCCCCACGGGCGCGACGCCATGAGGCCGCTCGGCAGGGCGGCAACCCGATTCAGGACAAGCCGGCGCTTCAGTGTGCGGCAGCGATAATCCGGTCATGGGGTACTGGACTGGGGTCGCTGCCAGGAAATAGCCGATGGCCCGGCGCATCTCGTCTCCGGTGTTCGTTGGCCGCGCCGCCGAGCTCGCCACCTTTGACCGCCTCCTGGAACAGGCGGCAGTCGGCACCGGCGGGGCGCTGCTCGTCGCCGGTGAGGCCGGGATCGGCAAGAGCCGCCTGGTGGCCGAGCTCGAGGCTCGGGCGGACAAATCGGATGCCCTCGTTCTGGCGGGCGAATGCATGGAGCTCGCGGGCGGGGAGCTCGCGTTCGCGCCGATCGTCACGGCGCTGCGGCCGGTCGTGGACGACCGAAACGCCGTAGAGCAACTCGAACCGCCCTTGCGCTCGACGCTCGCCGCGCTGTGGCCGTCGCTGGGCGAGACTGGGGCCAGCAGTCGCGAGCAGCTGTTCGAGGGCGTCTACCGGGCACTTGCGAGGCTGGCGGTCGACCGACCCGTCGTGCTCATCATCGAGGACCTCCACTGGGTCGATCGCTCATCCCGTGACCTGCTCGCGTTCCTGATCCGCAACGCTCGCCGGGACCGGCTGCTTCTCGTGGCTACCTATCGATCTGACGAGCTTCACCGGCGGCACCCGCTGAGGCCGTTTCTCGCCGAGCTCGAAAGGTCGGGCAGGGCGCAGCGACTCGAGCTCGCGCCGCTTGGTCGTAGCGAGCTCGCCGAGCAACTCGCGGCAATTGCGGAGGAGAGACCGCCGGGCACTGTGGTCGAGGACATTCTGGCGCGCAGCGAAGGGAACCCATTCTTCGCTGAAGAGTTGCTCGCCAGCGCCGACGCCGATGTTGGCCGCGAGCTGCCGGGCTCTCTGAGCGAGGCGCTCCTGCTGCGAATAGAGCGCCTCTCGGCGGCGACGCAAGAGGTGCTGCGCACCGCAGCCGTCGTGGGACGGTCGGCAGATCACCGGCTGCTCGGGTACGTCTCGAGTGTCGATGAGGCAGAGGTGCGCGGCGCGCTGCGGGAGGCGACAGAGAATCACGTTCTCGTTCCGGTGGGCCGTGGAATGGCCTATACCTTTCGCCACGCGCTCTTGCGGGAGGCAATCTACGACGACACGCTGGCGGCGGAACGGCTGCGACTCCACGGCTCGATCGCGGAGACTCTGAGCGCACGCCCCGAACTCGCGACCACCGGCGCGGCCGCCGAGCTCGCGTATCACTGGCACGTCGCGGGCGATCTACCGGCCGCGCTCAAAGCATCCGTGGAGGCGGCGGAAGAAGCGCAGCGCATGCATGCGTACGAGGAGTCCGTCAGGCACGTCGAACGGGCGCTCTCGCTTTGGGATCGCGTGGGGGAGCCCGAGGTGCTCGCTGGAGGTGACCGGTTCGACCTGTTGCTGCGCGGGTCCCAGCTCGCCGAATGGGCCGGGGACGCCCGCCGCGCGCTGTTGCTGGGCGAGGAGGCGCGCCGTGCGGTGGACGAGCGCGTCGTCCCGCTTCGCGCGGCGGCCGCCGAGATGTGCATCGGCCGCGCGCTGTGGAGCGCCGGGCGAGGAGACGACGCCATCGAGCACCTCGCCGCCGCTCGACAGCTAGTGCCACAGACACCCCCCTCGATCGAGCGGGCAGAGGCGCTCGCGGCCGAGGGGAGGATGCTGATGCTTGTCGGCAGATTCAGTGAGGCGCGTGATCGTCTCGAGGAGGCGCGTGAGATGGCCGCTTCGCTCGCCTCCCCCGCGGTCGAGGCGAGCGTGCTCAACTCGCTCGCAGCCGTCTATGGCAAGGATGGCGAGTATGAGCGCGCGATAGCGAGTGGGCAGGAAGGCCTCCGGATCGCTATGGCCTCTGACCTCCGGGCCGAGGTCATGCGCGGCCATGTCAACACCAGTCAGGCGATGGACGACTCGGGTCGTCTCCAAGAGGCGCTTGGTTTGGGGCTCGAGGGAATCGAGGCGGCGCAGCGGCTCGGGTTAGACCGCCACTCCGGTGACCAGCTTCGAGTGCAAGCCGCATGGCGGCTGGCCCGCCTGGGCCGGTTCTCAGAGGCCGAACGCGTCGCCGAGCCCGCGCGCGAAGCCGCCACCACGCCGTTCAGCGTCGCCGCGACCAAGTTAATCTCGGGCCATCTGGCAGCGGAACGTGGGAAATTCGAGGTCGCCGAGCGCCTGCTGGATGAGGCATGGCAGCTGATGCAGCGCTCCGGCGGCTTTCAGCTGATTGGTCCTTGCGCCGCCTGGATGACCTCCCTGCACCTGTGGCGCGGTCAGCTCGACAAAGCAAGGGAGCGCGTATCCGATGGGCTCTCGCGAGCGGCCGCCAAGGAGCCCGACCTGATCTACAACGCCGAGCTCTACTGGCTCGCGGTACGCGTAGAGGCGGAAAGCGATGCGCTAGAGCCGGCAAAGGTCCGTGCGCTCGAGAGCCTCGCAAACATGGACGGGGCAATCGCAACGTATGCCGACGACGGAAAGCCGCCGGAGGCGCTGGCGTTCCGGGAGCTCGCGCGCGCCGAGCTCACGCGCCTCACCGGTGAACCCGACCCCGACCTGTGGCGCAGGGCTGGAGATCGCTTCCGCGCACTGGACGAGCGCTACAAGGCCGCTTACACGGACTTCCGCACCGCGGAGGCGTTGGCGCTCGCCGAGGCACCGCCCAACGAGATTGCGGAGCCGCTCCAGGCTGCGCACGCGGCCGCAGTCGAGATCGAAGCTAGACCATTTCAGGAACAGGTGGAGGCGTTCGCCCGGCGAACCGGCGCGACGTTTGGCCTCGAGGACCGCTCCGACGACGGGCCGAGCGCCGGCGCCGAGGATGTCGCAGAGCTTCTAACCGGAAGGCGGCGCGGGCCACGGCCCGATAGGTTTCTCGCGACCGTGTTGTTCACCGACATCGTCGGGTCGACCGCACGGGCCGCCGAACTGGGCGACCACAGCTGGCGGGACTTGCTCGACAGACACGACCAGATCGTGCGCAGTGAGGTGACTCGCTCCGGGGGAGTCGTGGTCCAGTTCGTGGGCGACGGCAGCTTGAGCACGTTCGACGGGCCGGGTCGGGCGATCGGCTGCGCCCTCGCGCTGCGCGAAGCGGTCAAGGCTCTCGGAATCGAGATCCGCTGCGGTGTCCACACCGGCGAGATCGAGCTGCGTGGCAAGGACATCGGCGGAATCGGGGTCCACAT